>NZ_JAWDIE010000005.1:0-162944 GCF_037688875.1 Amphibiibacter pelophylacis
CGCCGGGCAGGTCTTCCTCGAAAACCGGCATGTCGCTGAGCGTTTCGGGGTTGAGGTACTGACCCAGCGAAGTCACTGGCACGAGCTGGCCGTTCAGGGTCAGGCGCTGGCTGGTGTAATCGACCGTGTCGCCCGGCAGGCCGATGACGCGCTTGATGTAATCGACGCTGGGGTCTTCCGGGTAGCGGAACACGATGACGTCGCCGCGCGCGGGCTCTTTGTTGGCCCACAGCTTGGTGTTGAACACCGGCAGGCGCAGGCCGTACTCGTATTTGTTGACCAGGATCAGATCGCCAATGGCCAGCGTGGGAATCATCGAGCCCGACGGAATCTTGAAGGGCTCGAACAGGAAAGAGCGCAGGATGAAGACCGCCAGAATCACCGGGAACAGCCCCGCCGTCCAGTCCAGCCACCAGGGTTGCATGAGCAGTTTCTGGCGCGCCGCGCCGTGGCTGTCGGCGGCGTCGTGAACAATGCCGCGTGCTTCCAGCGACTGCTGACGCTCCTGCATTTCGCGGTCCAGCTGGGCGACGGCGGCCACGCGCTGCGGGCGAAAGCGCAGCTTTTCCAGGCCCCAGAACACGCCGGTGACGACAGTCAGCAGCATGAGCAGGGCGGCGAAATTGCCCAGCCAGAGCCCGGCGTACCAGCCGCCGAGGTAAAGGGCCAGCGCGCCCATCAGCGCTGCGGTCAGGATGCTCATGCGTCTTCCACCTGCAAGATGGCGAGGAAAGCCTCCTGGGGCACCTCGACCGAACCAATCTGTTTCATGCGCTTTTTGCCGGCTTTCTGCTTTTCCAGCAGCTTGCGCTTGCGCGAAATGTCACCGCCATAACACTTGGCCAGCACGTTTTTGCGCAGGGCCTTGATGTTCTCGCGGGCGATGATGTTGCCTCCAATGGCCGCCTGAATGGCCACATCGTACTGCTGGCGCGGGATGATCTCGCGCATTTTGGACGCCACCTGGCGGGCGCGGTACTGGCTTTGCGTGCGGTGAACGATCAGGCTGAGCGCGTCGATGCGGTCGCCGTTGATCAGCATGTCCACCTTGACCACGTCCGAGCCGCGGTATTCCAGGAACTCGTAATCCATGCTGGCGTAGCCGCGCGACACGCTCTTGAGCTTGTCGAAGAAATCCAGCACGATCTCGGCCAGCGGCATTTCGTAGGTCAGCATGACCTGGCGGCCGTGGTAGGCCATGTTCATCTGCACGCCGCGCTTCTGGTTGGCCAGCGTCATGACCGAGCCGACGTAATCCTGCGGCATATACAGGTGCACGGTGACGATGGGCTCGCGGATTTCCTGGATGCGGCTGGCCTCGGGCATCTTGCTGGGGTTTTCGACCTCCAGCACCGTGCCGTCGCCCATTTCCACCTCGTAGACCACGCTGGGCGCGGTGGTGATCAGGTCCTGGTCGAACTCGCGCTCCAGGCGCTCCTGGACGATTTCCATGTGCAGCAGGCCCAGGAAACCGCAGCGGAAGCCAAAACCCAGCGCCTGGCTGACTTCGGGCTCGAAGCGCAGCGCCGCGTCGTTGAGTTTGAGCTTTTCCAGCGCGTCGCGCAGCTGGTCGTACTCGCTGGCCTCGGTCGGGTACAGCCCCGCGAACACCTGCGGCTGGATTTCCTTGAAGCCCGGCAGCGCCTCGGTGGCGGGGCCCGCGTTGTTGGGCAGCTTCTTGTCCAGCGTGATGGTGTCGCCCACCTTGGCCGCGTGCAGCTCCTTGATGCCGGCGATGATGAAGCCGACCTCGCCGGCCTTCAGCTCCGGCCGGTCCACCGATTTGGGCGTGAACACGCCCAGGTGCTCGGCGACGTGCACCGAGGCGCTGGCCATCATGCGGATGCGGTCGCCCTTGCGCAGCACGCCATCGACCACGCGCACCAGCATGACCACGCCGACGTAGGTGTCGAACCACGAATCGATGATCATGGCGCGCGGCGGCGTGTCGGGGCTGGGATCGCCCTTGGGAGGCGGCATGCGCGTGACGACCAGCTCCAGGATCTCGTCGATGCCCATGCCGGTCTTGGCCGAGCAGGGGATGGCGTCGCTGGCGTCGATGCCGATCACGTCCTCGATTTCCAGCTTGGCGTTGTCCGGATCGGCCTGAGGCAGATCCATTTTGTTCAGCACGGGCAGCACTTCCACGCCCAGTTCGAGCGCGGTGTAGCAGTTGGCCACGGTCTGCGCCTCAACGCCTTGGCTGGCGTCCACCACCAGCAGCGCGCCTTCGCAGGCCGACAGGCTGCGGCTGACTTCGTAGCTGAAGTCGACGTGTCCAGGCGTGTCGATCAGGTTGAGGTTGTAGACCTGGCCGTCGCGCGCGGTGTAGGACAGCGCGGCCGTCTGGGCCTTGATGGTGATGCCGCGCTCGCGCTCGATGTCCATGGAATCGAGCACCTGCGCTTCCATTTCGCGGTCGGACAGGCCGCCGCAGCGCTGAATGAGGCGGTCGGCCAGCGTCGACTTGCCGTGGTCGATGTGGGCGATGATGGAAAAGTTGCGGATGTTTTTCATGGGCGCCAGTAAAAGCGCGATTGTACTGGTGCGCTGGCGCCTGTTGGCACGGCTTTGCGGGGGCTTGACGCCGTTGTCGGCAATCTCCACCATCGGGTTTTCGCTGCCTAGTCCCAGATGACCATGCGCCCTCACGAAACGCTTCTTTCTGTCCCGCCTTGCAGCCCCTCCACTTTGCCCGAAACCTGGCCCGAAGGCGCCGCGCAGGAACTGGCCCGGCGTCTGGGTGAGCGCTGTGTCTGGTCGCAGGCGGTGCGCGAGCAGCACGGCCGCGACGAATCGCCGTTTGTCGATGTCCCGCCGCCCGACGCGGTGGTGATGGCGCAGTCGGTCGAAGATGTCAGCGCCGTGCTGGCCTGGGCGCAGGAGTTCGGCGTGCCGGTGATTCCCTTCGCGGCCGGTTCGTCGCTGGAAGGCCACGTGCTGGCGGTGCAGGGCGGTGTCAGCCTGGATGTGAACGCGCTCAACGCCGTCCACGCCATCCACACCGAGGACATGACCGCCACCGTGGGCCCGGGCCTGACGCGCAAGCAGCTTAACGCTGCGCTGGGCGGCACGGGGCTGTTCTTCCCGATTGATCCGGGTGCGGACGCGTCCATCGGCGGCATGGCGGCGACCCGCGCCAGCGGCACCAACGCCGTGCGCTACGGCACCCTGCGCGAGAACGTGCTGGCGCTGCAGGTGGTGCTGCCCGGCGGCGAGGTCATCCGCACCGGCACGCGGGCGCGCAAAAGCAGTGCGGGCTACGACCTGACGCGGCTGATGGTGGGCAGCGAAGGCACACTGGGCGTCATCACCGAAGTGACCGTGCGCCTGCACCCGCTGCCCGAGGCGGTCAGTGCGGCAGTCTGCGCCTTCCCCAGCGTGCTGCAGGCCGTGCAGTGCACCACGGCCATCATCCAGGCCGGGATTCCGATTGCGCGCGTTGAACTGCTGGACGCGGCCACCGTTGGGCGGGTCAACCGCCACGCCGGGCTGACGCTGCCGCAGAAAGACCTGCTGCTGATGGAATTCCACGGCTCGCCCGCCAGCGTGGCCGAGCAGGCGCAGGCGGTGCAGGGCATCGCCGAAGACCTGGGCGGGCTGGGATTTGACTGGGCCACGCGCCCCGAAGAGCGCTCCCGTTTGTGGGCGGCGCGGCACAACGCCTACTTTGCGGGCGTGCAGTCACGCCCGGGCTGCCGTGTCATCACCACCGATGTCTGCGTGCCCATCAGCCGCCTGGCCGAAGCGGTGCAGGCGGCGGTGGACGAAGCCGACGCGGCGGGTCAGCCCTATTTCCTGGTGGGACACGTGGGCGACGGCAACTTCCACATGGGCTACCTGGTCGATCCGCACGACGCGGATGAAATCGCCCGCGCCGAAGCGCTTAACCGGGGCGTGGTCGAGCGCGCCATCGCGGCTTCAGGCACCTGCACCGGCGAGCACGGCATCGGGCTGCACAAGCGCGATTTCCTGCGCCAGGAAGCCGGTGAGGCGGGCGTGGCGCTGATGCGCGCCATCAAAGCCGCCATCGACCCGAAGAACATCATGAATCCGGGGAAGGTGGTTTGAGGGATGGCCGGTGCAAGCGGTGTAAGCTCAGCGCCCTGAACTTTTCAAGGACTCCGCCATGACCCGACTGCACCAGCGCCCCGCCGACCAGCTTCGCCCCATCCGCATCCAGCGCGGGGTCACGCGCCACGCCGAAGGCTCGGTGCTGTGCGCTTTTGGCGACACCCAGGTGCTGTGTACGGCGTCGGTGCTCGATAAGGTGCCGCCGCACCAGAAAGGCAAGGGCGAGGGCTGGGTCACCGCCGAATACGGCATGCTGCCGCGCTCGACGCACACGCGCTCGGACCGCGAGGCCGCGCGCGGCAAACAGAGTGGCCGCACCCAGGAGATCCAGCGCCTGATCGGCCGCTCGCTGCGCGCGGTGGTTGATTTGACGGCCCTGGGCGAGCGCACGATACACATCGACTGCGACGTCCTGCAGGCCGACGGTGGCACGCGCACCGCCAGCATCACCGGCGCCTGGGTGGCGCTGGCCGACGCGGTGCGTGGCCTGAAAGAGCGCGGCCTGATCGCGGGCGAACCGCTCCGCGCGCAGGTCGCAGCGGTGTCGGTCGGCGTCTTTCAGGGCGAGCCGCTGCTCGATCTGGACTATCCCGAAGATTCGGGCTGCGACTGCGACCTGAACGTGGTCATGACCAGCGCAGGCGGCTTTGTCGAGGTGCAGGGCACGGCCGAAGGCGCGCCCTTCAGCCGCGCCGAGCTGGACCGCCTGCTGCAGCTGGCCAGCGACGGCATCGCCCGCCTGCACGCCGAGCAGCGCCAGGCCCTGGAGCAGCCCGCGCAGCGCCTGCTCGATCTCGGCGCCGGGGCCTGACATGGCCATGGACAACGCCTTGCGCGATCTGGTCCTGGCGTCCAACAACGCCAAAAAGCTGGCGGAGCTGGGCGATCTCTTCGCGCCGCTGGGCCTGCGCCTGCTGCCCCAGGGCGCGCTGGCCGTGCCCGAGCCCGACGAGCCCTACGCCACCTTCATCGAAAACGCCCTGCACAAGGCGCGCCACGCCAGCCGCCTGGCTGGGCTGCCCGCGCTGGCTGACGATTCCGGCCTGTGCGTGGACGCTCTGGGCGGCGCGCCCGGCGTGTGGTCGGCGCGGTATGCGCCGCTGGCCGACACCGATGCGGACGGCGCCCGCGAATCACGCCGCGCCCGCCAGGACGCCGCCAACAACGCCCATCTGCTGGCTGCGCTGGCCGGGCAGACGGCGCCGCAACAGCGCCGCGCCCGCTTCGTCTGCACCCTGGTCGCCGTTCGCCACCCGGACGACCCTGAACCGCTGGTCGCGACCGGCGACTGGCCGGGCCGCATCGCGCTGCAGCCTGCGGGGGACGGCGGTTTCGGCTACGACCCGCTGATGTGGCTGGACGAGCCCGGCTGCAGCGTCGCGCAGCTGTCGGCGGTAGACAAGCAGCGCCTGGGCCACCGGGGCGTGGCTGGCCGCGCCCTGCTGGCGCTGATGCGCGCGCGCTGGGCCCTGGGTGACGCAGGCGCATGAGACCCAGCGACGCCGACGGCCTGCCCGATCCGGCTGCCCGGCGCCGGGTGATTCCGCTGGTGCCCGAGGTGGGCCGCTTTTCTGGTTCTCCGGGCGCTCCTGGCACTGCACCAGCCAGCCGCTACGCCGCCACGGCCGTGCCGCCCGATCATCCTCTGGCCGACTTTCTGGGTGACGGCCCCCTGAGCCTGCCCGGGCCGCCCCCGCTGTCCCTTTATATTCACCTGCCGTGGTGCCTGCGCAAGTGCCCCTACTGCGATTTCAACTCGCACGAGCGCGCTGGCTTGGGCGACGACGGCCACCTGCCGCCTGGGCTGGAGGCCGATTACGTCCGCGCCCTGATCGCCGATCTGGACGCCGCACTGCCGCTGGTCTGGGGTCGCCCGGTGATCAGCGTGTTTCTGGGCGGCGGCACACCCAGCCTGTTCCAGCCGCAGACGCTGGCCGACCTGCTCTCCGCCGTGCGCGCCCGCCTGCCGCTGGCGCCCGAGGCCGAGATCACGCTGGAGGCCAATCCCGGCACCTTCGAATCCGGACGCTACGCCGCCTACGCGCAGGCGGGCATCAACCGGCTCTCCATCGGCGTGCAGTCGCTCAATGACACGCACCTGCGCGCCCTGGGCCGCGTGCACGACGCCGCGCAGGCCCGCGCCGCAGTGGCCGAGGCGCAGCGCCACTTCGAGCGCTTCAATATTGATCTGATGTACGCCCTGCCCGGTCAGGAGCTGGCGGACCTGGCCCGCGATGTGGACGCCGTGCTGGCGCTGCAGCCGCCGCACCTGTCGCTCTACCACCTGACGCTCGAGCGCAACACCCGCTTTTTCAGCCAGCCGCCCGAAGGCCTGCCAGACGCGGACCTCGCCAGCGACATGCTCGACCTGATCCTGGCGCGCACCGCCCGCGCCGGGCTGGGCCGCTACGAGGTTTCGGCCTTCGCCCGCAGCGAGGCCCTGCGCTGCACGCACAACCTGAACTACTGGGCCTTTGGTGACTATCTGGGCTTGGGCGCAGGCGCGCACAGCAAGCTCAGTTTTGCCCACCGCATCTGGCGCCAGACGCGCTGGCGCGAGCCCCAGCAGTACATGACGCAGGCGCTGGCCGGGCGCGCGGTGTCCAGCCAGGACGAGGTCGCGCCGCAGCATCTGCCTTTCGAGTTCATGCTCAACGCCCTGCGCCTGAAAGACGGCGTGCCGCATGCGCTCTGGGCCGAGCGCACGGGCCTGCCGCCCGCCCACCTGGCCACCGCCTGGCGCAAGGCCGCCGCGCGCGGCTGGGTGCCCGACAGCCCCTTCCCGCCGCGCCAGTGGGTGACCACGCCGCGCGGCTTTGATTTCCTGAGCGACGCGCAGGAGCTGTTTCTGCCCTGAGGGCTGGCTTACTTCTTCGCGTTCGCCAGGCCGCTGACGACTTCCTGCTTGGCCTCGTCCACGCCGCCCCAGCCCTTGACCTTGACCCACTTGCCTTTTTCCAGATCCTTGTAGTGCTCAAAGAAGTGAACGATCTGGTTCTTGATCACGTCGCTGACATCGTCCAGCGTTTCGAGATCGGCGTAGAGCGGCAGGATTTTTTTCGTGGGCACGGCCAGCAGTTTGGCGTCGCCACCGGCTTCGTCGTCCATGTGCAGGATGCCCAGCGGACGGCAGGTCACGGCCACGCCCGGCGGCAGGGGGATGGGCGTCATCACCAGAACATCGACCGGATCGCCGTCGTCGGACAGGGTGTTCGGGATGTAGCCGTAGTTGACCGGGTAGTGCATGGGCGTGGCCATGAAGCGGTCCACGAACAGCGCGCCGCTGTCCTTGTCCACTTCGAACTTGATGGGCGCGCCGTTCATCGAAATTTCGATGACCACGTTGAATTCGTCGGGGGTTTTGCTGCCGGGGGTGACCTGGTTGAGGCTCATGGACGGTCCTTGTGTCGGTAAAGAAAGTGCGGAATCGCAATAATTCTAAGCGCTGCCACTGTGACACCCCGGCCTGACGGCAGCCTGTAACATCGCGCCCTGATCCTTGACCCATGATTCCTCCCGATTGCGAGTCCACCATGAGCCAGCACGCCCCCGATCCCAGCGCCTACGACGACTTCACCCCCGGCCTGCGCGTGCGGCGCGGCCTGGCGCGCTGGCCGCTGTCGCGCGTGCGCCTGGCGGCGTTCGACATGGATTCGACGCTGATCAACATCGAGTGCATCGACGAGATCGCCGACGCCGCCGGGCGCAAGGCCGAGGTCGCGGCCATCACCGAGGCCTCGATGCGCGGCGAGATCACCGATTTCCGCGAGAGCCTGCGCCGCCGGGTGGCGCTTTTGCGCGGCGTGCCCGAAAGCGCACTGGCCGATGTGCTGGCGCAGCGCCTGCAGATCAACCCGGGGGTGGAGATGTTCCTGGCCGCACTGCACGCGCACGGCGTGGCGACACTGCTGGTGTCGGGCGGCTTCACCTTTTTCAGCCGGGCGGTGCGCGAGCGCCTGGGCATGGGCTACGCCCGCGCCAACCAGCTGGAAGTGTCGGACGGCGTGCTCACCGGCGGCCTGGTGCCGCAGGCCTGGGGCGACATCTGCGACGGGGCCGAAAAGCGCCGCACCCTGCTGGAGCTGTGCAGCCTGCTGGACATTGATCCCGCCGACACCCTGGCCGTGGGCGATGGCGCGAACGATCTGCCCATGATGGGGGCGGCGGGGCTGTCGCTGGCCTTTCACGCCAAACCGCTGGTCGCCGCGCAGGCCGATCTCAGCCTGGTCGTTGGTCCCATGGACGACGTGCTGGACTGGTTCCAGCTGTGAGGCCTGGGGCGCACGGCCCTCAAACTCGGGCCTGAAAATTCTTCCCACCCCTGCGCTACACTGGCGCTTCGGCCAGGAGAGCACGGACGCGCACGCCGCATCCGTCACCGAAGGCGCAGGGGGCTTGCGGGCCACCGCAACGCTCAGGTATCCGGGACTGGCCAAGTCCTGCTTCGCAAGGGGTGGGGCTCCTCACTGGAGAGTGGCGCGCTGCGCGGACCTGTCCGTCGCAGCACGCCCACCGAAGGGGCAAACCGGCTGGCCGTGGGGCTGGCGGGCCAATCTCTCAGGTCCAGGGACGGTGGGGACAGGATGGAGCCGATCGGCCGCGCGCACCGCAGTGCGGGGCCGATGTTTCGTTTCTACACTGTCCCGTCTGCTGCCGGAGCCTGTCCATGAGTCCTGATCTTCTTCATACGCCCCTTTACGCCCTGCACCAGGAGCTGGGGGCCCGCCTTGTGCCTTTCGCCGGTTACGCCATGCCGGTGCAGTACCCGGCCGGGCTGATGGCCGAACACCAGCACACGCGCAGCGCGGCCAGCCTGTTTGATGTCTCGCACATGGGCCAGCTGCGCCTGGTGGGCGAAGGCGCTGACCGCGCTCTCGAAACCCTGATCCCCATGGACGTGCTGGGGCTGGGCGTTGATAAACAGCGCTACGGCCTGCTGCTGAACGACGCGGGCGGCATCCGGGATGACCTGATGTTTGTGCGCCGTGCGGACGACCTGTTCATCATCGTCAACGGCGCCTGCAAGGTGGCGGACATCGCCCACATCCAGGCGGGCATTGGCGATCAGTGCACCGTCGAGCCCTTGCCCGATCGCGGCCTGCTGGCGCTGCAGGGTCCGCAAGCGGTGACGGCGCTGGCGCGCGTGCTGCCCGGCGTCGAAAAGCTGGTGTTCATGAGCGGCCTGGCCTGCACCTGGCAGGGCGCTGATCTGTATGTGACGCGCAGCGGCTACACCGGCGAGGACGGCTTCGAGATTTCCGTGCCCGCCGCGCAGACCGAAGCGCTGGCCCGCGCGCTGCTGGCCCAGCCCGAAGTCAAACCGGCGGGCCTGGGCGCACGCAACTCGCTGCGCCTGGAGGCGGGTCTGTGCCTGTATGGCAACGATCTGGACGAATCCACCACGCCCATCGAGGCCGCGCTGAACTGGTCGATCCAGAAAGTGCGCCGCAGCGGCGGAGAGCGTGCAGGCGGATTCCCCGGCGCCGACGTTGTGCTGGGCCAGCTGGATGGCCGCCGCCCGCTCACGCGCAAACGCGTCGGCCTGATCGCGCAGGAGCGCATCCCTGTGCGCGAGCACACCGCGCTGCAGGCGCCGGATGGCACGCCGCTGGGCGAAGTCTGCAGCGGCCTGCTCTCGCCGGATCTGGATCGTCCCATCGCCATGGCCTATCTGCCGCCCGAACACGCCGCCATCGGCAGCACCGTCCACGCGCTGGTGCGCGGCAAGGCCGTACCCATGCAGGTTGTGGCCATGCCCTTCGTGCCGCAGCGTTACGTGCGCTGAGCGCCGCTGTCATCCTTTCACACTCATTCTTTCCTGCTGACCACCCGGAGCCCCACCATGAGCAAAATTCTCTACACCGAAGACCACGAATGGGTCCAGATCAACGATGACGGCAGCGTCACCGTGGGCATCACCGAACACGCGCAGGACACGCTGGGCGACGTGGTGTTTGTCGAGCTGCCCGAAGTCGGCCGCCACTACGCGCAGAAAGACGCCGCAGGCGTGGTCGAATCGGTCAAGGCCGCAGCCGATGTCTACATGCCGCTGGACGGCACCGTCACTGCCGTCAACGACACGCTGACCGCCGAACCCTCGACCGTCAACAGCTCGCCGCTGGGCGAGGGCTGGTTCTTTCGCGTGCAGCCCTCCGACGCCAGCCAGCTCGATGGCCTGATGACGGCCGAAGCCTACGCCGCGCTGATCGAGGGGTGATGTCCATGAGCCCTGCCGCCAACAGCCTGCTGGCCGAACTGGAAGACGCGGGCGCGTTTGCGCACCGCCACCTCGGGCCGGACGCCGCCGAAGAAGCCCGCCTGCTGGACGCCGTCGGCGTGCCCAGCCGCGCCGACCTGGTCGCGCGCATCGTCCCGGGCGCCATCCGTCGCAGCCAGCCCATGCAGCTGCCCGCCGCCTGCAGCGAAACCGCCGCGCTGGACGAGCTGCGCCACATCGCCAGCCACAACCAGGTGATGGACAGCCACATCGGCATGGGCTACTACGGCGCGCACATGCCGGGTGTGATCCAGCGCAATGTGCTGGAAAACCCCGCCTGGTACACGGCCTACACGCCGTATCAGGCCGAGATTTCGCAGGGGCGGCTGGAAGCGCTGCTCAATTTCCAGACCATGGTCTGCGACCTGACCGGCATGGCCATCGCCAACGCCTCGATGCTGGACGAAGCCACCGCCGCTGCCGAAGCCATGACGCTGGCGCTGCGCGTGGGCAAATCCAAATCCACCGTCTTCCAGGTGGCCGACGACGTGCTGCCCCAGACGCTGGCCGTGCTGCACACACGCGCCGCGCCGCTGGGCATCACCGTCAGCACCTTTGACGCCGATGGCGCGCCGCCTGCCGAGGGCTTTGGCCTGCTGCTGCAATACCCGGGCGTGAACGGCGCGGTGCGCGACCTGGCCCCGGCCATCGCCGCCTTCCGCGCCCAGGGCGGGCTGGTGGTGGTGGCCGCCGACCTGCTGGCGCTGGCGCTGCTGAAATCGCCTGGCGAGATGGGCGCCGACATTGCCGTGGGCAGCACCCAGCGCTTTGGCCTGCCCATGGCCAATGGCGGCCCGCACGCCGCCTATCTGGCCTGCCAGGATGCGCACAAGCGCTCCATGCCCGGGCGCCTGGTGGGCGTCAGCGTGGATGCCAGCGGCCAGCCCGCGCTGCGCCTGGCGCTGCAGACGCGCGAACAGCACATCCGCCGCGAAAAAGCCACGTCCAACATCTGCACCGCGCAGGTGCTGCCCGCCGTGCTGGCCAGCCTGTACGCCTGCTACCACGGCCCGGTCGGCCTGACCCGCATCGCGCGCCGGGTGGCGGCCTACACTGCGGCGCTGGCCGACGCCCTGGCGGCGGCCGGGCTGGCACTGCGCCACACCGACTTTTTCGACACGCTGACCCTCACGGTGCCGGATGCCGACGCCGTGCACGCTGCCGCACGCGCCGCACGCATCAACCTGCGCGCCATTGACGCCACGACCGTGGGCCTGTCGCTGGACGAGACCTGCACGCGCGAGCGCGTGGACGCGCTGCTGGCTGTGTTCCGCGCGGCGGGGGCCATCTCCAGCGACGCGCTGGGCATCCACTGGGGCACGCTCACGCCGCAGACGCGCTGGCCGCAGGCGCTGTCGCGCACCACGGCGCCGCTGCAGCATCCGGTCTTCAGCCAGTACCACAGCGAAACCGCCATGCTGCGCTACCTGCGCCGTCTGTCCGACAAGGATCTGGCGCTGGACCGCAGCATGATCCCGCTGGGCAGCTGCACCATGAAGCTCAACGCCACCAGCGAAATGGTGCCCATCACCTGGCCGGAGTTCGCACAGATCCACCCCTACGCGCCTGCCGACCAGCGCCAGGGCTACGCCGTGCTGGCCGAGCAGCTGGGCGAATGGCTGTGCCAGGCCACGGGCTACGCGGGCGTCAGCCTGCAGCCCAATGCAGGTTCGCAGGGCGAGTACGCGGGTCTGCTGGTGATTGCCGCCTGGCACGCTTCGCGCGGCGACAGCCAGCGCACCATCTGCCTGATCCCGGCTTCGGCGCACGGCACCAATCCGGCTTCGGCGCAGATGGCCGGGATGACGGTGGTGGTGACGCGCTGCGACGAGCAGGGCAACGTCGATCTGGCCGACCTGGAGGCCAAATGCCAGCAGTACGCCGACCGCCTGGCCTGCGTGATGGTGACGTATCCGTCCACCCACGGCGTGTTCGAGCATGGCATCACCGGCCTGTGCGACATGGTCCACCGCTACGGCGGCCGCGTTTACGTGGACGGCGCCAACATGAACGCGCTGGTCGGCCTGGCCGCGCCGGGCGCTTTTGGCGGCGATGTCAGCCACCTCAACCTGCACAAGACCTTCTGCATCCCGCACGGTGGCGGCGGTCCGGGCGTGGGGCCGGTGGCGGTGGTTGAGGACCTGGTCCCCTTCCTGCCGCGCGACATCACCGACACGCCCGCAGACAGCCCCCGCGTGGGCGCAGTCAGCGCGGCGCCGCTGGGCAATGCGGGCGTGCTGCCGATTTCGTGGATGTATATGCGCATGATGGGCGCCGACGGCCTGCAGGCCGCGACCGAAACGGCCATCCTGAACGCCAACTACGTCGCGGCGCGGCTGGCACCGCACTACCCGGTGCTTTACAACGGCCAACTGCCGGGCGTGAACGGCGGCGGCGTGGCGCACGAGTGCATCATCGACGTGCGTCCGCTCAAGGAGCGCAGCGGCATTTCGGCCGAGGACATCGCCAAGCGCCTGATCGATTACGGTTTCCACGCGCCCACGCTCAGCTTTCCGGTGCCCGGCACCCTGATGATCGAGCCCACAGAAAGCGAGGATCTGGCCGAACTGGACCGCTTCTGCGCCGCCATGATCGCCATCCGGGCCGAGATCGAACAGGTGCTGGCCGGCGCCTGGCCGCGCGACGACAACCCGCTGGTTCACGCGCCGCACACGGCGCAGGTGCTGCTGGGCGAGTGGTCGCGCGCCTACCCGCGTGAGGTCGCGGCCTATCCGCTGGACAGCCTGCGACAGACGCGCTACTGGCCGCCGGTCGGTCGCGTGGACAATGTTTACGGCGACCGCAATCTGCAGTGCAGCTGTCCGCCGCTCTCCGACTACGTCTGAGGCGGCGGTGACCCCGGCCGTCCTGCTGGTCGAAGACGACGCCCTGCTGGCCGACGCGCTGTCGGCCCAGCTGGAGCGGGCGGGCTACCGCGTGCGCGCCTGCGGCGATGGCGCCCAGGCGCTGGAGCTGTTGCTGGCCGACGGACGCGGCGGCGGGGCGCTGTCGCTGGTGGTACTCGACCAGGGCCTGCCGGGCCTTGGGGGCCTGGACGTTCTGCGCCAGGCCCGAGCCCAGGGCGTGACGCTGCCCATCCTGATCCTGACCGCGCGCGACGGGCTGGACGACCGTGTCGCCGGGCTCAACGCCGGGGCCGACGATTACCTGTGCAAGCCCTTTGACTTCCCCGAACTGCACGCCCGCCTGCAGGCGCTGCTGCGCCGCCAGGCGCCGCGTCTGGAGCGCCTGCAGCTGGCCGATCTGCTCATCGACGTGCCCGGGCGGCGCGCCACGCTGGCGGGGATCATGCTGGATCTCAGCCCGCGCGAGTGGACGCTGCTGCTGCTGCTGATGCGCCACGCGCAGCAGGTGGTGCGCAAGGACAGCATCCACGAGGCCTGGGAGGGCGATGAACGCCCCGACGATCGCTCTGACGAGCGCGAAGACACCGCCGCCGCCAGCGGGGTGCAGACCAACGTGATCGAGGTCTACATCCACCGCCTGCGGCGCAAGCTGGAGGGCTCGCGGCTCAGCATCCGCACCGTGCGCGGTCTGGGCTACCTGCTGGATCAGGCGGGCGCCTGACATGCGCCACCTGCTGCAGCGGCTGTGGCCGGGTCGCGGCTCGCTGCGCCTGCAGCTGCTGCTGTGGCTGGTTCTGCCGCAGCTGGTGCTGTGGTCGGTCGCGGCGGTCTTCACCTACCAGCTCGCCACGCGCTACGCCAACGCCGCCACCGACGCCGGGCTGATCCAGTCGGCGCGGGCGCTGGCGCGCCAGGTCAAGCCCAGCGGATCGGGTTTCCTGGTCGATTTTCCCCGTGCGGCGCAGGACATCCTGGAGGCCGATCCCGGCGATCGGCTGTACTACATGGTCAGCTCGCCGCCCGGCAGCTTCCTGCTGGGCAACGACCGCCTGCCGCCGCCCCCGGCGGTGCTGCCGCTGGCGCCCGGACACCCGCTGCTGTACAGCGGCAGTCTGGCGGTGCGCGAAGGGCGTCAGGCTCACCCGGTGCGCGTGGTGGCGCTGCTGCTGCGCTCGCAGGACGGGGGCAGTGCGCCGCAGTCGCTGCTGGTGCAGGTGGCGCGGCGCAGCGCGGGCCGCCAGGCCATGGCCAGCCAGATCCTGCTGGACACAGCACTGCCGCTGTCGGGCGTGATGCTGCTCATGACGCTGGGCGTGGGCTGGGGCATCCGGCGCGGTCTGCGTCCGCTGGACCGCCTGCAGGCTGCGCTGGCGCGGCGCCACCCGGGCGACATGCGCCCGCTGGATATCCGCGAGGCGCCGCACGAGGTCCAGGGCCTGGTCCAGGCGGTGAACGATCTGCTGGACCAGGTCCAGCGCCAGGTGCAACACCAGAAGCGCTTCATCAGCGACGCCGCGCACCAGCTGCGCACGCCGCTGGCTGGGCTGAAAAGCCAGACCGAGCTGGCTTGGGCGCACGCCAGCGATCCACCGCTCAAGGCGCGGCTGGAGCGCGTCATGCAGAGCGCCCGGCGCAGCGCCCACCTGGTCACCCAGCTGCTCAGCCTGGCGCGCGCCGACCCCACGCAGCCGCTGGAGCTGACCGAGCGCGTGACCGCATCGGCACTCATGGCCGACATCACCGCGCAGTGGGTGCCGCGCGCCATGGCGCTGGGCGTAGATTTGGGTTTTGACGAGGCCGCCTCACCGCCAGACGCCGAAGTCTGGAGCCAGCGCTGGCTGCTGGGCGAGGCCGTGGCCAACCTGATCGACAACGCCCTGCAGTACGCGGGCCCGGGCAGCACGGTGACGACGCGGGTCAGCCCGGGCGAAGACCCCGGCTGGCTGCTGCTACAGGTGGAAGACGACGGACCCGGCATCCCGCCGGATCAGCACGGTGCGGTGCTGCAGCGCTTCACGCGGCTGCAGGATGGCGGCGAGGGCTGCGGCCTGGGCCTGCCCATCGCCAGCGAGATCGCCGGACAGCATGGCGGCGGTTTGCATCTGCGCAGTCTGGTGCCGCGCGGCCTGTCGGTGGCGCTGCGCCTGCCCCGCATCGGGGCAGGGCAGACGCCGCCGGTTTAAAGCCGCAGGTTCAGAACTTCATGCCCAGGCCGCCGGAGAAGCCCTGCAGGTCTTTGGCGTAGCGCATGTAGTCGGCGTTGACGTAAAGCTGCGGGTTGATGCTGTAGCCCAGCCCCAGGCCGTAGGAGAAGCTGCCGCTGGTGCCGCGCGCCTGCGTGCCGTCGCTCGCCTTGGCGGTGATGTCCACCTTGGTGTAGCCCAGGCGGGCGTAGCCTTCCAGGCCCTCGGTCAGCAGGATGCGGGGCTTGAGGTAAATCCCGTACATCTTGTTGACCTTGGCATCGACCGAGGTGGTGCCTGTGGTGTCGGTGTAGCTGACCGAGCCGTTTTTCACGCCAAAGCCCAGCATGCCTTCAGCGGCCCAGGTGGGATCGAATTCGTAGCCCAGCGTGGCGCGCAGCAGCGTCGCCGAGCCGGTGCCCGAGAAGCCGGCGCCTTCGGGCTTGAGGCGGGCGATGGTGGTGTTGATTTCGGCGTAGGGCTGCGGCTGGGCCTGCGCGTGGGCGGCTGCGGCAGTGACGGTCAGAGCGGCGGTGAGGATGAATTTTTTCATGGCGTTTCCTGGGTGGACTCGGTGAAGGGCAAAGGCAAACAGGTCAGATTGTGGGCTGACCGTTTTTTGGGTGGGGCGATTTTCTGCACACAGACTCCGGCTAACGCTCTGGCTGTTGCCGCGCTGCAACGTCGCTGCCCGCCGGTCGCCCGCTGCGGCACGGGCATAATCACCCGCCATGTCTTCGAACAACAGTCCTGCCCTTGCGCTGCAGCGCGATGTCCTGCCCCTGCCGCGCTGGGCGCTGTGGCTGCTGTGCGCGCTTTACGTGGTCAGCGGCTTCTGGGGACGCGACCCCTGGCGCGCCGCCGACATCGACGCTTACGCCGCGATGCTCGACATGGTCCGCAGTGGCCACTGGCAGCCGCAGTTGCTGGGCGCGCCCATCGAGGGCGGCTGGCTGCCCTATGCGCTGGGTGCCGCTTTCATCCATGTCGGCGAGTGGCTGGCGCCTGCGCTATCGCCCTGGATCTGGGTGCGCCTGCCCTTTATCGCGGTGATGGGCGCCATGATGGCGCTGCTGTGGTACTCCGCCTACCATCTGGCGCGCGAGGACGCGGCCCAGCCCCAGCGCTTTGCCTTGGGCGGCGAGGCGGGGCGCATTGACTACGCCCGCGCCATGGCCGACAGCGCGCTGCTGGCGCTGGTCGCTACACTGGGCCTGCTGCAGCTCGGCCACGAGGTGACACCGCAGCTGCTGCAGCTGCTGGCCGTCACGCTGTGGATGTACGGCCTGGCGCGGGCACCCACGCAGCGCGGCCTGGCGCTGGGGGCACTGGGGGGATCTGGCCTGATCCTGGCCGCCAGCGGCGCGCCGGTCAGTGCGGTGGCGCTGATGCTGGGCGCGCTGGCCATCGCGGCGCGCTCCAGCCATGCGGCGGTGCGCCGTCTGCTGCTTCCTGTTGCACTGCTGCTGGTGCCGGTGCTGGCGGTGGCGGGGCTCACCGGGGCCTGGGCCTGGCGCGTGCGCTGGTCGTCCAGCGGGACGGATCTGCTCAAGCTGCTGATCTGGTTCACCTGGCCGACGCTGCCGATGGCGCTGGTCACGCTGTGGCGCTGGCGCGCTTTTGTGCTGCACCGCCACGTCAGCGTGCCGCTGGTGCTGTCGGCCTGGGCGCTGGCGCAGTGCCTGGCCATGGCGGGCGACCAGCATGCGCTGCTGCTGGCCCTGCCGGGTCTGGCGCTGCTGGCCGCCTGGTCGCTGCCTGCCGTGCCGCGCGGCCTGACGGCGCTGGTGGACTGGTTCTCGGTCTGCTTTTTCAGCGTGGCGGCGCTGGCCATCTGGGTGATTTACAGCGCCATGCACCTGGGCTGGCCCGCGCCCATCGCGGCCAACATCGACCGCCTCTCCAGCGATTACGACGTGCCGTTTCAGGCCTGGGCGCTGGTTCTGGGCGGGGCGGTGACGCTGGTCTGGGGCGCGCTGGTCGTCTGGCGCACGGGGCGTCACCGCCCGGCACTGTGGAAAAGCATGGTTCTGCCGGCGGGTGGCGTGGGCGCCTGCTGGCTGATGCTGATGAGCTTGTGGCTGCCCGTGCTCGATTACGGCCGCAGCCCGCGCCCCTGGGCCGAGCTGGTCCGCGCGCAGATCACCGGGCCAGCGTGCCTGGAAGTGGGGCTGCTGTCCAGCGACGCACAGGCGGCATTGCAGGTCTATGGCCGCCCGGGCTGGCAGTTGCGGCGCAACCCGCTGCACACCTGTGATTCGGGCGTCAGTGGCCAGCCGGTCTGGCGCCTGGTGCCCAACCCCAGCCGGGGCGCCGCGCCTGCTTTGCCCGGCTGGGCCGCGACGGGCCAGATCACCCGCCCGACCAGCCGCGCTGACACCATGATCCTGTACCGGCGGCTGAGTTTTTGAGACGCCGCCCTACAATCCTGCCCACTGCCTCATCCACCCATTGCGAGCCCGATATGGTCCAGCTGCTCCCCCCCCACCAGATGCCGCTTGTGGCGGTGGACATGGGCTCCAACAGTTTCCGCTACGAAATCGGCCGCATCCAGGACGGGCAGTACGAGCGCATCGCCTACGAAAAAGAGAGCGTCCGCTTGGGCGCCGGGCTGGACGAGCGCGGCCTGCTGACGGGTGAAGCGGCCCAGCGCGGGCTGGATTGCCTGGCGCGCTTTGGCGCCAAAATCCGCAAGTTTCGTCCCGAGCGCGTGCGCGCTGTGGCCACGCAGACGCTGCGCGAGGCGCGCAACCGAGACGACTTCCTGCGCGAAGGGCAGAAGGCGCTGGGCTTTCCCATCGAGGTCATTCCGGGGCGCGAAGAAGCGCGGCTGATCTACTGCGGCGTGTCCTTCCTGCAGCCGTCCGAGAGCGCACGGCTGGTGATCGACATTGGCGGACGTTCCACCGAAATGGTGCTGGGTCAGGGCCGCGAGCAGCTCGCCGCCGAATCCTTCCAGCTGGGCAGCGTCAGCCTGTCCATGGCTTATTTTGGGCGTGGCGAGCTGACCGAATCGGCGTTTGAAAAGGCCGGGGTCGCCGCAGGGGCCGCGCTGCAGGAGGCGCTGGTGCCTTTTGATCCCAGCCGCTGGACCGAGGTGCTGGGCTCGTCGGGCACGGCGGGCGCGGTGGCGCAGTTCCTGGCCACGCGCGGCGTCAGCGACGGGGTCATCACCGCCGAAGGCCTGCGCTGGTGCATCCGCCAGTGCGTCAAGGCTGGGCACGTCGATGCGCTGCCCGCGCTGGGCATCAAGCCCGACCGTGCGCCGGTGATCGCCGGGGGCCTGTCGATTCTTCAGACCCTGATGACGCTGTTCCGCATCGAGCGCATCGTGCCCGCGCGCGGCGCGCTGCGCCAGGGCGTGATTGTTGATCTGCACGACCGTCTGCAAAGCCAGGCGCTGTACGCCGCCCGCCAGAAAACCCGCGAAGGCGCCACCGACGCCGCACCGCTGCCGGTGCTGGACGTGCGCGACCAGACGGTGACCGCGCTGCAGGCGCGCTACCACGTCGATCTGGCGCAGGCCCGGCGCGTGGGCGAGCAGGCGCTGGCGCTGCAGCTTCAGGTGGCGCGTCTGCCGCACGAAGAGCACCGCGAACTGGGCTGGGCCGCCGCGCTGCACGAGGTGGGGATGACGGTGTCGCACCACGATCATCACCGCCACACCGCTTACGTTCTGGCGCACAGCGACGCGCCGGGTTTTTCGCAAAGCCAGCAGCGGCGCCTGGCGCAGCTCACGCTGGGGCAGCGCGGGCGCTTGCGCAAGATCAGCGACGATCTGGCTCACCCGGGCTTTCGCATCCAGTGCCTGTGCCTGCGCCTGGCGGTCATCCTGTGCAACGCCCGCCTGGACGCGCCCGACGGCAGCCGCCCCGGCGTCAAGCTGGCGCAGGATGGCCAGAATTTCTCCCTGAAAGTCGCGAAGAAATGGGCGCTGCACCACCCGCAGACCCTGCACCTGCTGCGCCAGGAAAGCCAGGAGTGGGACAGGCTGGCGGGCGGCTGGAAGCTGCAGATCGTCGATTGATGAGGGCGCTGTGAACGCCATCTGGAGCGGCCCGCTGGGGGTGTTGCTGCTGGGCGGCATCGGGCTTGTACTGCTGGGCGCGGTGCTGGGGGCGGTTTTGGTTGCGCTGCTGCTGGCGCCGCGCTGGCGCGCCCAGGAGGCCGCGCGCCTGGCGCAGGCCGTGGCGCCGCTGCAGGCCGAACTGGCGCAGTGGCGCGAGCGGGCTTCCGGGCTGCAACAGGCGCAGGACGCGCTGCAGCGGCGCTGGGACGAACTGGCCGCGCAGGCCGACGCCTGGCGTGACGGCCTGGATACCGCCCGCGACGAGCTGGCCGCCGCCCGCGAGCGCGCCGCCCGGGTTG
The DNA here is from genome assembly GCF_037688875.1 of Amphibiibacter pelophylacis. Taxonomy (NCBI): domain Bacteria; kingdom Pseudomonadati; phylum Pseudomonadota; class Betaproteobacteria; order Burkholderiales; family Sphaerotilaceae; genus Amphibiibacter; species Amphibiibacter pelophylacis. Next base: position 19,770 of record NZ_JAWDIE010000005.1, read on the forward strand.
CACCGCTGGAAACCACGCTGGACGACACCGAAGCCGCGCTGGCCGCCACCAACAGCGAGGTCGCCGTGCTGCGCCGCACGCTGGAGCTGGAGCGCAGCGGCCACGCCGAAAAACTGGCCCAGCTGCAGCAGGCGCGCCAGGAGCTGGGGGACCAGTTCCGCGTGCTGGCCAACCAGATCCTCGAAGAAAAATCGCAGCGCTTTTCCGAGCAGAACCGCGAAGGTCTGGGCCAGCTGCTGGACCCGCTGCGCCAGCAGCTCGCCGACTTCAAAGGCAAGGTCGAAGAGGTCTACGAGAAAGAAGGGCGCGACCGCTTTGCCCTGACCGAGCAGGTGAAGCAGCTCGCGGCGCTCAACCAGACGCTGAGCAGCGACGCGCAAAACCTGACCCGCGCGCTGAAGGGTTCGAGCAAAACCCAGGGCAACTGGGGCGAGCTGCTGCTGGAGCGCGTGCTGGAATCGGCCGGTCTGCGCAAAGGCTTCGAGTACACCGTGCAGGAGAGCCACACCCGCGAAGACGGCAGCCGTGTCCAGCCCGACGTGGTCATCCACCTGCCGGGCGACCGTCACTTGGTCGTGGATGCCAAAGTGTCGCTGCTGGGCTACGAGGCCTGCACCAGCGCCGAAACCGACACCGCCCGCGCCAACGCCCTGCGTGCTCACCTGGATTCGGTGCGCAGCCACATCCGGGGGCTGTCGGACAAGAAGTATCAGACGCTGTACGGCCTGGCTTCGCTGGATTGCGTGCTGATGTTCGTGCCCATCGAGCCCGCTTTCATGATGGCGGTAACGCAGGATGAGGCCCTGTTCATGGACGCCTGGGAGCGCAATGTGCTGCTGGTCAGCCCCTCCACGCTGCTGTTTGTCGTGCGCACCGTGGCCCACCTGTGGCGCCAGGAGGCGCAGAGCCGCAACGCGCAGGAGGTCGCCCGGCGCGGCGCCGAGTTCTACGACAAGCTGGCCGGTTTCGTGGACGACCTGGCCCGCGTGGGCGAGCGTCTGGATCAGGCGCAAGTGGCCTGGACGGCGGCGCGCAGCAAGCTGGAGCAGGGGCGCGGCAACGTGCTGCGTCAGGCCGAACTTTTGAAAAACCTGGGGGTGCGCCCGAGCAAAACCCTGGCCTGGACGGGCGATACCGAGCCGGGCGAGGGCTTGCCAGAGCTGCCTTTGGACTCGCCCGCGCCGCCACCCGCATGAGGGGTTTTCGGGTTTTCCCTGATCGCTGCTGCGGGCGACGCCGGATCGGACGCCTTACACTGGCCGACTTGTGATTGACTCCCCCTTGGAGAGAACCATGCTGAACATCAAATCCTGGATGCTGGCTTCGGCCCTGGTCGCCGTTTCGGGCGCCGCCATGGCGCAGGACGCGGGCACGCTGCGCGTCGCCATCGACCCGACCTACAAGCCCTTCACCTTCAAGACGCCCGACGGCAAGCCGACCGGCTTTGACGTGGACATCGCCAGCGCCCTGTGCGAACAGATCAAGCGCAAGTGCGTCTTCGTCGAACAGGCCTGGGACAGCATGATCCCTGGCCTGCAGGCGCGCAAGTACGACGCCATCATCTCCTCGATGAGCATCACGCCCGAGCGCGAAAAAGTCGTCGCCTTCACCAGCAAGTACTACAACACGCCGTCCAGCATCGTCGTCAAGCTGGACAGCGGCATCAAGAACATCCCGGCGGATCTGAAAGGCAAGCGCCTTGGCGTGCTCAAGGGCTCGACCCAGGAAAAATACGCCATGGGCGAGCTCAAGCCCGCCGGCGTGGTCGTGGTGCCCTACGAGGCGCAGGACCAGGTCTATCTGGACATCAAATCGGGCCGTCTGGACGGCACCGTGGCGGACAAGGTGGAAGTCACGGGCGGTTTCCTGTCCACGCCGGACGGCAAGGGCTGGGGCTTTGTCGGCCCCGATCTGGATGCGGGCAAGTACTTTGGCAAGGGCGTGGGTGTGGCACTGCGCAAGCAGGACACCGCGCTGCGCGACCAGCTGAACAAAGCCATCACCACCATCCGCGCCAACGGCACCTGGAAGAAGATTGCTGACAAGTACGTCAACATCGACATCTGGGGCGCCTGAGCGTTCATGTCGTGAGCTGATCCGGTGGGCGCCTATCTGATCTCCATCCTGCACGGCGCCTGGCTGACGCTGGAGCTGGCTGTGGCTTCGACGGTGGTTGCCGTGCTGCTGGGGCTGGTCGCGGCGACGGCCAAGCTCTCCAGCCGGGCGCTGCCGCGCACGCTGGCGGGCGTGTATTCCACGGTGATCCGGGGCATCCCGGATCTCGTGCTGATGCTGCTGATTTTTTACGGCGGCCAGATCGGCCTGAACGCGGCTTTGACTGCCGTCGGCTACACCGATTACGTCGAAATCGACCCCTTCTGGGCCGGCGTACTGACGCTGGGCTTCATCTACGGCGCCTACATGTGCGAGACCTTCCGGGGCGGCATCCTGGCGATTCCGCGCGGGCAGATCGAGGCCGGGATGGCCTACGGCCTGAGCGCCTGGCAGGTGTTTGTGCGCATCACCTTCCCGCAGCTGGTTCGGCTGGCGCTGGCCAGCTTCACCAACAACTGGCTGGTGCTGCTGAAATCGACGGCGCTGGTCTCGCTGCTGGGCCTGCAGGACATGACGCTGCTGGCCAAGCAGGCCGCTGCGGCGGCGCGCGACCAGATTCCGGCCGCGCCCATGCTGTTCTTCCTGTTCACCGCCCTGATTTACCTGGTCATCACCAGCGTGTCGCTGCTGGGTCTGCGCGTGCTGGAGCGTCGCTACGATCTGGGCGTCAAACGGAGCCACTTCGATGGAGTTTGACGTCATCCTCCAGCCCGACGTGCGCGCCCTCTTCCTGGAAGGGCTGGGGAACACGCTTTTCCTGCTGTTTCTGTCGCTGCTGTTTGGCGGCGTTCTGGCGGTGCCGCTGGCGGTGCTGCGTGTGTCGCGCAAGCGCTGGGTGTCGGGGCCGATCTGGCTCTACACCTACGTGTTCCGTGGCACGCCCATGCTGATCCAGCTCTACCTGATCTACTACGGCATCGCCCAGCTCCAGTTTGTGCAGGACCACTGGGACACCGTGGCAGTGCTGGCGCCTTTCAAAAACGCCGTGTTCTGCACGGTGCTGGCATTTGCGCTCAACACCTGCGCCTACACCATCGAGATGCTGGCCAGCGCCATCCGCGAAACGCCCTCGGGCGAGGTCGAGGCCGCGCGCGCCATGGGCATGAGCCGGGGCCAGATCATGCGCCGCATCGTGCTGCCGTCCGCCATGCGGCGCTGCCTGCCCGCCTATTCCAACGAAGTCATCATGATGCTGCAGGGCACATCGGTGGCCAGCACCGTCCCGGCGGTGATGGATCTGACCGGCGCGGCGCGCAGTGTGTACTCCGATTTCTACCTGCCCTTTGAGGCCTTCATCACGGCCGGGCTGTTTTATCTGCTGCTGACCTTTGCTTTTGTGGGCGTGTTCAAATGGCTGGAGAACCGCTTTCTGGCCCATCTGCGGGCCCGAACCCACTGAAGACGACCGCGCCCATGCATATTCAGCAGCACCCCCTGATCCCCGCCACGCCCGGCCAGAGCAGCACGCTGACCAGCCTGCACTATGGCCCGGATGACGCAGCCACCACCGTCTACATCCAGGCCAGTCTGCACGCCGACGAGCTGCCCGGCATGCTGGTCGCGCACCACCTGCGTGGTCTGCTGGACGCCGCCGAAGCCGCCGGGCGACTGCGCGGCCGTGTGGTGCTGGTGCCCATGGCCAACCCGTTGGGCCTGGCGCAGACATTGCTGCACAGCCAGCTGGGCCGCTTTGATCTGGCCAGCGGTGAGAACTTCAACCGCCGCTACCCGCAGTTCGCGCCCGATCTGGCGCAGGACGAGGCTCTGCTGGCCGCGCTGGGCGCCGATGCAGCCGCCAACCGCACGGCCGTGCGCGCCGCTGTGGCGCGCTGGCTGGACGCGCACCCGCCCGTGACCCAGCTGCAAAGCCTGCGCCACACGCTGATGCGCCTGTCTCACGCGGCCGATGTGGTGCTGGATCTGCACTGCGATTTCCAGGCGGCCATGCACCTGTACACCGAACCCGCCTGCACGGACACGTTGCTGCCGCTGGCTGCGCTGCTGGGTGCGCGCGCCGTGCTGGTCGCCGAAGGCTCGGGCGGGCTGTGTTTTGACGAAGTCCTCAGCGGCCTGTGGTGGCAGCTGGCGCGCGAACTGTCCGGGCGCTACGGCGCTGACTGGCTGGCGCAGCGACCGATCCCCCAGGGCTGCGCCAGCACCACTGTCGAGCTGCGCGGCCAGTGCGATGTCAGCCACGCGCTGGCGCAGCCGGACGCCGCCGCCATTTTCCGCTACCTGGTCCACCTGGGCGTGGTGCAGGCTGTGGGCGATGAAGCGCCGCTGCCCGAACTGCCCTGCACGCCCACGCCGCTGACGGGCAGCGAAGACCTGAGCGCCCCCCATGGCGGCGTCGTGGCCTACCTGAAAGAGCCCGGCGACGAGATCTTCCCCGGCGACGTTGTGGCCGAAGTCATCGACCCGGTCAGCGGCCGGACCAGCCCGGTCGTCAGCCAGAACCGGGGTGTGCTCTACGCCCGCCACGGCCTGCGCTGGGCCACCACCGGCATGGACCTGGGCAAGGTCTCGGGCGCCATTCCCCGCCGCAGCGGCTACCTGCTCACGGCCTGACCGGGCCGCGCGCACCACCCCATCAGCATCCCATGAGCATCAAACTAGAGGCCCTGGACATCCACAAAAGCTACGGCGACAAGCCGGTGCTGCGTGGCGTCAGCCTGACGGCCCAGGCCGGAGACGTCATCAGCCTGATCGGCTCCAGCGGCTCGGGCAAATCGACCCTGCTGCGCTGCATCAACCTGCTGGAGCGTCCGCAGAAAGGCCAGATCCGCGTCGCGGGCGAGGCGCTGCGCCTGGCCCCGGCCCGTGACGGCATGCTGCAGGCGCAGGACAGCGCCCAGCTGCAGCGCCTGCGCACGCGCCTGGCCATGGTGTTCCAGCACTTCAACCTGTGGTCGCACATGACGGTGCTGGAGAACATCATCGAAGCGCCGGTGCAGGTGCTGCGCCAGCCCAAGGCGCAGGCCGTGGAGCGCGCGCGGCATTACCTCAACAAGGTCGGCCTGTCGGGCGTCGAGAAAAGTTTTCCCGCCCACATGTCGGGCGGCCAGCAGCAGCGCGTGGCCATCGCCCGCGCGCTGGCCATGGAGCCTGAGGTCATGCTCTTTGACGAGCCCACTTCGGCGCTCGACCCCGAGCTGGTCGGCGAGGTGCTGCGCGTCATGCAGACGCTGGCGCAGGAGGGCCGCACCATGATCGTCGTCACCCACGAGATGGCCTTCGCGCGCGAAGTCTCCAACCACGTGGTGTTCCTGCACCAGGGCCTGATCGAAGAGCAGGGCGATCCGCGTCAGGTGCTCAACCAGCCCAGCAGCGAGCGGCTGCAGCAGTTCCTGTCGGGCAAGCTCAAGTAGGCCAGCATGAAGCACCTTCACCTCAGCACCGATGCCCGGGGCGTGGCCACCGTCACGATCCAGCGGCCCGAGGTCCACAACGCTTTCAGCGAGGACACCATCCGCGAACTGCACGAGGCCTTTGCGCATCTTGACGCCGATGCGGGCGTGCGCGTGGTGGTGCTGGCGTCGCAGGGGAAAAGCTTCTGCGCAGGCGCCGACATCGGCTGGATGCAGCGAGCCGCAGCCAACAGCCAGGACGCCAATCTGGAGGATGCGCGCCGTTTCGCCGCAATGATGCAGTCGCTGGCCACCTGCCGCAAGCCGGTGGTGGCGCGGGTGCAGGGCGCGGCCATGGGCGGCGGATTTGGCCTGGTCTGCGCCGCCGACATCGCCATTGCCAGCACGCGCGCGCGCTTTGCGGTCAGCGAGGCGCGCTTTGGCATCCTGCCCGCCGTGATCGGGCCTTATGTGGTCAACGCCATTGGCCGCCGCCAGGCGCAGCGCCTGGCGCTGACCTGTGACAGCCTGGACGCCGCTGGCGCCCTGGGTCTGGGCCTGCTGCACGAGGTGGTGGACGAGGCCGATCTGGACGCCGCCGTGGCCCGCACGGTCGAGCGTCTGCTGGCCCAAAGCCCCAACGCCCAGGCCGAAATCAAGCGCTATCTGGCCCAGCTGCCCGATGGCCCGGTGGCTCCGGACATTCTGGACCTGGCCGCGCAGACTATTGCCCGCGTACGCACCACAGACGAGGCCCGCGAGGGCTTTGCAGCCTTTGTTGAAAAGCGGCCTGCGGCCTGGCAGCGTGTGGTGTCCTGAGGGCGGTTTCACCGATTTAACCCAGGATTAACCCTGGGTTTGACTGAAATCTGGTGCCGGGCTGCATCCAGCCGCCACCGAGCTCCGTATAGGGAGATGTCTGACCAGACATCACCCTAACCGGAGACCCCCATGAAAGACCTTTTTGACCTCTCGGCCCGTCGCGACATGAGCCGCGAAGACCGCCGCAACTTTTTCCGCCGCAGCGCGGGCGTGACGGCGGGTCTTGTCGGAGGCGCTGTGCTCAGCGCCTGTGGCGGCAGCGTCAGCGAAGCCATCGCCCAGGCCAATGCGCCCAGCGAAAGCGATGTGCTGAACTTCGCGCTCAACCTCGAATACCTGGAAGCCCAGTTCTACTTGCGCGCCGTGGGCCGCGATCTGGAAGCCGATCTGAAGGCCTCTGGCGACACCATGGGCCTGGACGGCGTGGGCACGCGCGGCGCCGTGACGGGGGGCCGTGCGGTGAACTTCACCAGCAAGCGCCTGCGCGAATACGCCCAGGAAATCGCCGAAGACGAGTTCAACCACGTCCGCTTCCTGCGCAAGGCGCTGGGCGCTGCAGCGGTGTCACAGCCCGCGATTGATCTGCAGAACTCGTTCAATGCCGCGGCCAAAGCGGCCGGTGTGGGCGACAGTTTTGACCCCTATGCCGACGAAACCAGCTTCATGATTGGCGCCTTCGTGTTCGAAGACGTGGGCGTCACCGCCTACAAGGGCGCGGCCGGTTTCCTGGCCAAGAATGCCGCTGTACTGGACGCCGCTGCGGGCATCATGGCCGTCGAGGCCTACCACGCAGGGCTGGTGCGCGGCTTCCTGGTGAATCAGGCCGATGGCGTCATTGATGCGGCCAACAAGATCTCGGCCATCCGGGGCGCGGTCAGCAGCGATGCCATCGCTGCTGGCATGAGCAACGGCGCCGACCAAGGGATCACCGTGGCCGGTGTGGCCAATGTGGTCCCGACCGACGCCAACGGCATTGCCTACAGCCGCACGCCCAATGACGTGCTGCGCATCGTCTACCTCAACGCCGACAAGACCGCCGGGGGCTTTTTCCCGGCGGGCGTTAACGGCGCTGTGGCCTGACCGCTGCAGAGGCCTGACTCCGTCTGACCTCAGGGCAGCAGCACTGTGCTGCCCGTGGTCGCGCGGGCTTCCAGGTGGCGGTGGGCTTCCTGCACCTGCTCCAGCGGGTAACGCTGGTCGATGCGGATGTTCACCGCGCCGCTGCTCACCACCTCAAACAGTGCATCGGCCATGGCCTGGCAGCGCTCCCGCGTGCGGATGTGGCTGAACAGGGTCTGGCGCGTGACGTAGATCGAACCCTTCGCCGCCAGGATGGCGGGCGAAAAAGGCGGCACCGGTCCGGATGCATTGCCAAAACTGACCATCAGCCCCAGCGGCTGCAGGCAATCAAGCGAGCCTTCCCAGGTGTCTTTGCCAACCGAGTCATAAACCACTTTCACGCCCGCACCGCCCGTGATTTCGCGCACGCGCTGGGCGAAGTTCTCCGTGCGGTAATTGATGGCGTGCACCGCGCCGTGCTCCAGAGCCAGCGCGCATTTCTCGTCGCTGCCCGCCGTGGCGATCAGCTTCAGGCCCAGATGCCGCGCCCACTGGCAGGCGATCAGGCCGACACCGCCCGCAGCCGCGTGAAAGAGCACGTGATCGCCCGAATTCAGCCCCTCGACCGGGCGGCAGCCCAGCAGCAGGTACTGTGCCGTCAGGCCCTTGAGCATCATGGCCGCCGCCGTGTCAAAAGCGATGTTGTCCGGCAGACGGCAGACCGTCATGGCGGGCAGCACGCGAACGTCGCAGTAGCTGCCTGCCCCCGCGCCCGCGTACGCCGCGCGGTCGCCCACCTTCAGGTGCGTGACGCCGTCGCCCACGGCTTCGATCACCCCGGCGCCTTCGCCGCCCAGCGTGGCGGGCAGCGCCAGCGGGTACAGGCCCGTGCGGTGGTACACATCGATGAAGTTCAGCCCGATGGCGTGGTGGCGGATGCGCACCTCGCCCGGGCCGGGTTCGCCGGCTGTGATGTGATCCAGCTGCAGCTGCTCGGGGCCGCCGGTCTGGTGGATGCGGATGGCGCGGGTCGGGTGGGTCATGGGGGGCTCCGTGGTGGTTTGGGGGGATTGTGGCGCAGGCCGTCAATACCCCTGGAAGAGGAAATCCAGCGCCGCAATGATGGTTTCCTGCTGACTGCTTATTGACGCCACAGGCGCGGCCAGAATCCGTCTTGGGACAGCGCCCATTTTGGGTGTTTCAAGCAGAAGATCCTGCCCACCAATATGCAGCACAGGCATCAGACGGTCGGGCACCCTGACTTTGGGGAAGACCGCCAGACGGCGCAGCGGAATCACCATGCAGCTGTCCAGCCCGTCGAGCAGATCGCTTTGCACATCAAGCAGGTAAGGCGTGGTATCGGCATGCCGTCCGGAGTTGGCGTAAACGTCAAAGCGGGCCATCAGAAGCTTTTCCACTCGTCTAGCGGCAGACCTTCGGCGTCCAGCGTGGCGTTGTAGGCGGCGACAAAATCGGCATGCTCATCGCGCCAGCGGCGCTCCCGCTCCTGGCGCACAACCTGTCGCAAGTGGCTGTCGCACACCTGGGAGACATTGATGCCAAAAGAGCGGGCCGCATCCAGGATATCGGCACTCAGGCTCAGGTTGGTGGCTCGTTTGCCCGAATGTGACGGGCGGGCCTCGATGGCCGCGTGAGGGCTGTTCATGAGGATGATCTTTGCGCATTAAACATGCGCATAGCTTAGGTGGAAAAAGTCAGGCTGTCCAGCGGATGACGGGGCAGGGCCTGAGCGCCTTCCCAGCCATCATCGCCCCGCCTTCAGAGCCCCTTCCAGCCTCGGGGCGAGCAGCGGGGCTGCGCGGCTGCCCGTGGGCAGGGGACCGAAACGGGCGCTGCGCGTGGAGTCATCCGCCTGCCAGTCGGCCAGCGCGGCTTCAATGTCAGCTTGCGTGCGGCCGACAAAATTCCACCACAGCAGGATGTCCTCGCCCAGCGGCTCGCCGCCCAGCAGCAGAATCTGGGCCTCGCTGTCGCAGGACACGTCAAGGCGGGTGCGGCCTGTCGCAAAGTACAGCCAGTCGCCGGGGGCTAGCGCTTCGCCTGCCAGCGTGGCGGCGCCGCGCAGCACGATGGCGGCGTGCTCGAAGCGCGTGTCCAGCTCGATGGACGTGTGCGCCGCGCCCGTGCTGGTCAGATCGAGGCCCAGCAGCGGGCTGAAAACTTGTGCGGGCGCCGTCTGGCCGCCCAGCGTGCCGACCAGCAGCGTGGCGTCAAACCCGCCTTGGCTCCATCTGGGCAGATTGGCGTGGTGGGCGAACGCGGGTTCGCAGTTCGCGTGCGCTTGCGGCAGCGCGATCCACAGCTGCGCGGCGTGCAGGGCGTCGCCATCGCGCACCGAATCTTCGCTGTGCGCGATGCCGCGTCCGGCCGTCATCAGGTTGACCTGGCCGGGGCGGATGACCTGTTCGTAACCCAGCGAATCGCGGTGCATGACCTCGCCTTCGATCATCCAGGTGAAGGTCTGCAGGCCGATGTGCGGGTGCGCGCCCACGTGCAGGCCTTTGCCGCTGGCGAACACGGTGGGCCCGGCGTGGTCCAGAAAACACCACGCGCCGACAAGACGGCGGTCGCGGTGGGGCAGGGCACGGCGGATCAGCGTGTCCTCGCCGATGCGCGATTCGCGCGAGGGGTAGCGCTGTATGGTCGCGCTCATGCGGGCGTTCCGGCTGTCACGGTTTCGACGATTTCGCCAAAGTGGCCGCTGTTGAAATCCTGGATGGCCTGGACGATCTCGTCCTGCGTGTTCATCACGAAGGGGCCATAGCCGACGACGGGCTCGGCGATGGGCTCGCCCGCCATCAGCAGCAGGCGTGCGTCGGACTGCGCGGTCAGCGCCAGCGTGCGGCCTTCGCGGCTGAACTGCAGCAGCGAGGCCGGCCCGGCGTGTCTGGCCTGTGCGCCGTCGCCCGCCGTCACTTCGCCCGACTGCACCAGCACCAGCGCGGTCCAGCCGTCGGGCTGATCCAGATGCACGGTGGCGCCCGCAGCGATCTGCACATCCCAGACGTTCATGGGGGTGAAGGTCTGCGCCGGGCCGCGCTGGCCCGCCAGCTCGCCTGCGATCAGGCGCGCCGTGCCTGCGCCGCCGGGCAGCGTCACGCGCGGAATGGTCGCGTCGGTGATGGCCTGGTAGCGCGGCGTGGTCATCTTGTCTTTCTGCGGCAGGTTGACCCACAGCTGCACCATGTGGAAGGGGCCGCCGCGTGCGCTGTAATCGTCGGAGTGGAATTCGTCGTGGACCAGGCCGCGCCCGGCGGTCATCCACTGCACGTCGCCCGGGCCGATGACGCCGCCACCGCCCGCCGAATCGCGGTGCTGCACTTCGCCGTCGTAGACGATGGTGACGGTCTCGAAGCCCCGGTGCGGGTGCGAGCCCACGCCGCGCCGCTGGGCGCCGGGGTTGGGCGGGAAATCCATGGGTGCGGCGTAATCCAGCATCAGGAAGGGGCTGCGGGCGAGCGCGCCCTGCTGGTAGCCGAACATGCCGTGGACGGGAAAACCGTCGCCCACCCAGTGGCGGCCGGGGGCGGGAATCTGTGCAATCACCTGTTTCATGGGGCATCCTTCTGAATCTGAACGGGTTCGGGCCATTCTAGGGGGCACCCCGGGATCGCGTCAGGGGCCATCGGCGAACAGACTGTTGCCTGGACTGCACCAGGCGCGGCAGGGGAATGATGTGCGGGCATGATGTGGGGTATTGGCCGGAACCCTGAGGAGATCACCATGCAGCTTTACACCTTCTTTCGCAGCTCGGCCGCGTTTCGCGTGCGCATCGCGCTGAACCTGAAGGGCCTGGACTGGCAGGCCGTTCCCGTGCATCTGCGGCGTGGCGGTGGCGAGCAGCATCAGGCCGCGTTTCTGGCCGTCAACCCGGCGGGCAAGGTGCCCGCGCTGGTCGATGAGGACGAGGTGCTGACGCAGTCGCTGGCCATCATCGAGTATCTGGACGAAACCCGGCCCGAGCCACCGCTGCTGCCCGCCGCGCCGCTGGAGCGCGCCCGTGTGCGCGCCATCGCGCAGACCATCGCCTGCGACATCCACCCGCTGGGCAACCTGGGCGTGCTGCGCTACCTCAAGCGCGAGCTGGGCGCGGGCGACGACGCGCGCGACGCCTGGTCGCGTCACTGGGTGGAGCAGGGCCTGGCGGCCGTCGAGCAGATGCTGGTCCGCAGCCCGCACACCGGCCTGTTCTGCCACGGCGATACGCCCACGCTGGCCGACTGCTGCCTGGTGCCGCAGGTCTTCAACGCCCGTCGCGTGGATTGCGATCTGGACGCGATGCCGACGCTGCGCCGCATCGCTGAGCATTGCCTGACGCTTGCGGCCTTTTGCCAGGCGGCGCCGCAGTGTCAGGGGGATGCCGACGTGGCCTGAGCCCCCGCCGCTGCCACGCCCCCCGCGCTGGGCGGCTGGAGGGGCAGTGTCCGGCCTGCCGCGACGATCTCCAGGCGCACGATGTCGGTCAGACGGGGCGTTTTCACCCCGAACACCTGCGCCACCAGCGGATCGGCGCTGACCGCATCGGCGCTGAAGTGCTGCTCGTGCACGCTGCCATTGCGCATCACCACGCGCAGGGTGTAGCTGCCGCTGCTGGCAGAGACCCGGCTCGACGCGAACAGCTGCAAGGGGTTGAAATGAACTTCGCCCTGCGCACTGATCGTGCCTGAGATGTACAGCACCGGCTCGCCCGCTTCGATCAGTTCCGGGCTGGTGGCGTCGGTGTAGCGCAGGCCGCTGTCTTCCTCCATGTGCTTCGCGGCCCGCAGGAAGCCGTACTCCGAGAACCAGTTGCCAAAGCACTGGCCCATGATGTCGGTCTGGCTCCCGGTGTTCTGGCTCTGCAGGGGGTTGATGAGCGTGCCCGCCAGACTGTCAAAAATGGGGGTGCTGCTCAGCAGACCCCGGCTGGCGCCCGGCCAGGCGGCCTCGGTGTACGCGCTGTCGGTCTGGCCGACCCGGCCGCACGGCGCGTGCTCCAGGTTCAGGTTGTGGCCCAGGGCGTGCAGAAAAGTGCGCTCGTCCGCCACGCCCACCGAGGCGCCTGTGCGGCCCCCGATTTCGCTCAGGCTGGACAGCAGCTCTCCGCCCGCCAGCGTGGCGGGCTGGGGCATCACGCCAAACCAGTGTCGGCGCGCGCCTTCGGCTTCGCTCAGGCTGCGCAGCTTGAGCAGTGTCTGGCGAAACAGGACGCTGTCGCTGCCCGACGCGGGCACGACCAGCGGCTTTGACCGCGTGATCTGTACCTTTGCGACGGGCAGCGTGCGGATCACGGCCCGGGCCAGCGCGTCGCTGTCCGGGAGTTCTGCGCGCTGGGTACCGATCTGGATCGGCACCAGATGGATGTTGATCTGCCCCTTGTGGTTCACCCGGGGCCACCCGCGCTGCACCAGGCTGCCGTCGGCGGAGGCCACAGTGAGCTGCAGGCCCTCCTGGACCAGTTCTGTGTCCGTGATGACGCCGGTGCAGGCGGCTTCGAGGCTGTACAGGGCATGGGGGTCTGCCGGCTGCCCGGCGCCGGGCACCTGCACGGGGCAGGCCATGAGGACCTGCTGCTCGCGGCCGTCGGGCACCCGGGCGCGCAGCAGCATCTGCGGGGGCGCAACGGCCTGCGGCGTCAGCGCGCGCAGAAAAGCCCGCACCATCAGTTCCCGGCCCGGGATGACAAGCTGGCCGGGGCTGCTGATGTTCTGCGCGAAAACCTGCGTCAGATCCAGCCGCTCCAGGGCGACAGTCTGTGCAGCGTTGCGTTCTTCGGGCGGCAGATGGGTGGCCGGCAGGACGCTCACCCCATAGACCGCCGCCGTGCCCCGGGAGCTGAAACGGTCCGACTCCAGCACCGCACTGATCTGCGCCCGGCCCAGGCCCACGGCGCTCAGACCGCCCTGGGCGTCGACAGTCACAACAGCCGGGTCACTGCTGCTGTAGGTCCAGCCCGCCAGAGGCTGCGGCGACAGCAGGTCGCTGCCCACCCAGACCTGCGGCCGCTGGGGCGCCATGTGGGTGACGCCTCGCACCAGCGGCAGCGTCACGCTGGCCTGCGGATACGACAGGGCCACCGGCGTGCTGCAGCGGATGAGGATCACGTTGACGCCTGCGGCAACGGGCTGTGGACCCGCCGGCCTGACCGAACAGACCTGGCCGTTGGTCGGCTGATGGCGCACCCGAACGGTCACGGGGGCGGACACGGGCAGGACGCCCAGCTGCACGGTGTCTGCGCCCAGCGCCAGCACCTGGGTGTCGGCCCCCAGCGTGGCGCTGATCTGCAGTTCTGCGCCACTGCGGCGCGTGTCCAGCCCGGTGACCTGAACTTCGACCGGGTACAGCGGCACCGTACTGGCGTCCAGCGCAGCGCTGGGCGCCGAGCAGCCCAGCGGATTGCAGGCCTGCAGGGTGTAGCGGTAGCTGACGGCGGTCTGCAGGCCGGTGTCGGTGTAGGCCGTATCAGTCCCTTTCAGATCGGCGGCCAGTGGCTGGCCGTCGCGGCTCAGCCTGTAGGTCTGCGCGCCAGATGCGGCGGGCCAGGTCAGGCTCAGTCGGGTGGCCTGTGCGCGGGCCAGCAGCAGGCGGGGCGTTTCGGGCTGCGTCAGGGCTTCGCCCTGTCCGGTCAGGGTCTGGCTGGTGGGCTGCGAGCACAGGTCGCGCCGGTTGCACGAGCGGATGCTGTAGGTGTAAACCCCCTGCGGGTCCAGCCCCTGGTCGATGAGGCTGATGCCTTTGACCCGGGTGTCCTGCGCCAGCCGTCCCCCTGAAACCCTGTAGTGGCTGGCCCCGCGCACGGCGCCCCAGCGCAGCCTGAGCTGGCTGTCGCCGGTGGCCAGCACCAGGCCCTGGGGCGCGCCCTGGCTGCTGGCAGTGTCCCCCACGGTCCCCAGACGGGCGATGACCTTGCCGTCGCTTTTCTGGGCTTCGACCTCGAAGCGGGTGCTGCTGCCGTCCTCGGCCGACGAGCCGCTCTCGTCCACACAGCGGATGTCCGTGGTGCCGCACACCAGGGTGCGGGCGAGAGGCAGCGCCTCGCCTGCGGTCTCCTCCGCTGGCGCTGTGGCTGCGCGGCCCTCCAGGCGGTAGACGTAGTACTGCTGGGCGCCCGGCACTGCGGGCCAGCTGAGCGTCAGTGTGGTGGTCGCTGCCGCCACGCGCACGCCGCTGATCGAGTCTGTCGCGGGGGGCGCCGGGATCGGATCACTCTCGACCGGAACAGGGCCCGATGGCCCCACAGCGCTTGCTGGAGCAGCAGCATCGCCCCCGCAGGCGGCCAGCACCAACACCAGGCTGCCTATCACGCCCCACACCAGATTGGGCTTGAGCCGACCGCCTGGATAAAGCCTGCGCATTTTCGACATAGGGCGTCCTCTCACACAGTCTTTTTTATTTCGTGTTGATTGAATCCCTTTGGGCCAACGGCGGCTGGGCACTAGTTCACGCCGGTGAACCCAGGCGGTGGAGCCTGGCTGGAAACCGGAAAAATGTCTCAATAAAACAAAGGTTTACTGTTCAGTAAAACCCCTATTGACAAAAATGTAAACGTTTACATAATTGAGCCTCAATTGATCTGCGGCTCAACCCGCGCCACACCCGTCATGCCCCTGGAAAAAGCCACCCTCCACACCCTGGTGCAGACCACCGGCCTGTCGCTGGCCACGGTGTCGCGGGCGCTGTCGGGGTCCAGCCGGGTGCTTCCCGCCACGCGCGAGCGCGTGCTGCGCGCCGCGCAGGAGCTGGGCTATGTGCGTGACCGAGCGGCGCTGCACCTCAAAACCGGGCGCACGCAGGTGCTGGCCTTCATCATGGACCGGCCGGACGCCAGCCAGCCCGGCTTTCAGGCGCTGCTGCTGGGTCTGGGCGAATCGGTGCAGGGCAGCGATTACCAGCTCATCGTGCTGCCGGACGATCCGCAGGATCCGCTGGCCAGCGTGCGCTACGTCGTCGAGCGCGGCATGGCCGATGGTCTGGTGCTGGCGCACACCACGCCGCAGGACGCCCGCGTGAACTGGCTGCAGCAGCGCGGTTTCCCCTTCGTCACGCACGGGCGCACGCAGCCGCTGGCCACGCACGGACACGTCGATTTCGACAATGGCCGATTCGCCGCACGGGCTGTGGAGGCGCTGGCGTCGCGCCAGCGCCGTCGCCTTGGGCTGCTACTGCCCATGCCGGGCAGCGCTTTTCGCGGTCACCTGGATCAGGGCTTTCGCGCGACCTGCGAGCGGCCGGTGCTGGCGGGTCGCGGGCTGACCGGGCAGGTCATCGAGGCGATTTCGCTGGACGACAGCCCCGAAGCGCTCTACCAGTGGGCCCGCGCCCATGCCGCTGATTTTGACGGCCTGGTCGTGTCGCGCGAGGCACCGGTGCTGCCGCTGCTGGGCGCGCTGGCCGACGCCCGGCTGCAGGTCGGCCGCGACATTGATCTGGCACTGAAGTACAGCAGCCCGCTGCCGCGCTACCTGCGCCAGCCGCTGCTGACCTGTTTTGAAGACCTGCACCTGGCCGGGCTGACGCTGGGCCGCAGCCTGATCGCCCACCTGATCCAGCCCGATCAGGCGGTGGCGCAGGTGCTGTTCGAGCCGCCCGCCATCCAGTTTCCACCCACCCTGCTCAACCCCCACTGAAGAGACGCCGCCATGAACCTCCAGAACCCCGCCCAGGACCGCGCCCGTCAGGCCAACGAGCCGCACCGCGAGCGCATCATGGCCACCAAGCGCGAACTGAAAAGCCGCATCACCGATCTGCCGCAGCGCTTTGCCGCCATGACGGCGCGCATCGAAGCCCAGCTCGAGCAGATCGAGCGCGAGCGCGCGGCCGGCCAGGAGCCCGTGCCGCAGATCGAGTTCGCCGATCTGGACCGCATCACCGAGGCGCAAAAGGCGCACATCCGCCAGCGCGGCTGCCTGGTCGTGCGCAATGTTTTTGACGACGCGCGCGTGCAGCGCTGGAACGAAAGCCTGTCCGAGTATCTGGCGCGCAACGACTATCTGGCCAAGCTCGCCAAAGACGGCGCCGTGGACAACTACTTCAGCACCCTGGCCAGCGCCAAACCGCAGATTTACGGCGTGTTCTGGTCGCAGGCGCAAATGGAGGCGCGCACCGACCCGGCCATGGCGCAGGTTCACCGTTTCATGAACCGGCTGTGGCAGTTTGAATCGGAGCGCGGCCGCGAGTTCGACCCCGACCAGAGCCTGGTTTACGCTGACCGCGTGCGTTTCCGCCAGCCGGGCGATGCCTCGCTGGGCCTGTCGGCGCACGTGGACAGCGGCTCGATCGAGCGCTGGGTGGATCCGGCCTACCAGCAGGTCTACCGCCACGTCTTTGGCGGCGATCTGGCCCAGTACGATCCGTTCGACGCCTGGCAGCGCACGCAGGTGCGCGAGATTCCGTCCCCGGCGGTGTGCCGCATGTTCCGCAGCTTCCAGGCCTGGACGGCGCTCACGCCCCAGGGCCCCGGCGACGGCACGCTGCAGCTGCTGCCGGTGGCCGACGCCATGGCCTGGATGCTGCTGCGCGCGCTGCAGGACGACGTGCCCGAGGACGAGCTGTGCTTCGCCGCTGCCGGGCGCGCCATGACCATCGTGCCGCAGTACCACGAGCTGCTGCTGCGCGGCTATGGCTCGATTCCGCACATGCAGGCGGGCGACACAGTGTGGTGGCACCCCGACGTGCTGCACGGCGTCGAGGACGTGCACCGCGGCACGGGCTATTCCAGCGTGATGTACATCGCGCCCGCGCCCGACTGCGCCAAAAACCGCGAATACGCCGCGATGCAGCGCCCCGCCTTCGAATCCGGCCGCTCCGCCCCCGACTTCGCCCCGGACGATTTCGAAACCACGTTTGAGGGCCGCTGCACCCCGGCCGACCTCAGCGATCTGGGCCGCAAGGTGATGGGCTACGCGGGCTGAGAGGGCAGGACACCGGGCAGATTTTGACCCATCCCCGTACAATTGCGGGTTTGCCCTGAGGCTGTTTCCCAGCCGGGATTCGAGGATCTGCCATGTCGCCCCCATCCGCTTCCCAACCCGTCTCCCGCCCTGCGGCCAGCGCCTACACGCGCGGCCAGGGGCTGGTGGATCTGCTGCAAAAGCGCATCGCCATCATCGACGGCGGCATGGGCACGACGCTGCAGAACGACAGGCTGACCGAAGACGACTACCGGGGCACGCGCTTCGCCGACCACCCCGGCCAGCTTAAGGGCAACAACGAGCTGCTGTCGCTCACCCACCCGGACGCCATCCGCCGTGTGCACGAGGCTTTTCTGGAGGCCGGCGCCAACATCATCGAGACGAACACCTTCGGCGCGACCTCGATCGCGCAGGAAGATTACAGCCTGGGCGAACTGGCCTACGAGCTGAACGTGGCCTCGGCGCGCATCGCCCGCGAGGCGGTGGAGAAGTTCGAATCGCCCGACGCCCCGCGCTTTGTCGCAGGCGCCATCGGGCCCACGCCGCGCACGGCCAGCATCAGCCCGGATGTGAACGATCCGGCGGCGCGCAACATCACTTTCGAGCAGCTGCGAGCGGCCTATTTCGAGCAGGCGCGCGGCCTGCTGGATGGAGGCGTGGACCTCTTTCTGGTCGAGACGATTTTCGACACGCTCAACGCCAAGGCTGCGATTTTCGCGCTGGACGAGCTGATGGAGCAGACCGGCGAGCGCCTGCCCGTCATCATCTCCGGCACGGTCACTGACGCGTCGGGGCGCATCCTGTCGGGGCAGACGGTGGCGGCCTTCTGGTACTCGGTGCGCCATGCGCGCCCACTGGCCATCGGCCTGAACTGTGCGCTGGGCGCCGCGCTGATGCGGCCTTACATCGAAGAGCTGGCCCGCGTCGCGCCCGACACCTACGTCAGCTGCTACCCCAACGCAGGCCTGCCCAATCCCATGAGCGCGACGGGTTTTGACGAGACGCCCGAAGTCACCGGCGGCCTGCTGGAGGATTTTGCCCGCGCCGGATTCCTCAACCTGGCGGGCGGCTGCTGCGGCACCACGCCCGAGCACATCCGCGCCATCGCCCAGCGCCTGACGCCTTACGCGCCGCGCTGCGTGCAGCACGCAGGCCTCTTCACCGCCCTGACCGGAGACGCTGCATGAGCGCGCCTGCCCCCAACGCCTCTCACGCCGCCGCGACGGCGGCCGTGCCTCCGATGCGCCTCTCGGGCCTGGAGCCCATGGTGCTGGACGGCGCCTCGCTCTTCCTGAACATCGGCGAGCGCACCAACGTCACCGGATCGAAGGCCTTTGCGCGCATGATCCTGGCCGGGCAGTTCGAGGAGGCGCTGTCGGTGGCGCGCCAGCAGGTCGAGAACGGCGCGCAGGTCATCGACATCAACATGGACGAGGCCATGCTGGACAGCAAGGCGGCCATGGTGCGCTTTCTGAACCTGATCGCCGTCGAGCCCGACATCGCTCGCGTGCCCATCATGATCGATTCCAGCAAATGGGAGGTCATCGAAGCCGGGCTGCAGTGTGTGCAGGGCAAGGGCATCGTCAACTCGATTTCGCTGAAAGAAGGCGTCGCGCCGTTTGTGGCGCAGGCGAAAAAAATCCGCCGCTACGGCGCCGCCACCGTGGTCATGGCCTTTGACGAGCAGGGCCAGGCCGACACCGCCGCGCGCAAGCGGGACATCTGCGAGCGCGCCTACCGCATCCTGGTGGACGAGGTCGGTTTCCCGGCTGAAGACATCATTTTTGATCCGAACATTTTCGCCATCGCCACCGGCATCGAAGAGCACGACAACTACGCCGTCGATTTCATCGAGGCCACGCGCTGGATCAAGCAGAACCTGCCCGGCGCGCGCGTGTCGGGCGGCGTGTCCAACGTGTCCTTCAGCTTCCGGGGCAACGAGCCCGTGCGCGAGGCCATCCACACCGTGTTCCTCTACCACGCCATCCAGGCCGGGATGGACATGGGCATCGTCAACGCCGGGATGATCGGCGTCTACGACGACCTGGACCCGGTGCTGCGCGAGCGCGTCGAGGACGTGGTGCTCAACCGGTCGCCACAGTTCCGCGAGGGCGACGACACCACGCTGACGCCGACCGAGCGCCTGCTGGAGATCGCCGAAAGCGTCAAAGGCGCCGCCAAAGACCCCGGCCAGCGCCTGGCCTGGCGCGGCACGCCCGAGGCGCCCGCCACCGTGGCGCAGCGCCTGTCGCACGCGCTGGTCCACGGCATCACCGAGTTCATCACCGAGGACACTGAAGAGTGCTGGCAGGCCCTGTCGGCGCAGGGGCTGCGGCCGCTGCACGTCATCGAAGGCCCTTTGATGGACGGCATGAACGTGGTGGGCGATCTGTTCGGGCAGGGCAAGATGTTCCTGCCGCAGGTGGTCAAAAGCGCCCGCGTGATGAAGCAGGCGGTGGCCCACCTGATCCCCTACATCGAGGAAGAAAAGCGCCAGATGCAGGCCGCCGGGCAGGACGTGCGCGCCAAGGGCAAAATTGTCATCGCCACCGTGAAGGGCGACGTGCACGACATCGGCAAGAACATCGTCACCGTGGTTTTGCAGTGCAACAACTTCGAGGTGATCAATATGGGCGTGATGGTGCCCGCGCAGGACATTCTGGCGCGCGCCCGCGAAGAAAACGCCGACATCATCGGCCTGTCCGGCCTGATCACACCCAGCCTGGAAGAGATGCAGCACGTGGCGCGCGAAATGCAGCGCGACCCCTGGTTTTCCGGGCGGCGCACGCCGCTGCTGATCGGCGGCGCCACGACCAGCCGCGTGCACACGGCGGTCAAGATCGCGCCGCATTACCAAGGCCCGATTGTTTACGTGCCCGACGCCAGCCGCAGCGTGGGTGTGTGCTCTGACCTGCTCAGTCCCGAGCGTCAGGATGCGTTCGTGACCGAGCTGCTGCGCGATTACGACCAGGTCCGCGCCCTGCATGCTGGCAAAAAGCAGACGCCGCTGGTGACGCTGCAGCAGGCGCGCGCCAACGCCTTCCCCTGCGATCTGGCCCGCCTGGCGCCCGCACCGCGCGTGCTGGGGCGGCGCGAGTTCAAGGCCTACGATCTGGGCGAGCTGGTGCCCTTCATCGACTGGACGCCCTTCTTCCAGACCTGGGACCTGGCCGGGCGCTACCCGGCCATCCTGGACGACGAGGTGGTGGGTGACGCAGCGCGCAAGGTCTACGCCGACGCAAAAGCGATGCTGGTGAAAATCGTCCAGGGCCGCTGGCTGCAGGCCCACGGCGTGATGGCGCTCTACCCCGCCAACAGCGTGGGCGACGACATCGAAATTTACGCCGACGCCCAGCGCAGCCGCACCCTGATGACCTGGCGCGGGCTGCGCCTGCAGACCGAGCGACCGGTGATCGACGGCGCGGCGCGGCCCAACCGCTGCCTGTCGGATTTCATCGCGCCCCGGGACAGCGGACGCATCGACCACATCGGCCTTTTCGCCGTGACGGCTGGTCTGGGTGCCGAGAAAAAAGCCGCCGAATTCGAGGCCGCGCACGACGACTACAACGCCATCATGATCAAGGCGCTGGCCGACCGTCTGGCCGAGGCCTTTGCCGAGCGCCTGCACCAGCGCGTGCGCACCGACTTCTGGGGCTACGCGCCGGACGAGGCGCTGGACAGCGCCGCACTGATCGCCGAGAAATACCAGGGCATACGCCCCGCGCCAGGCTATCCGGCCTGCCCGGATCACCTGGTCAAGCGCGACCTCTTCGCCGTGCTGGACGCCCGCGCCATCGGCATGGATCTGACCGACAGCATGGCCATGACCCCGGCCGCCAGCGTCAGCGGCTTTTACCTGGCGCACCCCGACGCGGCCTATTTCAACGTGGGGCGCATCGGCGAAGACCAGATGCACGACTGGGCCGCCCGCTGCGGTCTGGACGAGGCCACGGCACGCAGCGCGCTGGCACCGTCGCTGGGCTTCTGAGGCTGCTGTTTGTCCCCTTTTGAGGCGGCGTCAGCTACCGGGTTGGGCCCGGTTCTGCTGGCGCAGCCACTCGGCCCAGCGCGAGACCAGCTCCACCCGGTCGCGGCAGTCACAGGCCTCCAGGATGCCGCGCGCGTGATCTTTGACGGTTTCGGCGCTGATGCCCAGCCGACGCGCGATCTCCTTGTAATAGAAAAGATCCACCATCAGCTCGAACACCTCGCGGCGGCGCTGGCTCAGCAGGCCAGGATGCCACTGACCGGGCGTGGGCTGACTCCTGAGCCCAACGGCCTTCGAAGAGACTGATGCGGCCAGCGGCGATCGCCCCGTCTGTCCGGCGCTGACCCAGTGCAGCGCGGGCACGTTCTCCATCACCCGCTGAAGCTCAGGCGGTGGTTTGGCCGCCTGGCCGGGCAGGCGCGCCCGCCCGCCCGAGTAGCTGCGTGCCGTCATGGGAAGCACGCTGGCCGGGGCTGAACCGTCGCTGTCCTGCAGGGGCTGCAGGACTTCGTCCAGCACATGCCACTGCCAGGGCTGCGCGCGGCGTGTCTGCAGGACCACCCAGGCGGGTCCGGCGCTGCGCTGGCGCAGATCATGCAGCGTGCGTCGCGCCTGATGCCAGCCGCAGGCCAGAACCTGCGGCGAGCTGGGGCTGTCCCGGTTGAAGCGGGTCAGCAGGTCATTCCATTCGGGGGTTTGGTCCAGGTCTTCGCAGACCAGCAGCAGGGTGGGCATGGCAGGGCTCCGGGGTAAAGGGCGTGGCAGGAACGCATCGAAAGGCAGGGCCAGCGTAAGCCGTGCATCCCTGTGCTGTCTCCCGGGAAAATGATCTTGACGCGGTGATCCGTGACTATTTGTGGCATACCGCAGAGGGACTGTGGCCCGCAGACACAGGGCCGTCGCTGTGGTGCATCCCCCTGCAGGGGGGTGGCGCCTATAATCAGCGCCATGGTGGACCAGAGCGGTCCTCCGGCTGGGACGTGGCGTCCGTTAGCGCTATCATCCCGGGCAGCATCCCCCAACCCGGCGCCGCTGGCGTCGCCACCAAGGACCCCGCATGAGTGCCATCGTAGACATCATTGGACGTGAAATTCTGGACAGCCGCGGCAACCCCACCGTCGAGTGCGACGTGCTGCTGGAGTCGGGCACCATGGGCCGTGCGGCCGTGCCGTCGGGGGCGTCCACCGGTTCGCGCGAGGCCATCGAGCTGCGCGACGGTGACAAAAGCCGCTACCTGGGCAAGGGCGTGCTCAAGGCGGTCGAGCACATCAATGGGGAAATCTCCGAGGCCGTTCTGGGCCTGGACGCCTCCGAGCAGGCTTTCCTGGACAAAACCCTGATTGATCTGGACGGCACCGAGAACAAATCCCGCCTGGGCGCCAATGCCATGCTGGCCGTGTCCATGGCCGTGGCCCGTGCCGCCGCCGAAGAATCCGGCCTGCCGCTGTACCGCTACTTTGGCGGCATGGGCGGCGTGCAGCTGCCTGTCCCGATGATGAACGTGGTCAACGGCGGCGCGCACGCCAACAACAGCCTGGATCTGCAGGAGCTGATGATCATCCCCGTGGGCGCCAGCAGCTTCCGCGAAGCGCTGCGCTGGGGCGCGGAAACCTTCCACGCGCTCAAGAAAATCCTGCACGACAAGCACATCAGCACGGCCGTCGGCGATGAAGGCGGTTTCGCGCCCAGCGTCGAAAGCCACGAAGCCGCCATCCAGCTCATCCTGGACGCCATCGCCGCCGCCGGTTACACCGCCGGCGAGCAGATCGCCATCGGCCTGGACTGCGCCGCTTCCGAGTTCTACAAGGACGGCAAATACGTTCTCGAAGGCGAGGGCGGCATTGCTCTGACGGCCCAGGAATGGACCGATATGCTGGCCACCTGGGTGGACAAATACCCCATCATCTCCATCGAAGACGGCATGGCCGAAGGCGACTGGGATGGCTGGAAGCTGCTCACCGACCGCCTGGGCAAGAACGTGCAGATCGTCGGCGACGACCTGTTCGTCACCAACACGAAAATCCTGAAAGAAGGCATCGACAAGGGCATCGCCAACTCGATCCTGATCAAAATCAACCAGATCGGCACGCTGACCGAGACCTTCGCCGCCATCGAGATGGCCAAGCGCGCGGGCTACACCGCCGTCATCAGCCACCGCTCGGGCGAGACCGAAGATTCCACCATCGCCGACATTGCCGTGGGCCTGAACGCCGGCCAGATCAAGACGGGTTCGCTGTCCCGCAGCGACCGCATGGCCAAGTACAACCAGCTGCTGCGCATCGAGGAAGACCTGGGCGACGTGGCCGTGTACCCCGGCCGCAGCGCGTTTTACAACCTGCGCTGATCGCGCACAGGCCGCAGGCCGGAGACGGGCATGGGACAGTGGATGATGAACCGGGGCTGGCCGCTGCTGCTGCTGGTCCTGCTCGTTCTGGTGGGCAAAAGCCTGTTCTGGGGTGACAGCAGCTACGCGCGCATCCAGCAGATGAGTACCGAGCTGGCCACCCAGGTGGCCATCAACGACCAGGCGCAGCAGCGCAATGCCCAGTTGCAGGCCGAGATTTCTGATCTGGGCGACGGCCTGGAAATGGCCGAAGAAAAAGCCCGCTCCGAACTGGGCATGGTCAAACCCAACGAGATCCGCGTCATCGTCAGCCGCCAGCCCTGATGGGATCCTGTGTGCGCGTCCGCATTCTGGGCGCCGAAAGCACGGGCAAATCCACCCTCTGTCAGGCGCTGGCGCAGCGCGCCGCCAGCCAGGGGCTGCGTTGTGCCCAGGTCAGCGAATACCTGCGCGATTGGTGCGAGGCCGCTCCGCACGGCGTCCGGCTGCCCGGGCGCGAGGACCAGTTTCACATCGCGCGGCGTCAGCAGCGCCGGATCGCGGTGGCGGCGCGTGGCGCCGATCTGGTCATCGCCGACACCTGCGCCCTGATGACGCAGGTCTACAGCAGGCACTTCTTTGATCACGCGCTGCCCGCGCAGGGCCCTGCGCTGCACTTTGACCTGACGCTGGTCAGCGACACCGATCTGCCCTGGCAGGCCGACCCGCTGCGCGACGGCCCTCAGGTGCGCGATGCGGTCCAGCAGCGCCTGCTGCAGACTCTGGCTGATCACGGCCTGCCCTGGGTGCGGGTGAATGGCCCGCTGGCACAGCGCCTGGATCAGGCGTGGACCGCCATTCTGCGGGTGCTGGATGATCGTAAAGACAGGCGATCTGGCGCCGATAATTCAGGAAAAACCTGAATATTCGTCCTGTCCCGCCAGAGTGAATACGGCCCTGATCCACAACATCGGCTGTTATGATGTTTTCGCCTGTGGTTCCCTGCAGGCCCAGCCGACGGCCCGTCCGGCGGGTGGTTCGCAAGACGATTTCTGGAGGCCCTGATGAACCTGAATACTCCCCTACCCGCTGGCACGACCGGCACCCTGGCGCAGGCCCAGCACCGTGTCCTGCGCAACACCTATCTGCTGCTGGCCGTGTCGCTGCTGCCGACCGTGCTGGGCGCCTTCATCGGCGTGCAGAGCGGCATTTTCCAGGCCATGTCGCCCATGGTCAGCATGGTGATTTTCTTCGCTGGGGCGTTTGGCTTCATGTACGCGATCGAGAAGAACAAGGACAGTGCCGCAGGCGTTTACCTGCTGCTGGCCTTCACCTTCTTCATGGGTCTGATGCTGTCACGCCTGATCGCCATGGTGCTGGGCTACAGCAACGGCGCCGCGCTGATCATGACGGCGTTCGGCGGCACGGCCGGCATCTTCTTCGTGATGGCGTCGCTGGCCACGGTGATCAAGCGCGACCTGAGCGGCATGGGCAAGTTCCTGACCGTTGGCGCCTTCGTGCTGATGTTCGGCTTCATCATCAACATGTTCGTGCAGTCCAGCGCGGCCATGCTGGCCATGATGACCCTAGGCATTGGCCTCTTCAGCGCCTTCATGCTGTACGACGTCAAGCGCATCATCGATGGCGGCGAGACCAACTACATCACCGCCACCCTGGCGCTGTACATGAACCTGTACAACGTCTTCCAGATGCTGCTGTCTCTGCTGGGCATTTTCGGCGGCGACCGCGAATAAGCGGCTCTGGCCTGACCTTCGAAAGCGCACCTCGGTGCGCTTTTTTTTGTGGGCGCGCTCTGGGAGATCCGTGTGCGCCGCACTGTGAAGACGTTGCGCCCAACAAAAAACCCCGATGATCTCTCACCGGGGTTTCGAATTTCTGGGGTGGCTGATGGGGCTCGAACCCACGACAACCGGAATCACAATCCGGGGC
Source organism: Amphibiibacter pelophylacis (assembly GCF_037688875.1). NCBI lineage: Bacteria > Pseudomonadati > Pseudomonadota > Betaproteobacteria > Burkholderiales > Sphaerotilaceae > Amphibiibacter > Amphibiibacter pelophylacis. The sequence continues at coordinate 45,285 of NZ_JAWDIE010000005.1, forward strand.
TCTACCAGCTGAGCTACAGCCACCACATGAAGCGCGGATTATAGCCAAAAATGGCGCGGACGTTTTCAGTCGGCGGAATTTTTTGGGGGGCTTGCCGCCGCGTCGGCAGGGGTATCAGGGTGTGGGGCTGTCTCGGAGTTCTGATCGCTTTCAGCCGCCTGGGCGCGTTTCTCGGCGGGCGTCAGCCAGCGCGATTCAGTGCCCGCGCGCAGGCGCTCGATGTTGGCGCGGTGGCGCCAGACCAGCAGCGCCGCCATGACCAGCAGGAGCGCCGTGGTGTTGCCCAGCGCGTCACCGGCCGTGGCGATGAAAAGCGCATAAAGCACCGGCGCTGCCGCCGCCGCGCACATGGCGGCCAGCGAGACATGCCGCCAGCGGTAAAGCACGCCCGCAAAAATCACCAGCAGCATCAGCGCCAGACCCGCGTGCAGGCCCAGCACGGCGCCGATCGCGGTCGCGACACCTTTGCCGCCCTGAAAGCGGAAAAACACCGGGTACAGGTGGCCCAGGAAGGCCGCCAGACCCGCTGCAGCGGGGGCAGCGGCGCCCAAGCTCTGGCTGGGGTCCAGCACCATCACGGCCCAGACGGGGATGGCGCCTTTGAGCGCATCCAGCACCAGCACGGCGATGGCGATTTTCCTGTTGCCTGCGCGCAGCACATTGGTGGCGCCGGGGTTGCCCGAGCCGTAGGTGCGCGGGTCGGGGCCGCCGGTCAGGCGCGGCAGCAGGATGGCAAATGACAGCGAGCCCAGCGCATACGACAGCGCCAGCGTGATCAGCAGGAGCATGACGCTCTCCAATCCAGACAAAAAGGACGATTTTACCGCCCGGCACGAACCGGCCTGAGCCTTGCCAGATCGTCCAGCGTCGCCCGCGCCGCGGCCTGGCCCGAGCGCACGGCGCCCTCCAGCGTGCCGGGCCAGGGGCTGTCCAGCGCGTCACCGGCCAGATGCAGCACGCCGTGCGCGGTCGCCACCTGCGCGGGCGGGCGGCGCAGGCCCACGCGGCATTCGGGCGTGGCGCGGCGCTCGCACAGCAGGGCGGCGACGGGCAGATGCTGCTGCGGTGCGCGCTGCACGTCGGGTGCGAACGTGTGCCCGGCCTGTGCCATCAGCTGGTGGCGCAGCAGTGCGGCCAGGGCATCGCGGCCCTTTGACCGCATCCACATCAGCCAGGGCGCAGCGGCGCTGACGACCAGGGCGATCAGCGGCTGACCGTGCAGCGCCTGCAGATCGAGCGCGAACTGGGCCGGACGCCCGTCTGCCAGATTCGCACTGTCGCGCAAAGCCAGCAGCGGCGCGGGCCACGGCAGCGGTGCCCGGGCCGATGCGTCCGTGCGGCGCAGATAGAGGGTGATGATGGGCTGGTGCGGCACGGCCTGCGCGGCGTTGGCCCAGTCTGGCGCCAGCTCGCGCAACAGCGTTGCGCTGGCGCGCAGCGGGGTCGCCAGAAGGACGTGGTCAAAAACTTCTTCAGCGCTCTGCAGGGTCTTCGAGGTCTGCAGCCGCCAGCCAACGTGTGGCGATGCGGTTGGCAGCAGCGCGGTCACGCGCTCGCCCAGGCGCAGCGTGGCGCCGTGGCGCGACAGGTGCTGCAGCGCTGGCGCGGGCAGAAGATCGTCCAGCGGCTGGCGCGGCAGCAGCAGATCGCTGCCGCGCCAGCCGCAGGGCACGGCGGCATCGGGCCGCAGCGTGGTGGCCAGCACGTGCAGGAAGATGCGGCCGCTGGCCGACGCCAGCGGCGTGTTCAGCGCCGACAGCGCCAGGGGCGCGATGAAATCGCGCACCACGGCAGGCGGCAGACCGGCGCACAGCCGGGCCACGGGCACATCCGCTTCCAGCGCAAAGCCGCCGCGCTGCCAGGTGGCCAGGCGGCGCAGCAGCGCCAGGCGCTCGGCCAGCGTCCAGCCGCGCCAGAGCGCCAGGGCCAGCGCCATATCGCTGCCCGGCGGCAGGGCGCGCAGCAGGGTGCGGGCCAGCGGGCCGTCCGGGGCGCTGCCGCCCTGGCCACTGGCGTGGCGCAGTGTCAGCGGGATGCGCAGCAGGGCCTCGTCCAGCCGCACGCCCACGCGCTGCATCAGCGCCAGGGTTTGCGTGCAGGCCCCGGTCAGGATGTGCTGGCCGCAGTCCAGGCGCAGGTCGCCCTGCAGGTCGTCCGTTGTCGCGGCCAGGCTGCGCGCCCGCCCACCCGCCGTGCGGCTGGTGTCGAAGAGGGTGACGTGCGCGCCGCCGTCCTGCAGCTGAGCGGCGGCAGCCAGGCCAGACCAGCCCGCCCCCATCACGGCCACACGGGGCCCGGCCACAGCTAGCGGCCCAGCCAGTAGACCCGGGTGGCGATCCACAGTTTGCGCAGCGGCGTCAGCCCGATGCGCTGGTGCAGCACGGCGAACTGCTCGTGCTCGATCTCGCGCAGCAGGGTGCGGTAAATGCCCGCCATGATCAGGCCGACGCGCTGGTTTTTGCGGTCGGCGGCTGGCAGCAGGGCCAGCGCCTCGTCGTAGAGGGCGTGGGCGCGCTGCGCCTGGAACTGCATCAGCGCGGTGAAGCGCTCGCTGTAGCCCCAGGGGTTGCTGCGCCGCAGAATCTCGGCGGCCTTCACATCAAACTGCTGCAGGTCGCTGATGGGCAGGTAGATGCGCCCGCGCCGCGCGTCTTCGCCAACATCGCGCAGGATGTTGGTGAGCTGCAGCGCCAGTCCCAGCTTGTGGGCGTAGGCGGTGGTAGCGGCGTTGGTCTGGCCGAAAATCAGCGCCGACACCTCGCCGACCACGCCCGCGACCAGGTGGCAGTAGCGCGCCAGGCCGGGGAAATCCAGGTAGCGGTTCTGCTGGATGTCCATCTCGCAGCCCTCGATCAGGGCCAGCAGATGCTCGGCCGTGATCCCGTAGCGCGGGCACAGCGGCTGCAGCGCGCGCATCACCGGGTGCTGGACGGGTTCGCCGCCCGGGGTGAAGGCGCGCTGCACCTCCTGGCGCCACCAGGCCAGCTTGCGCGAAGCCACGCCCGGGTCGCTGACCTCGTCCACCACATCGTCGATGACGCGGCAGTAGGCGTAGAACGCCGTCAGCGCTTCGCGCTGGGCGGCCGGCAGGAAGCGGAAGGCGTAGTAGAACGACGATCCACTGCGCGCCAGGTGCTGCTCGGCGGTGTCCTGCGGGGTCATGGGCATGAGCGCGTGGCAGTCATCCTGCGTGGGGGTGAGAAGATTTCGCCTTCGTTGGCGACAAAAGCGGCGATATCAGCGGAGAAGGAAGCGGCTTCAGCATGGGCCAGCGCCGTGCCAGCAGGAGCGTCTGCGCCGCAAAGCCGCGCGACCGGGGCAGCGCCTGCTGCCACAGCGGCCAACCTGACAGCAGCGCCTGACGCAATTGTCGCAGACGCAGCGCGCCGCCCTGGACGATGGCGCGCAATTCCCAGCCCCAGCGACGTGTACCGGGGGTGTGGCTCAGCGTCCAGGCCAGGGGGGCTCCCTGGGCCAGCAGGGTTTCGGCGCGGGCCAGTTCGTGCAGCAGCGCCAGGCGCAGGGCGCTGGCCGTTCCGGCAGGGCCTGCCGCGACCCGCGTGGTCTGCGGCAGATAGCGTCGGCCGCGGGCCAGGTCTTCGGCCAGGTCCTGCCAGAAGTTGACGAGCTGCAAGGCGGTGCACAGGGCGTCTGACTGCTCTTCAGCCCCGTGGGTCAGCTTGGCGCCGCTGGTTCGCATCAGGTGCAGCAGCAGACGGCCGACGGGGTTGGCCGAGCGTTGGCAGTAGGCCAGCAGCGCGGCGTCGTTGTGCATGGGCTGGTGGCGCACGTCCGCCTCGAAGGCGTCCAGCAGGTGGTGCAGCGGTTCGGCGGGCCAGTGCCAGTGTGCGTGGCTGGCGGCCAGCGGGCCAAACACCTGCGGCCAGCGGCAGTGCTCAGCGGCGCTGCCGTGCGGGTCGGCCAGCACGGCGTCCAGGGTCTGGCGGTAATCGGCCAGATCGGCCAGGCGATCTGCGGGGGCTGCGTCGCCTTCGTCGGCGATGTCGTCGGCGGTGCGCGCATAACGGTACAGCGCCATCACCGCAGGCCGGTGCTGCGGCGGACACAGCCAGGACGCGACGGGGAAGTTCTCGTTGCCCGCGCCAAACACGCGGGCCACGGCCATGGCGGTATTTACGACGGTGACGGTCCCGGACGCGCAGACCCTGTCCACCCGGCTGGGGCTGGGCGAGGTGACGGCGCTGCAGGGCATTGCGGGCGGCATCGAGAACACCAACTACTTTCTCTCGACCACGCAGGGCGACTGGGTGCTGACGCTGTTCGAGCGCCTGAACCACGCGCAGCTGCCTTTCTATCTGGAGCTGATGCGCCACCTGGCCCACCACGGCGTGGTCGTGCCCGACCCGCAGCCGGACGCGGACGGCGCGCTGGTGCACAGCCTGTGCGGCAAACCGGCAGCGGTGGTGACGCGGCTGCAGGGTCGCAGCGAACTGGCGCCGCAGGTGGCGCACTGTCAGCAGCTGGGCCTGCAGCTGGCGCACATGCACCTGGCCAGCCGCGGTTTTGCGCTGCACCAGCCCAATCTGCGCGGCCTGTCCTGGTGGGCGCCGACGGTGGCCGAAGTCACGCCGCTGCTGCAGGCAGCGGGTGAGAACGACATGGCTGCGCTGCTGGCTGACGAGCTGGCCTGGCTCTCGCAGATGTACGCGAGCAGCGATGCCGCCGCGCTGCCCCAGGGCGCCGTGCACTGCGATCTGTTCCGCGACAACGCCATGTTTGTCCAGGCGTCCGATGGCCCGCGCCTGAGCGGATTCTTCGATTTTTACTTCGCGGGCGTTGATGCGCTGATGTTCGATCTGGCCGTGTGCATCAACGACTGGTGCATCGACCTGGCCACCGGTGAGCTGGACGGCGAGCGCCTGGACGCGCTGGTCAGCCACTACCAGATGGTGCGCCCGCTGGACGCGGTCGAGCTGCGGCTGCTGCCCGCGCTGCTGCGCGCGGCGGCCTTCCGCTTCTGGCTGTCGCGGCTGTGGGACTGGCACCTGCCGCGCGAGGCCAGCGTGCTCAAGCCGCACGATCCGCGTCACTTTGAGCGCATCGTGCGCCTGCGCCGCGCGCAGATGGACGCCGTGGCCGAACGCCTGGCCGCCGCCGTGGCGCAGGAGGCCTGAGATGGCGACCACGCTTGTCGTTCACCCCGCCCGGCGCGGCCTGCAGTGGCTGCGCGACGGACTGTGGCTGTTTGGTCGCCAGCCGCTGGCGCTGGTCGGGTTGCCGGCCTTTTTCATGATGGCGCTGCTGCTGGTGTCGGTGGTGCCGGTGTTCGGTCTGTGGATTGGCTATATGGCGCTGCCGCTGCTGGGGCAGGCCTTTGTGCAGGCGGCTTATCTGGTGCGTGAAGGCGTGCGCGTGCCACTGTCGGCGCTGTGGGCGCCGCTGCGCGATGCGGCCCGGCGCACCGAGCTGGTCCGCATGATGCTGATCTACGCCGCCGGGCAGATCCTGCTGACCTGGGTGGCGCAGTGGGTCGATAACGGCGCGGTGGACCAGGTCCGCGCCGTGATGCTGGACGACAACAGCACCGAGATCCAGCTGCAGCAGGCCATGTCCAATCCGGACCTGTTCTGGGGCATGGCCACGCAGATGTCGCTGTGGACGATCTGGGCCACCATCTTCTGGTTCGTTCCAGCCCTGATCCTGTGGCAGCGCCAGACGGTGGCGCAGGGTGTGTTCTCCAACCTGATCGGGCTGTGGCGTAACAAGGTCCCCCTGACGCTTTACCTGCTGGCTTACGGGCTGCTCGCGGTGGGCCTGGCACTGGCGGTCCAGCTGCTGGCGCTGCTGGCCGGTGGCGTGAATCTGCTGGTTTTTCTGGCCCTGATCCTGTCACTGCCGATGACGGCGGTGTTCTATCTTGGACTGGGCGCCATGTACCGCGATTGTTTTGTCGTGCGTGCAGCGCCCATCCCCCTGCCCGATACCGACCCGGAGAACACCCCATGAGCCCACCATCTGCCCCGGCGCCGCGCCGTCTGGTCCTGCTGCTGGCGGCCCTGACGCTGCCGCTGTTCACGGGCTGTACGGTGCTGGCGGTGGCCGACGCCGTCGCCAGCACGGCGGTGACGGTGACCAGCACCGTGGTCAAAACCGGCGTCAAGGCCGTCGGCGGCGCAGTGGACATGGTCACGCCGGGCGACGAATAAGCCCGCGCAGCCCAAGCCAGCCCGATTGGCCCCCTATTGCGGCGCGGGTGTGCGCGTTGCCACCCAGACCTGAACGCTGGCTGCCCCGGCCGCCAGCAGGTGCTGGCTTGCCGCAGCGGCGGTGGCGCCGGTCGTCATCACGTCGTCGATCAGGGCGATGTGGCGCCCCTGGATCAGCCGCTGCGCCTGCAGGCTGACGGCGGTAAAGCCCTGCTGCATGTTGTCCCAGCGCTCGCGCCGCGTCAGGCCGATCTGGTGCGCGGCAGAAGCGCCCGCAACGCTGCGGCGCAGCACCTCCTGCGTGAGCACTGGCCGCTGCAGACGCCGCCCCAGCATCCGCGCCAGCAGCAGCGACTGGCTGTGACCGCGCTCACGCCAGCGGGCCGGGCTTTGCGGCGCGGGCAGCAGGGCGTCGGGCCAGGTCGCGGCATCGTGGTGCGGGCTGCGCTGCACGGCCTGCTCCATCGCGTCGACCAAAGGCCCCAGGGCCCGCAGGCTGGCGCTGCTGTGGCTGAACTTGATCGCCCAGACCCACTGCGCCCACGGCGCTTCGTGGTCGGCCCCGGCGAGGGCCAGGTGCCAGGGGAACTCCCCAGGCTGGCAGCAGGCTCTGCCGCTGCCCGGCAGCGCACAGCGGCGGCAGCGCGGCGTACCGGGCAGCAGGGCGGTGCAGCAGTCGGGGCACAGGTGCTGGGGGACGGTCAGGTCATCGCCTGCAAGGCCCGGACGGGCCGGGCGGAAGAGGGCGGCGCAGTGCGCGCACTGGCGCGGCCAGCGCCCGAGTTCGGGCCAGGCGGCGATGTTCAGGGCGGGGCGCAGGGCATCGCCCAGGGCATGACACAGGCGGACGAGGGGCAACATGCGGCTCAATATAATGAGGCCCTTCTCAGCCGGTCACCCCCTTGCGGGGGGATTCCCATGTCCCCAGACTCCGCCGATGCCGCCCTGACTGCTGCACAGACCGCTGCACAGATTGCCGCTTTGTGTCGTCAGCATCAGCGGCTGGCCGGCAGTACTCAGGCGCCCTGGCTGGCGCAGGAGATCGCGACCCGCATGGCCGACCGCCTCTCCTGGCTGCGCCAGCCCCCCACCAGCGCCGCCGTCTGGCTGGCGGACGGAGCGCTCTGGCCGGACGAATCCCTGCCGCTGCTGGCGGCCCAGCCCCTGCCGCCGCTGTTGTGGCGCGCGGGGTCTCAGCCGGGGCTGGAGCCCTTCACGCCACCGCCCGCAGCGGGCTGGCGCGCCGTGCTGCCGCGCTGGCTGGGCGGTGATCTGGCTGTGGCGCCACCGCAGACCGTGGGCCTGCTCTGGTCCAACCTGAACCTGCATCACAGCGCCTCGGTGCGCGACACGCTGGCGCGCTGGTTTGGCCTGCTGGCCGACCACGGGGTTCTGATGTTCAGCACCCTGGGGCCTTTGACGGCGCGGGCGCTGCAGCGCATTTTCGACATGGAAGGCTGGGGTCAGGCCCTGCCCGAGTGGGTGGACATGCACGACTGGGGCGACCGCCTGGTCGATGCAGGCTTCAGCGACCCGGTGGTCGATCAGGAAACCCTGACGCTGACCTATGCCAGCGCCGCCGGTCTGCTGGACGAGCTGCGCCATTTCTGGGGCAACACCCACCCGCAGCGCTTTGTGGGCCTGCGCACGCCGCAGTGGCGCCAGCGCCTGCTGGCCGCTCTGGAGCGCGAGTTGCGCGCCAGCGACGGCCGCCTGCATCTGACGGTGGAAGTGGTTTACGGCCATGCGGTCAAACTGCCGCGCGCCCCCAAAGTGGAGGCCGAAACCCGGGTGGATCTGGCCGAAATGCGCCGCCAGCTGCGGCAGCGTCGGTCTGGCTGAACGCGCTCAGTCGCCGCTGGCAGACAGCGCGTCCAGCGGCAGTTCGGTGCTGTCTTTCCAGGTGCGCAGCACAAAGCTGGATCTGGCGCTGAGCACGGCAGGCTGCGCCAGCAGCTGCTCCTGCACGAAGCGGGCGTAGTGCGCCATGTCGCTGGCGCGGATGTCCAGCAGGCACTCGGTGTCGCCCGCCAGGCTGAAGCAACCGGTGACTTCCGGCCAGGACGCCACGGCATCCAGCAGGGCCTGAACGGCTTCGGGCCTGTGCCGGTCCACCTGCAGGCGCACGAAGGCGTGGATGTCCAGCCCCAGCGCCTGCGGGCTCAGCCGCGCCACATAGCCCTGGATGATGCCGTTGTCCTCCAGCAGCTTGAGGCGGCGCAGGCAGGGCGAGGGCGACAGGGCCACGGTTTCGGCCAGCTCGACATTGCTGAGCCGCCCGTTTTTCTGCAGCGCGGCCAGAATGCCAATATCGGTTTTGTCGAGATCTGCTTTGGGCATGATGTCGTGCGGTCGCACTCTGTTGATCGGTATTTTCGAATCCAGTCAGCAGATTTTACAGGGACAAAACGGAGGTCTGGTCCCGACCTTGCGACAAGCCCGCGCCACGCCGGACAAATCAGCCGCTGTGTGGTGCAGATGCCAGGGCTTCAAGCGCAGTGCGCACATGACCCACGCTGCGCGGCACGTCGCCCCACTTGTCCAGACCGAAGAGGCCCAGGCGGAAGGCGCGGTAATCCGGCCCCTCGTCGCACTGCAGCGGCACTCCGGCGGCGGCCTGAACGCCCAGGCGCACGAAGGCGCGGCCAGTCTGGATCTCAGGGTCGCTGGTGTAGCTGACGACGACCCCGGCGGCCTCGAAGCCCGGTGCGGCCACGCTGGGGTAACCGTGCTGGGCCAGCAGGGCGCGCACCTGGCGGCCCAGATCGCGCTGGGCGTCGCGCACGGCGGTGAGGCCGCGCGCCAGGGTTTCGTCCAGGGTGTCGCGCAACTGGCGCAGGCCGTCGGTGGGCAGCGTGGCGTGGTAGGCGTGGCCGTCGTTCTCGTAGGCGCGCATGATGGCCAGCCACTGCTTGAGGTCCAGCGCGAAGCTGCTGCTGCAGGTGCTGTCGATTTTGGCCAGCGCGCGCTCGCCCAGCAGGACCATGCCCGCGCAGGGCGTGCTGCTCCAGCCTTTTTGCGGTGCGGACACCAGCACATCGACGCCGCTGTCCTGCATGTCGATCCATTCGGCGCCGGAGGCGATGCAGTCCAGCACCAGCAGGCCGCCCACCGCGTGAACCGCATCGGCCAGGCCCCGGATGTAATCGGGCGGCAGCATCATGCCGCTGGACGTTTCCACGTGCGGCGCAAACACCACGGCGGGTTTTTCGGCGGCGATGGCGGCGCAGACGTCGTCCAGCGGCGCAGGCGCCCAAGGGGCTTGAGCACCCTCAGCCGTGCGGCGCGCCTTGGACACGCTGTGACTGCGGGCGATGCCGCCGGTTTCCAGAATCTGCGTCCAGCGGTAGCTGAACCAGCCGTTGCGCACGACCAGCACGTGTTCGCCGTTGGCGAACTGGCGTGCCACTGCCTCCATGCCCGAGGTGCCGCTGCCGGGCACGATGACAAGCGCCTGCGCGTTGTAGACCTGACGCACCTGGCGCGACAGATCGCGCATCACGCCCTGGAAGCGCTGCGACATGTGGTTGAGCGCGCGGTCGGTGTAGACCACCGAAAATTCCAGCAGGCCATCGGGATCAATGTGGGGCAGCAGGGCGGTCATGGCTTACTCCTTGGAGGCCGTTTCGGGATGGGGGAAGAAGGATTGCACCTGGCCGGCGCTGACCGCGCTGTGGCTGTCGGGCTGCCAGTGCGGGGTTTTGTCCTTGTCGATCAGCAGGGCGCGCACCCCTTCGAGCAGGTCGCCGCGCTCCAGCCACTGGGCGTCCAGATGCGTTTCCAGCGCGAAGCACTGCTCCAGGGTCAGGTTGCGCCCGCGCCGGATCTGCTCCAGCGTCACGGCCATGGCCAGCGGCGAATGGCGCTCGAACAGGGCCAGCGTGTCGCGCGCCCAGGCGGCCTGCGCTTCGTCGCTGTGGTCCGCCGCAGCCGCCTGCAGCGAAGCCTGGATGGCGGGGACGCTCTCCTGGCTGAAGTGCGCGTTGATCCACGGCCGGTGAGACAGCACCACCGCTTCGGGCCAGCTCTGGCCGGTCTGCTGGGTGGCTTCGGCGAGCGAGCCCAGCAGCCGCGCCAGCGTCGCCTGATCGCGCTGGCGCTGGCGCGGATCGCCCTCGCGCTGCGGCGGCCAGGCCAGGGTGTCCAGCGCGGCCAGCAGCTCGTCCAGCAGGCTGGAGGGCAGGGCCACGTCGGCCCAGCCCAGCGCGACGGCGTCGGCAGCCAGCAGCGGCACGCCGCACAGGCCCAGGTATTCGCCCAAAGCGCCGGGCATGCGCGACAGGAAAAAGCTGCCGCCCACATCGGGGAAGTAGCCGATGGCGGTTTCGGGCATGGCCAGGCGCGAGCGCTCGGTGACCACGCGCAGGCTGGCCCCTTGCGCCAGGCCCATGCCGCCGCCCATGACGATGCCGTCCAGCCAGGCCAGATAAGGCTTGCCGTACTGGTGCAGCAGCTGGTCCAGCGGGTATTCGATGTGGAAGAACGCCATCGGATCAGGCTCGGTGGGCGAGGCCTGGCGGGCGCGCACGGCGTGGTAGAGGGCGCGGATGTCGCCCCCGGCGCAGAAGGCCTTTCCGCCCGCGCCGCGCAGCACGACGGCGCGCACGCCGTCGTCGGCCTGCCAGGCGCGCAGCTGGGTGTCCAGCGCGGTGAGCAGTTCCAGATCCAGGGCGTTGAGGGCCTGTGGCCGGTTGAGCACAAGGTGGCCGATGCGGTTGCGCACTTCGGCGATCAGCACGGGCGGGTGGGGGGCAGCGTCAGCGGTCATGATGGGTCGCGGAAAAATCAGAAAAAACTCAGGCGGGTGGCGGCGCGGGCTCGCCCCATCGTGGCGCGCCGGGCATGTCCAGGCCAAAACAGTCCAGCACCCGGCCCAGGGTGTCGTCGACCAGCGCGGCGATCGTCTGCGGCTGGGTGTAAAACGCGGGCACCGGCGGGTGGATGATGCCGCCCATTTCGGTCACCGCCAGCATGTTGCGGATGTGTCCGGCGTGCAGCGGCGCTTCGCGCACCATCAGCACCACGGGGCGGCGCTCTTTGAGGCAGACATCGGCGGCACGCGTCAGCAGCGAGGTGGTGACACCGCTGGCGACTTCGGCCAGCGTGCGCACCGAGCACGGCGCGATCAGCATGCCCATGGTGCGGAACGAGCCGCTGGCGATCGGTGCGGCCACGTCCTGGATGGCGTGAACATGGTCGGCCAGCGCGTGCATCTGTTCGCGGCTCAGGGCGGTTTCGTACTCGCGGGTGAGTTCGCCCGCGCGCGACACGACCAGGTGGGTCTCTATCCCCAAGGCCCGCAGCACCTCGAGCGCGCGGATGCCGTAGACGATGCCGGTCGCGCCGGTGATGCCCACGACGATGCGGCGCGGGACGGCGCCAGCGCCTGCAGGAGCGCTCATCGGCGCGTTCCCCGGGCGCGGAAGACGCGCAGCAGCTCGTCCACGATCAGCAGCGCAGCGCCCAGCGTGATGGCGCTGTCGGCGGCGTTGAAGGCCGGGAAGTAACGGCCACCCCAGTGGAACTGAAGAAAATCAATCACATGGCTGTGGATGAAACGGTCGATGACGTTGCCCAGCGCGCCGCCCAGAATCATGCAGACGGCGAAGGCGAAGAGCTTCTGCTCGCGCTGGCGGTGAATCATCCAGACCATCAGCGCCGAGGCCAGTAGGCCAAAGCCGGTGAAAAACCAGCGCTGCCAGCCGTCGGCGCCCGCCAGGAAGCTGAAGGCCGCGCCGGTGTTGTGCGCCCGCACGATGTTGAAAAAGGAGGTGACAACAAAGCCCTGGCCCAGTTGCAGGTTCTGCACGATCCAGGTTTTGCTGAGCTGGTCGATGACGATGACCAGCAGCGCAATCACCAGCCAGGGCCAGGCGGCGGCTGATCCGCCCGGGCTGCGGCGGCGTGCGGCGCTCATGCGGAGGCTCCGGCACTGGCCTGCTGCACGTGCGTGGTGCAGCGGGCGCACAGGCCGGGCAGCGCGGGCGCAGCGGCGGCTTCGGGTGCGACGTCCAGCGTGTAGTGCCAGCAGCGCTCGCACTTGCCGAAGCCCGGCGCCTCCACCAGCGATTCCACGGTGATGCGCGCTTCGGCATCGTCGCCATCGCTGGCGGACAGCGGCTCGATGCGCGCCTCAGACGTGATCAGGATGAACTTCAGCGTGTCGCCCAAGGCTTGCAGCAGCGCAAAATCCGCCGGGTTCAGCGCCAGCGTGACCCGCGCCTGCAGGCCCGCGCCGATCTGGCCTGCAGCGCGCAGGTCTTCCAGCGCCTTGTTGACGCGCTCGCGGATCAGCACGATGCGCGCCCAGCCAGCCAGCCAGGCGTCGGCCGATTCGGCACTGTCGCCGCCGGTGAGGCTGGAGAGGCCTTCCAGCCCCGGCCAGTCCCACAGCGTCTGGCTGAACAGGCCTGCGTCTTTTTGCGCCTGCGGCGTGGCGTCGGGGCACTGCTTGAGCAGATCGCCCCAGGCCTCTTCGGCGGTGAAGCTGAGCACCGGCGCCATCCAGCGCAGCATGGCCTGCAGCACGTGCCACAGCGCGGTCTGCGCGCTGCGCCGCGCGGCGCTGTTCCGGGGCGTGGTGTAGAGGCGGTCCTTGATGACATCCAGCCAGAAGGCGCCCAGATCCTCGGAGCACCAGGTCTGCAGCCGCGCCACGATGGGGTGGAAATCGTAGTTGCGGTAATGGTCGGCGATCTCGGCCTGCACGCTCTGGGCGCGGCGCACGGCCCAGGCGTCCAGCGCCTGCCACTGCGCCACGGGCAGGGCATTGCGGGCCGGATCGAAATCGGCCAGGTTGGCCAGCATGAAGCGCAGCGTGTTGCGGATGCGGCGGTAGCCGTCCACCACGCGCGCCAGGATGTTGTCGTCGATGGCCAGATCGCCCGAGTAATTGGTCGAAGCCACCCACAGGCGGATGATTTCCGCGCCCATTTTGCTGCTGATGACCTGCGGCGCCACCGTGTTACCGATGGATTTGCTCATCTTGCGGCCCTGGCCGTCCACGGTGAAGCCGTGGGTCAGCAGCGCCTTGTAGGGCGCGCGGTCGTTCAGGGCGCAGCCCAGCAGCAGCGAGCTGTGAAACCAGCCCCGGTGCTGGTCGTGCCCTTCCAGGTAGAGGTCGGCCGCTGCGCCGCTGCCGTCCTCCAGGCCTTCGCCCGGGTGGCTGCCCTGGAAGACGTGGAAGAAGGACGAGCCCGAATCGAACCAGACCTCCAGGATGTCGGTCGATTTGGCGTAATCGCCCACCTCGTGCGTGGGCAGCAGATCAGCCACTTCGGTGCGGCTCCAGGCCTCGATGCCGCCTTCGGTGACGATGTCGGCGGCGCGGTCCAGCAGCGCCAGCGTGTCCGGGTGCGGTTCGCCCGTGACCTTGTGCAGCAGGAAGGGAATCGGCACGCCCCAGCTGCGCTGGCGCGAAATGCACCAGTCGGGCCGCCCGGCGATCATGTCGCGCAGGCGCGTTCGGCCGTTTTCGGGGTAGAACGCGACCTGGTCGATGGCGTCCAGCGCGAGCTGGCGCAGCGGCTGCTTCGCCTTGTCGGTGGTGAAAATGCCCTCGCCCTCGTCCATGCGGATGAACCACTGCGCGGCGGCGCGGTAGATCACCGGCGTTTTGTGGCGCCAGCAGTGCGGGTAGCTGTGCGTGATCGGCGTCGTGGCCATCAGGCGGTCGCTGCTGCCCAGCACCTCGATGATGCGCGGGCAGGCCTTCCAGATGTTCATGCCGCCAAACAGCGGCAGCGCGTCCTCGTAGATGCCGTTGCCCTGCACGGGGTTGAGGATGTCGTCCAGCGTGAAGCCGTGCGCCAGGCAGGAGTTGAAATCGTCCAGGCCGTAGGCGGGCGACGAGTGCACCAGGCCCGTGCCGTCCTGCGCGGTGACGTAATCGGCCAGGATGAGCGGCGAAGTGCGGCGGTAGCCGGGGTCGGTGTCCCACAGCGGGTGGCGAAAGACCAGGCCGCGCAGTGCTTCGCCCTTGATGGTCGCCAGAACGTGGCCCTGGCCGTCCAGACCGTAGCGCGCCAGGCAGTCGCTGACGCGGCTGGCGGCCAGCAGCAGCAGGCCGCGCGGGGTGTCGACCAGCGAATAATCCAGCTCGGGATTCGCGTTGAGCGCCTGGTTGGCGGGCAGCGTCCAGGCCGTCGTCGTCCAGATCACCGCGAAGGCTTTCTTGCCGGCGCCTTCACCGGGCAGCGCGGGCAGGCCAAAAGCGGCGGCCAGTGCGGCGCGGTCGTCGGCCTCGAAGGCGACATCCAGCGTGTCGGATTTCTTGTCGGCGTATTCGATCTCGAACTCGGCCAGCGAGCTGCCGCAGTCAAAGCACCAGTACACGGGCTTGAGGCCGCGGTAGACGAAACCGCGCTCGATCACGCGCTTGAAGGCGCGAATCTGCGTGCCCTCGTTGACGCGGTCCATGGTCTTGTAGGGGTGATCCCACTGGCCCAGCACGCCCAGGCGCTTGAAATCGGCGCGCTGCTGGTCGATCTGCTCGGAGGCGTAGGCGCGGCTTTTGGCCTGCATGTCGTCGCGCGACAGGCTTTTGCCGAACTGCTTCTCGATGGCGTTCTCGATGGGCAGGCCGTGGCAGTCCCAGCCGGGGATGTAATGCGCATCAAAACCAAGCATCTGCCGCGATTTGACGATGACGTCCTTGAGCACCTTGTTGACCGCGTGCCCCAGATGGAGCTGGCCGTTGGCGTAGGGCGGGCCGTCGTGCAGCACAAAGCGCGGGCGGTGGCTGCACAGGGCGCGCAGGGCCTGGTAGCGGCCCTGTTCGTCCCAGGCCTGGACCCAGCCGGGCTCGCGCTTGGGCAGATCGCCGCGCATGGGAAAAGCGGTGTCCAGCAGATTGAGCGTGTGGCCGTAGCGGGCGCTGGCCGCATCGCCTTTGGCGCTGCCGGATTTGGGGGAATTTTTGCGCGCGCCAGAAGCGGCGGCGCCGGTGTCGGGGGAAGTCATGCCGTGCTCGGTTGAGGGCGAAAAGGGGCGCCACATGCCCTGTCGGGCGGGGTGGCGCAAGGGGTATATTCTAGGGTGACATGAGCAAAAAACACCGCTGGCACGAAGACCTTCTGGCCCTGATCAATGGCACCGCGCTCGTCGCGCTGGGCGTGCTGATGTATCAGAGTGCCCACCTGCTCACGGGCGGCACCACGGGCATCGGCTTTCTGCTGCACTACCTGGGCGGCTGGAACATGGGCCTGCTGCTCACCCTGGTCAACCTGCCGTTTTACGTTCTGGCCTGGTACAAGCTGGGCCCGGCGATGACACTGCGCACCATCGCGGCGGTGGCGCTGCTGGGGGTGTGGATCAATGTCTTTCCGCGCTGGATCACGCTGGGGCCGGTCCAGCCGCTGTTTGCCGCGATCCTGGGCGGCCTGCTGATGGGCGTCGGGATGCTGATCCTGTTCCGCCACCGCACCTCGCTGGGCGGCATCAATGTGCTGGTGATCTATCTGCAGGAGCGCTACGGCTGGCGCGCGGGCCAGATCCAGATGGCCATCGACTGCTGCATCGTGCTGCTGGCGCTGGCCGAAGTGCCCTGGACGTCGGTGATGCTGTCGGTGGCGGGCGCGGTGATGCTGAATCTGACGCTGGCGCTCAACCATCGCCCGGGGCGCTATCTCGGGGTGTCCTGAACGCCCGCCGTACCCTGAACCCGGCCGGATTCTGAACTGGCCGCGCCCGCATCCAGCAGCCGCATCACGGCCAGCACCTCTTCCCGCAAAACCGGTGCAGGGCCTGCGCCGCGCAGGTGCGCCACCAGCCCGCGCCAGTAGGCGCCGTAATCGCCGCAGGGCAGGGCCTGCGTGCGGGTGCTGATCTGGCCGGACGCGTCCGCCAGCGCCAGGTTCAAAGTGCGCCCGCTGGCGCCCCAGGGGCGGCCTTCGACGGGCTGGCCCGGCGTGTGACCGGCCTTGAGTGCATCCTCCTGCCCGTCCAGACCCAGTGTGTGCGCGCTGCCGTGAGTACCGTGCAGCGCAAAGCGTGGGCGCGGCTGGGCGGTCAGCATTGAGGCCTGCAGCGTCACGCGCAGGCCGCTGGCGTAAAACAGGTGGGCGACGGCGTCGTCCACGCCCTGGCCGCCGGGGCGCAGCGTGTCCAGCCGCGCCCAAATCTGCTGCGGCGCACCAAAAAGGCGCAGCGCCTGATCGATCAGGTGCGGTCCGAGGTCCATCCACAGGCCGCCGCCGGGGGCCGGGCTTTCGCGCCAGCGCTCGCGCGGCTGCGGGCGGAAGCGGTCAAAAGACAGCGCGGCGTGGCGCACCTCGCCCAGCAGGCCGGAGTGCAGCAGGGCCTGAACGGCCAGAAAATCGTCGTCCCAGCGCCGGTTGTGGAACACCGACAGATGTCGCCCGCTGGCCGTGGCCGCATCGGCCAGCGTCTGCGCCTGTGCGGCGTCCAGCGCCATGGGCTTGTCGATGACCACGTGCTTGCCCGCCGCCAGTGCGGCCAGCGCCTGCGGGGCGTGCGCGCTGTTGGGCGAAGCCAGTACGACCAGATCGACGCCCGGATCGGCCAGCGCAGGCGCCAGGTCAGGGGCGATGTGCACGCCCTGCGGCCCGCCACGCGCTGCCAGCACGGCACGCACGGTGTCCGGCTGCGAGCTGATCACATGCGTCAGGCGCAGGCCGGATTCGGCCAGAATCAGCGGGGCGTGGAAGGTCTGCCCGGCATAGCCCATGCCGACCAGTGCGACATTCAGGGCTGCCGGAGCGCTCATGCGTTTGAGAGGGCTCAGGCGGCCTGATCGGCGAGCGCGAGGCGCAGCTTTTTGAAGGCGGCGGCCTCGATCTGGCGCACGCGCTCGGCGCTGATGCCCAGCTCGGCAGCCAGCTCGTGCAGCGTGGCGCCGCCCGTTTCGCCGCTGTCGTGCTCCTGCAGCCAGCGTGCCTGGACGATGCGCTGGCTGCGCTCGTCCAGGCGGGACAGCGCGGCAGGCAGCAGATCGCTGCCCAGATGCTCGCGCTGGCGCGCTTCCAGCTGGCGCGTGGGCTCGCTGCGCGCATCGCCCAGGAAGTGCAGCGGCGCGCGGGCCGCGGTTTCTTCGCTGTCGTCGGCGCTGGCTTCCAGCGCCACGTCGGCGCCGCCCATGCGCATCTGCATTTCGCGCACCTCGTCGGGCTTCACGCCCAGGTCGCGGGCCACAAAATCCACCTGTTCGGACGTCAACGTGCTGGACGGCGCTTCTGCGTCCGCCGCCAGATCGTGTTTCATGCTGCGCAGGTTGAAGAAAAGCTTGCGCTGTGCCTTGGTCGTCGCCAGCTTGACGATGCGCCAGTTGCGCAGGATGAAATCGTGAATCTCGGCCTTGATCCAGTGGATGGCATAGGTCACGAGGCGCACCTGGCGCTCGGGGTCGAAGCGCTTGACCGCCTTCATCAGGCCGACATTGCCTTCCTGGATCAGATCGCCCTGCGGCAGACCGTAGCCCAGGTACTGGCGCGAGATCGACACCACCAGGCGCAGGTGCGACAGCACCAGCTTTCCGGCGGCCTGGACGTTGCCCGTGGCGCGCAGATCCTGCCCCAGCGAGCGCTCTTCCTCGGGGCTGAGCAGCGGCATGTGCTGCACCGCCTGGATGTAGGCCTGCAGATTGCCCAGCGAGGGCAGGGCGGCCCAGGGGTCGCGCGCGACGGCGCGCTGCATTCCGGGGACCAGAGCGCGGGTGGCATTCAGGGCAGAAGACTCAAGCGTCAGGGCGTTCATTCGGTGCGGGTTAACCTTTATGGGCAAGGACTGGAATTCAAACGGGAAACATGTTAGCACTCTTTGCGCGAGAGTGCTAAGCGAGGTCTGTGCCTGCCGGAATCCGTGCGACATCGGACCGGAATGAGGGCGAAACACGGCCGAAATGGCGGCGGCAAAGCCTCTATTCGCAGGATGGTTTTCCATAGCGAAAGCGGATGATCTGAATAACTCTTCCAGACAGAAAGCCCCCATGACCGCTTCGCCGCCCATTTTTGACCTGCTGAGGCCCGTGCTTCAGCACGCCAGCAGTCTGCCCGCCATGCCCGAAGTGGCGGCAAGGCTGCTGGATTCGCTGGAGCGCGACAGCATCACGCTGGATGAGATCACTGCGCTGATCGCTCGCGACCCGGCGCTGGCGGTCAAAGTGCTGCGGCTGGCCAATTCGGCGCGCTACGGCGGCAGCCACGGCGCGCGGACCCTGCGCGATGCGGCATCCTCGCTGGGGCTGCGCACGCTGCGCGACCTGACCCTGGCGGCCTGCCTGGTGGGCGCTTTCCCGGTGCATCCGGGGCTGGACCGGGTGGCTTTCTGGCAGGGTGCGATCGCCACGTCGGTGTGCGCCAGGCATCTGGCGGCGCCGCTGGGGCAGGACGCCGATGTGGCCTGGCTGTGTGGCCTGCTGCTGCGCTCGGGGCAGCTGCTGATGTTGCAGTTCGACGCCCAGCGCACACTGCAGGCCCAGCGCCTCGCCGGACTGGCAGTGGATGCGGTGATGGGTTACGAACGCTCGCTGATCGGCTGCAGTCATCCCGAGGTGACTGCCGAGCTGGCACGCCACTGGCGCTTCCCGCCCGCGCTGGTGCAGGCACTGGCGGCAGCGGCCGACCCGCTGGAGCTCCGCCCCTTCAACCGCCTGGGCGCCACGCTGCGCCTGGCCAGCGTAGCCGCCGATGTGCGCCGCGTGGGGGTCGCGATGGCGCAGGCGCTGCCCGAGGTCCAGGGCGATCTGCTGCAGCATGTGCAGCTGTCGGCCGCTGACATCGACGGCTGGCTGCCGCCCTGGTCCGGGATCACTTCCGGGGTGGACGAACTGATCCACTGATTCAGACGCAGCGTCAGAACTGTGCGGTTTTCCCGGTGCTGCCGCGCAGCTTGGGCGCAGCGCTTTACGGCACAATGCATCATCGCTTTCAGCACCGCCGCCCATGCCCGCCAAAGGAAAAATCCTCGCCGTTGACGATGACCGACTGGTCCTGCTGACCGTGGTCCATGGTCTGACGCAGGCGGGTTTCGAGGTGCTCAAGGCCGACAATGGCGACGAGGCCATCCTGCTGGCGCGCGAGCATCGGCCCGATCTGGCGCTGCTGGACATCCGCATGCAGGGCAAGAACGGCTTCGATGTGGCGCAGTACCTGCGCGACGCACTGGATATTCCCTTTGTGTTTCTGTCGGCCTTCGCCGATCCGGCCACGCTGGCCGAGGTCGAACGCCTCGGGGCGCTGGCCTATCTGACCAAGCCGCTCGACATCGCCCGCATCACGCCGATTGTCGAGCGCGCCTGCCTGGAAGCGCAGTCGCGGCCTCCGCGCGCGCTGCCCCCGCTCCCCGAGGCCGATGTCGATACCGGGTCAGTGCGCATCGCCCCGGCGCCTGTTGCTCCCGCTGTCGCGCCGGCAGAACCCGTGGCCGATCCTGCCGACGACACCCTGCCCACGCCCGTGGCGCTGGCGGCCGGCATTGTCATGCACCGGCACAGCCTGGATGCGGCGGGGGCGCTGGCCTGGCTGCGCGCAGCGGCGCAGCGTCAGGGGCTCAGTCTGGCGCAGATGGCGCAGCAGGTGATTGCGGCAGTGCAGACGCTGTCGCGGCCAGGGTGAAGTAGAACCGCGCCCCTTCTCCGGGCGTGGATTCAGCCCAGATGTCGCCGCCGTGGCGCCGCACGATGCGCCGCACCGAGGCCAGCCCCACGCCGGTGCCCTGGAAATCGCTGGCGCTGTGCAGGCGCTGGAAAACGCCGAAAAGCCGGTCAGCAAATCGCATGTCAAAGCCCGCGCCGTTGTCGCTGATGCGGTAAATCGGGTCGCCGCCGCGCCGCTCGCTCACGTCAAAAACGATGTGGGTGTGCGCTTGGCGGGCCGAATACTTCCAGGCGTTGCCCAGCAGGTTCTCCAGCAGCACGCGCAGCAGCGTCGGGTCGCCGTGGCACATCAGATCGGGGGCGATGTCGATCTGCGCCTGGCGCTGCGGGCTGGCGCGCTGCAGATCGTCGATCACGTAACGCGCCAGCTGCGACAGGTTGACCGGCTGCTGCTGCAGCGGCTGCGAGGACAGCCGCGCCAGGGTCAGCACCGCATCGATCATGCCGTTCATGCGTGCCGAAGCGCCCAGAATGCGGTCAATGTGGTCCAGCCCGATGCGGTCCAGCGCGTGGCCGTAATCCTCTTTCAGGATGCGGGCAAAGCCCTCGACCACGCGGATGGGCGCGCGCAGGTCGTGCGAGACCGAAAACGTCAGCTGCTCCTGTTCGGCGAGCTGGGCGTGGACCTGGCTCAGGCGCTCCAGCGCGGCGGTGTCGGCGCTGCCTTCCGGATCGCGCTGCAGGCCGGTCTGCGCGGATTCGTGCAGGTCGCGCACCAGGCGGTTCAGGCGCTCGTCCATGTGCTGCTGCAGGGCCTCGTCCAGCGCGTGGGTCAGCAGCGGCGTCAGCGCCACCTGCAGCGGCGTGACCAGCTGCTGCGCCATCCCAAGGCTCAGCTGCTGCGGCATGTCCGCCGGCGCGCTGGGGCTGGCAGGAGCGACCGCTTCGGGCAAGGTGGCCGTGGCAGGCAGCCCCGCGCTGACAAACACCGGCCCACTGGACGGCGCTGGCGTGCTGGCGGGCTGGATGTTGGAGTTGGAAACGTGAATGGACAGCGGCGTGCTGTTGCTGCGCTGCATCCACCACAGGGCGAGCAGGCAGCCCATCAGGGCGCACAACAGCATCAGCGCGCCCAGCAGCAGCCATTCCCAGCCCGGTGAAGTCCCTATCATGGGCCGATTATGGCAGTCGCCCCTGGCGCTTCAAGACGGGCCGGAGATTTTGTGCCGCATGAGGCGACCTTTTTCACGCTGCCAGTCGCGCTCTTTGATGGTGTCGCGCTTGTCGTGCTCGGCCTTGCCCTTGGCCAGCGCGACGTCCACCTTCACACGCCCGCCCTTGTAGTGCAGGTTGAGCGGCACCAGCGTGTAGCCGCGCTGCTCGACCTTGCCCATCAGCTTCTTGATTTCCGCCTTGTGCATCAGCAGTTTGCGCGTGCGCTCGGCGGTCGGGCTGACGTGGGTGGAGGCCGTGCGCAGCGCGTTGATGCGGCAGCCGATGAGGTACAGCTCGCCATCACGGACCAGCACATAGCCGTCGGTGAGCTGGACCTGTCCGGCGCGGATGGCCTTGACCTCCCAGCCCTCCAGCACGATGCCTGCCTCGAACTGTTCCTCAAGGTGGTATTCGAAGCGGGCGCGGCGGTTTTCTGCAATGGGGGCCATGGGGCGTTTTTCCGGTTTTTCCTGAGCGCAGGGAGCGCGCTATTATCGTGACCTTTGCCGCAAACACCAAACGAGGCCCCGTCGGCCCTCCGCCATGAAACACGTCCAGAGATCGGTGCTGCTGCCTTACACGGCGCACGAGATGTACACGATAGTCACCGATGTTCCTGCCTACCCGCAGTTCCTGCCCTGGTGCCCCAGGGCCGAGATTCTGCAGACTTTTGACGATGGCGTGCTGGCCCGCGTGCACCTGGCGTTTGCCGGGGTGAAGAACCATTTCACCACACGCAACGTCCACGAGGTGGATCGCGCCGTGCGCATGACGCTGCACGATGGCCCATTTTCGGCGCTGGAAGGCGGCTGGCAGTTCGTGCCCATCGGTCAGACCGGCCCCGAAGGCGCAGCAGCGGGCACCCGCGCCACCTTCGAGCTGAACTACCGCTTCTCCAGCCTGCCGCTGCAGCTGGTGCTGTCGCCCGTGTTCGACCGCATCGTCAGCACCTTTGTCGATGGATTCACCCGCCGCGCGCAGGCGCTGTACGGCAAGCGCTGATGGCGCAGGATGCTGCTCGGGCTGATCCTGCGGTCCTGGCCGTTTACGTCACGCCGCAGGGCGAGGTGCGCAGCGCCCGCCTGTCTCTGTCCGCAGAAGATACGGCCTTGAGCCTGGCCACCCGGGCGCAGCAGCAGGGCGTTTTCCCGCCTGAAGTGGATCTGGCCGCCGCGCTGGGTGATTCGGCCGTGCACGGCCCCTGGCAGGTGGGCGTCTGGGGCCGGGCGGCGCGTGCCGACACGCGGCTGGTGGCGGGCGATCGGCTGGAATGCTGGCGCGCCCTGCAGGTCGATCCCAAAACCGCGCGCCACCTGCGCCACGCCAGCCAGCAGGCGGCGGGGACAGGGGTATCGAGGCGGCGGGGGCGGGCGCCGATCAAGGCGGATTCTCCAGATCGCGCCTGAATCAAGGGTTTGCCCGGGTTCACTGATTTTCTGTGTATGGCAAGATCAAGTCGATTGTTCAACAAAGCCTGATGCAGGTTTTGATTTCATCGATGAAAGTGATTGCCGCATGAATTTCTCCCGCGTCCAGCCCGCCCGGAAAAAATCCCTTCTGCCACTGGCGGTGCCTCTGCTGGCGCTGAGCGCTGCGGTGCTGACCGCCTGCGGCGGATCGTCAGTGGATACTCTGCAGGCTCCGGTGGCTCAGGCGCCGGTGTCGTGCACCGTCGATACTGCGGTGCCCAATTCGTACGAGGAAGGGCGGCTGGTCAACAAACTGCTGGAGACCGATGAGCAGAGCTTTTCGCAGCGCATTTTGCAGGCCAGCGGGTTTGACCGCTTCGGGCCGGAGTTTGCCCAGCAGCTGTGCAAGGACGGTATCTCGGGTGCGGCCAATTACGACGCCGCCATGGCCCTCATGAAAACCGCCGGGACGGCTCTGTGGACGGCGGCACTGGACCGCGTTCAGGGCCGCAAGGTGGAAGGCACGCTGCCACAGGGCGACGACCGCATGCTGTACTGGGCGCGGCTGACCATGACGCAGGCGCTGCGCCAGTGGAAACCCGATTTCGACATGACAACCGAGCAGCGCGATGCCCTGCAAAACGAGCTGGAACGTGCGTCGCGCGGGCAGTTCGCGATTGATTTCCCCGCAGGCCAGAACTACAGGCGCATCCTGGTCAGTGGTTTTGATCCGTTCACCCTGGGCACGCCCGGCGTGAATAACAATCCGAACATCCGCATTGGCAATCCGTCGGGGGCTATTGCTCTGGCGTTGAATGGCAAAACGCTGACACTGGACGATGGCAGCACGGCTGTGATCCAGACCTATCTTCTGCCGGTCAACTACCCGCCTTTCCTGCAGGGGCAGCAGGAAGACACGCTGGGGCCTTGGTTCCAGCCCGGGCCCAAGCGTTTGGATGCTTCGGTGAGCATCAGCCAAGGCCGTTTTGACTTTGATCTGGAGCACTTTAACGGACGCTACCAGCTGGCGACGATACCGGGCAATGATAATATTTTCCCGGATTGCCGCGCCGCAGGGGGTTACCCCTCCGAGCTGGATTGCGATATCTATCCGCCAGCCCGCTGGTATGGTCAGGAAACCCGGCCCTGGGTGAAAGAAACCCCGCCGCAGTTCACGGAATCGACGCTGCCTTTCCAGGCCCTGATCGATGCCAATACCGGCGAGGGCATCATCAACCCGGATAACAAGCGCACCACGGGCTTCAAGGTCAAGCTCAACGATGATTACAGCCTTCAGTCCTGCAGCAAAGGGTCTGCCGGTCCTTACGAGAGAAACTGTGCCTTGTCAGGCGGCGGCGGTAATTACCTGTCCAATGCCAGCGCCTACCGCAATACGCTGATGCGTGATGCCTTTGGCCTGAATATTCCGGCGGGACATATTCACACCCCGATCATGACGCGCTTCAGCAGTGACAGCGATGATCTGATCACCGATGCAACTTTCGAGAGCTATCGGGACTCTATCGTGAGTCAAGGCAGCAACATCATTTTTGCGCTGGCCAAAACCCTGTCCAAAACCGCCGCAGCGCCGTCCAGCGCCCCCTGATTTTCTGATTACAGAGGCCTTTCATGAATATTCTGTCGAAAACCCTCGTGGCCGGACTGGGCTGTGTGCTGTGTGGTCTGGTGATGGCCCAGCCCAGCGGCGGCTTTTCCCTGCTGCGCAACAAGAACACGGGCCACGAGGCCTGCGGCCAGGTGCCTTTCAGCCCGGACTGGCTGATCAAGGCGGGCCCCTTTAAAGACCAGGATTGCAAAATCCCGGAAGAACCGCAGGTCAAGCAGAGCAATCTGCCAGCCAGCCCGCTGGATCTGCCGGGCGCCGCTGGCCCGGCAACGCCTGCGGCGCAGGTCAAGCGCTGAGGGGTCTGGCTGAAGGTTTAGGCCTGCGGCCTCACACCACCGGCCGCACCGGCTCGATGCGTGTGGCCAGCCCGTCCAGCCCCTGCTGGGCCTGCAGGCGGGCGATCAGCTCGTCATGCGCCTGCACGCGCCAGGTGCCGTCGTCCTGCACCTGCACCACGTAAACGGCGCAGTTGGGCGTGGGCAGATGGATCTGGAAGGCGCGGAAGTAACGCAGGCGCACCGGATCCAGGCTGTGGAAACCCAGCTGCTGCCACAGCAGCTGGCTGAGCCACATGCCGTGCGTGAAGGCCACCGTGCCATCCGGCAGGCTGGCCAGCTGCTCGCCAAAAGCGCGCACGCGGGCGGCGAACTCGGCAAACGTCTCGACATCCGGGCCGTGACGTTCGAAGGCGTCGGCACGATCCCAGTAGAGGCGGGCCTCTTCCCACAGCTCGGGGTGGGTTTTGACGCGGGTCGGCGAGATGTAGCTGAACTCGTGCAGCAGCGGGTGCTCCTGCAGCGGCAGGCCTGCCCGATCGGCCAGCGGCTGCGCCGTCTGGTGCGTGCGCAGGTAGCGCGAGACCAGAATCTGGTGGGGCTGCACCCATTCCGGGCACAGCCAGTCGGCGATCTGGCGCGCCTGCGCCTGGCCTTCGGGCGTCAGGGGGATGACCGCGTCGTCAGTCAGAGGCCCTTCGCCGATGTTGGCGGTGCTCTGCCCGTGGCGGACAAGATAGATGGTTTTCATGGTTGGGCGGAGCGGCCGTCGCGCTGCAGGCCTTCGCGCGCCAGCAGGGCGTCGTAGGCCTGCCAGTGCGTGCCTTGGCGCGTGGCCAGGTCGTAGAGATAGGGCCAGGTGTAGATGCCGCTGTCGTGCCCGTCGGTGAAAAGCGGCTTGATGCCGTAATTGCCCACCGGCTGGATGGCGCTGATGCCCACGTCGGCCTTGCCCGTCTGAACGGTTTCCTGACCCGGACCATGGCCCTGGACCTCGGCGGAGGGCGAGCGCACGCGCAGCAGCTCGAACGGAATGCGGTAGGGCGCTTCGGGCGGCTGGTCGCCTTGCTGGAACTGCACTTCAAGCTCGCGCGAGCGCTGGTGCACCGTCAGCGCCAGCACCGCCAAAGTGGGCGCGCTCATGCGCCCTGCTGGCCCAGATAGTAGTGGCGGATGGGTTTGAGATCGTCGTCCAGCTCGTAAACCAGCGGCTGTCCGTTGGGGATGTTCAGCCCGACGATGTCGGCGTCGCTGATGTTGTCCAGATACTTGACCAGGCCGCGGATGCTGTTGCCATGCGCCGCGATCACCACGCGCTTGCCCAGGCGGATGGCCGGGGCGATGCTGTCGTTCCACAGTGGCAGGACACGCTCAACGGTGTCTTTCAGGCACTCGGTCAGTGGAATGTCCTCGGGTTTGAGCCTGGCGTAGCGCACGTCCTGGCGCTGGCCGCGCGGATCGTTGGCGTCGAGCGCGGGCGGCGGCGTGTCGTAGCTGCGGCGCCAGACCAGCACCTGCTCGTCACCGAACTCTTTGGCCATGTCGGCCTTGTTCAGGCCCTGCAGCGCGCCGTAATGGCGCTCGTTCAGGCGCCAGCTGTGCACCACGGGCAGCCAGGTGCGCTCCATGCGGTCCAGGCAGTGCCACAGCGTCCAGATGGCGCGGCGCAGCACCGAGGTGTAGGCCACATCGAACTCGAAACCCGCTTCGCGCAGCAGGCGCCCGGCTTCCTGCGCTTGGGCCACGCCGGTGGGGGTCAGCTCGACGTCGGTCCAGCCAGTGAAGCGGTTTTCGAGGTTCCAGGTCGATTCGCCGTGGCGGATAAGGACAAGTTGGTGCATGGTGTGTGGCGGGCGTCCCGCGTGGATGGGTGGATCGATAGGTGGATCGTTCGACTGCAGCCGATTTTATAATGCCGGATTGTCCGCCCGCGAGGCGCGGGCTGTCTTCCTACTTTTTCTGGACACTCATGGACTTCATCCTGCAAAACTGGTACTGGATCGTGGCTGCGGCCGTCTCGGGCAGCATGCTGCTGTGGCCCACCCTCAGCGGCGCAGCGCGCGGGGTTTCCGCGTCCGAAGCGGTCCTGCTGATCAACCGCCAGAAGGCCGTGGTGCTGGACGTGCGCTCCGAGGAAGATTATCTGGCCGGGCACATCGTCGGTTCGCGCCGCCTCGACCCGTCTGCCGACCTGGAAGCCAGCGGCCTGCTGCCCAAGGACAAGGATCGCCCCGTGCTGCTGGTCTGCCAGACGGGAACGCGCTCGCGGCCCGTTGTGGGACGCATCAGCAAGCTGGGCTACACGCAGGTCAGCACGCTGTCGGGCGGGCTGAAGGCCTGGACCGAAGCCTCGATGCCGCTGGAGCAGGGCGCACCGGCCCCGGCGATCAAGGGCAATCGGCCCGGCAAAGCGGCGCGCTGAACCCCGGCCGGGCGCCTGATAGAGCACAAAGTCTTCCTCCTTGGGTCAAATGGGGCTTTTGCATCGACTTTAAGATGTCAATAACGTCAATGGGAGATACCCGACCCGCGACGCTCTGTCCAACCACCTGAGTCACCCCGCCATGAATGCCGTTCGCATGTACACCACCCTGGTCTGCCCCTATTGCATGCGGGCCAAGGCCCTGCTGAAAGATGTGGGCGTGAGCGACATCCAGGAAATCCGCGTCGATCTGGACCCCGCCCAGCGCGATGCCATGATCGCCAGCACCGGCCGTCGCACCGTGCCGCAGATTTTTATCGGCGAAGTTCATGTGGGCGGCTTTGACGACCTGCGCGCGCTGCGCGAACGTGGTGGTCTGGACGCCCTGCTGGGCCAATGAAAGAGCGCTGATCGGGCGCTGTCATAATGAATGGGATTTTTCCACTGGAGCCCATGACATGTCCGAGCAAGACAACGCCCCCACGTTCAACATCCAGCGCATGTACCTGAAGGATGCGTCGCTGGAGCAGCCCAATTCCCCGCAGATCCTGCTGGAGCAGCAGGCCCCCGAGGTCGATATCGCCTTGGCCGTTGCCGCTGCTGCGCTGGCCGAAGGCATCGTGGAAGTGACCGTCACCGGCACCGTCACCGCCAAGATCGGCGACAAGACGCTCTTCCTGTGCGAAGCCCGCCAGGCCGGGATTTTTGAAGTGCGCAACATCCCCGACGAGCAGATGAATGGCATCGTCAGCGTGGTCTGCCCGCAGATGATTTTCCCCTACCTGCGCGCCAACATCTCCGACCTGACCGTGCGCGCCGGCTTCCCGCCCGTGCTGCTGAACGAAGTCAACTTCCAGGCCATGTACGAAAGCCAGGCCCAGGCCCAGGGGGAAGCCCCGGCTGAAAACGCCTGATCCGGTTTGATTTTTCCTGATCCCGCCAGAGATGGCCTGATTCCATGACTGCGGCTGGTGCTCCGGCGGTTTCATCTGGCGCTCTGCCGCTGGTGGTTCTGGGCGCTGGCGCCTGGGGCACCGCCATGGCCATGGCGCTGGCCCGCGCCGGGCGCAGCGTCACGCTGTGTCCGCGCAGCCAGGCCCATTGCGACGAACTGACCGCGCAGCGCGCCAACCCGCGCTATCTGCCGGGGCTGGCGTTTCCGCCCAGCCTGGCCCTGCACGCCCTGCCGGACGCGCCCGGTGCCTCCAAAACCCACGAAGCGGACGAGACGCAGGAGGCTGCCGTCTGGCGGCCACTGCCTGAGCACGCCTGCTGGATTCTGGCCGCGCCCATGGCCGGTCTGCGCGCGCAGCTCGCGGCCCTGCAGCGCCAGCGCCCCGGGGCGCGGGGTCTGTGGCTGTGCAAGGGCTTCGAGGCGGGCAGCGGCCTGCTGGGCCACGAGGTGGCGCAGCAGGTGCTGGGCGATGGGCCGGGTGGCGCGACGCGCTTTGGCGTGCTCACCGGCCCCAGTTTTGCCCGCGAAGTGGCCCAGGGCCTGCCCGCCGCGCTGGTCTGTGCGGGCGAGGACGCCGCCTGGATGCAGACGGCCGCCCAGCTCATCCACCACGACAGCCTGCGCGTCTACGCCGGGGACGACATCGTCGGCGCTGAAGTGGGCGGCGCGGTCAAGAACGTCATGGCCATTGCCGCCGGTCTGTGCGACGGCCTGCACCTGGGCCACAACGCCCGCGCGGCGCTGATCACGCGGGGCCTGGCCGAAATCACCCGCCTGGGCGTGGCGCTGGGCGCTCAGCCCGCCACTTTCATGGGCCTGTCGGGCCTGGGCGATCTGACGCTGACGGCGTCGGGTGATCTGTCGCGCAACCGCCGTGTCGGGCTGGAGCTGGCCAGCGGACGCGCTCTGGACGACATCGTGCGCACGCTGGGCCACGTCGCCGAGGGGGTGTACTGCGCCCGCGCCGTGGCGCAGCGCGCCCGGCAGCTGGGCGTGGACATGCCCATCACCGGCGCGGTGGTCGAGGTGCTGGAGGGGCGCCTGTCGCCGCAGGATGCGGTGCGCCAGCTCATGCAGCGCGGCCCGCGCAGCGAGCACTGAGCGGGGATGTTTACTGCGGCAGATCCAGCGTCAGCGCCATCCCGGCCTGATCGCTGAGCGCCTGCGCCAGCACCTCGGTGAACAGCGCGCCGGTTTTGGTGTCGCGCCACTGGCCTTGCGGGTGGGCCGCGTCGGCCATGCAGGCGAAGTGGTAACCGCCCGCGCGGCAGGCCAGCCAGAGCTCCTGCAGCGGCGGCTGGGTGTTGAGGATGATCGCGCTGCCGCCGGGCAGTTTCAGCTCCAGCAGGCCGCCGTTGCGCTGGCTGTCGATGTCGACCACATCCTCTTCCAGCCAGCGGTCCAGATGCTTTTCGACGGCCGCCAGAATGGCGTGCGTGCGCTGGTGATAGTCCAGATCGTTCAGGGTCAGGCGCTGCGCCGGGCTGTCACTGTGGGCCATGGTTACAATTTCCGTTTTTGGGCTGCCGAGATCCGCCCCATGATCCTGTCTTCATTACCAGTGCGCAGTGTAGCGGGGGCCCGTCCGGCCCGGTCCCGCGGGTTTTTGAGCCGCTTTGTGCTGCGCCTGTGCGCCGTTCTGGCGCTGTCGGGTGCGACGCTGCTGGTCGCAGGCTGCGGGCAGAAGGGGCCGCTGTTCCGCCCGCAGGCCTTGATTGTTTCTCACCTTCCTGAAAGTCGCGCATGAGCGAGATGTCTTCCCCCAACGCCGCCCTGCCGGGCGCTCCGCATCTGGCCCGCGACGCCCAGGGGCGCCTGATGCTGGAGGGCTGCGATCTGGACGCGCTGGCGCGCCAGCA
The DNA here is from genome assembly GCF_037688875.1 of Amphibiibacter pelophylacis. Classification (NCBI taxonomy): domain Bacteria; kingdom Pseudomonadati; phylum Pseudomonadota; class Betaproteobacteria; order Burkholderiales; family Sphaerotilaceae; genus Amphibiibacter; species Amphibiibacter pelophylacis. The sequence goes on from NZ_JAWDIE010000005.1 coordinate 74,766, forward strand.
CGGCACGCCGCTTTACGTTTATTCCAGCGCCAGCATCGCGGGTGCGCTGGCCGCTTACCAGCGCGGCCTGGCCGGTCAGCCCCATCTGCTGTGCTATGCCGTCAAGGCCAACAGCAATCTGGGCGTGCTGCGTCTGCTGGCTGGGCTGGGCGCGGGGTTTGACATTGTTTCGCGCGGCGAGCTGGAGCGCGTGCTGACCGTGACCGGTGGCGACGCCAGCCGCGTGGTGTTTTCCGGCGTGGGCAAGACGGCGCAGGATATGCAGCGCGCGCTGGAGGTGGGCGTGGCCTGCTTCAACGTCGAGAGCGAGGCTGAACTTGAACTTCTCGCCCAGGTCGCTGCAGGATGCGGGCATGTGGCGCCGGTCAGCCTGCGCATCAACCCGCACGTCGATCCCAAAACCCACCCCTACATTTCGACCGGGTTGAAAAGCAACAAATTCGGCATCGCGCACGACCGCGCCCTGGCCGTGTACCAGCGCGCCAGCCAGCTGCCCGGCCTGCGCGTGGTGGGCATCGACTGCCATATTGGCTCGCAGATCACCCAGAGCGACCCTTTCCTGGAAGCGCTGGACCGCCTGCTGGACCTGGTGGATGCGCTGGCTCAGGCGGGCATCGCCATCCACCACGTCGATATTGGCGGGGGCCTGGGCATCCAGTACGCGGACGAGACACCGCCTGCGGCCGATGCGCTGCTGCGCCAGGTCATCGAGCGCCTGCACGCGCGCGGCCACGGCAGCAAGTCGCTGTGGCTGGAGCCTGGCCGCTCGCTGGTCGGCAACGCGGGCGTGCTGCTGACGCAGGTGCAGTACGTCAAACCGGGCGAGACCAAAAACTTCTGCATCGTCGATGCCGCCATGAACGACTTGCTGCGCCCGGCGCTCTACGAGGCCTGGATGCAGATCACCGAATGCGTGGCGCCACCGGCCAGTGCGCCGCGCCAGCGCATGGATGTGGTCGGGCCGGTGTGCGAAAGCGGCGACTGGCTGGGCCGCGAGCGCGATCTCGCCGTCCAGGCCGGGGACACGCTGGCGGTGCTGTCGGCGGGCGCTTACGGCATGGTCATGGCCAGCAACTACAACACCCGTGCGCGTGCCGCCGAGGTGCTGGTGAAGGGCGACGGCCACCGTGTGGTGCGCCGCCGCGAGCAGCTCGCCGACCTGTGGGCGCACGAGCTGCCGCTGGAGTGAAGACGGTGATGGCGCACAGGCCAGTTCCCGCTGACCCGGCAGCTGTCCTCACGCCCGCCATGCAGCGCGTGCTGCAGGCCATGGCCCGCGCCCAGACGCAGCCGCTGCACCAGCTGGGCGTGGATGCCGCCCGCGCCTTTTACAACCGGGGCGCGGAGGTGCTGGATCTGCCGCGCGACCCGCGCGTGAGCGCAACCGACCTCACCGTGGCGCAGCGCCCGGCACGGCTGTACCGCCCGCCACAGGACACGGCACTGGCGGATGGCGCGGGCGCCGCGCCGGTATTGCTCTACCTGCACGGCGGCGGTTTTGTGCTGGGCGGGCTCGAAACCCACGACAGCCTGTGCCGCCAGCTGGCACTGCGCTCGGGCTGGGCGGTGCTGGCGCTGGATTACCGCCTGGCGCCCGAGCACCGCTTCCCGGCCGCCGTCGATGATGCCCGCGCGGCATTGGCGGCGCTGGTGGCGGGCGAGGTCGACCCTGGTCTGTCGCGCACCCGTCTGGCCGTGGGCGGCGACAGCGCGGGCGGCACGCTGGCGGCGGTGCTGGCGCTGATGGCCCGCGACGCGCGCTGGCCGCTGGCGCTGCAGCTGCTCATCACGCCGGGCACCACGGCGCACCAGGACACGGCTTCGCACCGGCGCTACGCCAGCGGTTTCCTGCTGGACGCCGACGCCATCACCTGGTTTTTCGACCAGTACCTGAGTCATGACGAGCAGACCGACTGGCGCTTTGCCCCCCTGCGCGCCGAGGACCACGAGGGCGTGGCGCCCGCCTGCCTGCTGCTGGCCGAATGCGATCCGCTCATCGACGAAGGTCTGGCCTATGGCGACACCCTGCGCGCCAGCGGCGTGGCCGTCGAGCTGGACCTTCAGGCGGGCGTGACCCACGATTTCATCAAGATGGGCCGCGCCCTGCCGCAGGCGCTTGTGGCGCTGGATGTGGCAGGTGCGGCCCTGCGCCGCGCTTTTGACGCGACCTGAGCGGGTTTTTGGGGCGCTGCCTCAGAAGCGGCTGGCGATGCGCATCACATCGCGCCCGTCGGCCTTGGCGGTGTAAAGCGCCTGATCGGCCCGGGTCAGCGTCTGTGCCAGGGTCTCGTCCTCCCGGTGCGTGGCCACGCCCGCCGAGAAAGTCACTTCCAGATCGGGATAACCGGTCAGCAGCGGGCGCTGCTTCAGGGCGACGCGCAGCACTTCCAGCGATTTGGACACCTGGTCGCGGTGCGACAGCGGGCTGAGCACCAGGAACTCTTCGCCACCCCAGCGCGACACCACATGCGGCGAGGGTAGCGCCTGCTGCATGTGCTGCGCCAGCGCGATCAGCACCGCGTCGCCCACGCTGTGGCCATGGCTGTCGTTGATGGTCTTGAAGTGATCGACATCGATCAGCGTGATGATCAGCGGCGGCGTGTGATGCTGCTGGGCGTAGCGCGCCAGCAGCTCCTGCATGTAGCCGCGGTTGTAGAGCTGCGTCAGCGCGTCGTGCTGCGCCAGGCGCAGGTTGTGCGCGGCGGCGGCGCGCAGTTCCAGCCGCTGGCGTTTGAGGCGCTCACGCAGGCTGGCGATCTGGCCGGTCAGCACGGCCATCATCGGTACTGCGGTGGCCATGATGGCGAAGTGCACGAACTCCTGATCGGGCGGATAGCGCAGCGGCTGGCCCAGCGCCATGGCCAGCATGGTGCAGCCCATGATCAGGATGCACACCAGGCTCAGCCCCCAGGCCTGACGGCCGCTGAGGTTGAAAATGCCAAACACCAGAATCAGCTGAAGCATGATCAGCACCGCACCCCGGCCGGGCCCGGCAATGGCGTACATCAGCGCAATCACCGAAAAGCCGAACAGGATCTGCGCCTGCGTCAGCGACGGATCGTGCCGCAGCCGCCGTGTGATGCCGCTGCGCTGCGCTATGAAAAAGCAGCCGCCACCCAGCAGTGACCACAGCCCGATGAGATCGGCGTGCAGGGGATTGAGACGATAGGAATCGGTGTGGACACCAAACTGCAGCAGCAGCGCACCCACGCAATAGCCCAGCAGCGCCAGCAGACTGCGGAAAGCGCGCACGCGCTGGCGGGGATCGCGCCCCAGTAGCCAGTCCGACCAGCGCGCTGCCGCCTGGACCGCGGCGGCAGGCGTTTCGGTCACCGGCAGTGGATCACTGGGAGGTAGGGCGGACATGGCAAAATCAGAGATCAGGCCTGACTCTAACCGAATCCGGGCCGGGTCAAACGGGCTAATCCGGCAGTAATCCCCTCCAGATCGCCCTGCGCTTCAGCGGGGGAGCATCTGCTCCTGCAGCTGCGTCAGCGGCGTGGCGTCTTCCAGCGTGGTCAGATCGCCGGTGGGCCGGCCTTCGAGCACCGCGCCGATGGCCCGGCGCAGCACCTTGCCGGAGCGCGTCTTGGGCAGCCCGCCCAGCACGTAGACGTTCTGGATGTGGGCGATGCTGCCCAGGCGCTCGCGCACATGCTGCTGCAGCCGCGACTGAAGCGCGGCGCGCTCCTCGGGCGAGCCCTGGAGCACATGCCCTTTGGGCACCACGGTGGCCACGGGCACCTGGCCCTTGAGCGCGTCGGTCAGGCCGACCACGGCGACTTCAGCGACGTCGGGGTGCGAGAGCAGGCATTCCTCGATTTCGCGCGTGCCCAGGCGGTGCCCGGCGACGTTGATGACGTCGTCGGTGCGGCCCAGGATGCGGTAGTAGCCGTCCGCGTCGCGGATGCCCCAGTCGAAGCTCGAGTACACCAGCCGGTCGCTGAACAGCGAGAAATAGGTGTCCACAAAGCGTTTGTCGTCGCGCCACAGCGTGCTCAGGCAGCCCGGCGGCAGCGGCGGCACCACGCCGACAATGGCTTTTTCGCCCGGACCGGCCTCGGTGCCGTCGTCGCGGAACAGGCGCACGTCAAAGCCGTAGACGGGCAGGCCGGGCGAACCCAGCTGCACCTTGGGCGGCTCAACCCCGGTCAGCAGCGAGAGCATGGGCCAGCCGGTTTCGGTCTGCCAGTAGTGGTCGATGACGGGAATGCCCAGCGCCTGCTGCAGCCAGTCGTGCGAGGTCTCGTCCATGGGTTCGCCCGCGCAGAAGACCTGGCGCAGCCGCGACAGATCGCAGGCCTTGATCGGATCGGTGCCCGTTTTACGCAGCACGCGGATGGCGGTGGGCGCGCTGAACATCGTGCTGATGCGTTCCTGCTCGCAGATGCGCCACCAGATGCCCGGATCAGGCTGCAGCGGCGTGCCCTCGTACATGACGGTGGTCATGCCGTTGATCAGCGGTCCGTAGATGATGTAACTGTGCCCGACCACCCAGCCGATGTCCGACGTGGTGAACATCCGCTCGCCGGGCTGGGTGTTGTAGACCAGGCGCATCGAGCTGGCCAGGGCCACGGCGTAGCCGCCGGTGTCGCGCTGCACGCCCTTGGGCTTGCCGGTCGTGCCGCTGGTGTAAAGGATGTAGCTGGGCTCGCCCGATTCCAGCCAGGTGACGGGAACCTGCGCCTGCAGGTGCTGCGCGCGCAACGCGGCGAAATCGTGGCGCGGCGAGGAGGCGGGCCAGCCGGTCAGACCGGTGTCGGCATCACTGGCCAGGCCGCGGTCCAGATCCAGCACCGCTTCGGGCACGTGGCGCGACAGCGACAGCGCCTGCGCCAGCAGCGGGCGGTAGGGGATGCTGCGCCCGCCGCGCATCCCGGCGTCGCAGCTGACGATGACGCGCGGTTCAGCGTCCTCGATGCGCGTGGCCAGCGCCTGCGCGGCAAAACCGCCAAACACCACCGAATGGATCGCCCCGATGCGCGCGCAGGCCAGCATGGCAAAAGCGGCTTCAGGCACCATGGGCATGTAGATCAGCACGCGGTCGCCGCGCTGAACGCCCATGCTCCGCAGCATGGCGGCGGTGGTCATCACCTCCTGCTGAAGCTGTGCGTAGCTGTAGCGGCGGGTCTCGTTCACTTCGGTGGAAATCCACACCAGCGCATCCTGATCGCCACGCGCCGCCACATGGCGGTCCACCGCGTTGTGGCACAGATTGGTCGTGCCGCCCTTGAACCAGTGCGCAAACGGCAGACGGCTGTCGTCGCAGACGGTCTGCGGCGGCGTCTCCCAGTCCACCAGCCGGGCCTGTTCGGCCCAGAAGGCGTCCCGGTCGTTGATGGAGCGGGCGTGACAGACGATGCTGTCGTGATTCACTGTGCTGGTCATGGCGGGCCCTGGCTGATCGGATGCAGGCCATAAGCGGCCCGGCGCCCAGTGTTGGCCGTGACGCTTGCAGGAGCCTTGCAGGTCAGGCGGCGCCCTCAGGCATCTGAGATGCTCTGCACTTGGGGAGTATCCTCACAAGCCCAGCTCATGCGCCAGATCGACCACCGACTGCGCGTAAAAGCTGGAGTTGTTGTAGCGCGTGATGGCGTAGAAATTGGGCGTGCCTGCGACATAGCTGGAGGGGCGGTCGGCGTTGGGCAGTTCGACCAGCGCCAGTTTGCCCGGCCAGGCCTGCGCGGCGGGCTCCAGTGTGGCGCCCAGGCGCTGCAGGTCGGCGGCGCTGAAGGTGGGCACGATGTCCGGCGCCAGCAGGGTCGCCAGGGCCTGCGGGTCGTCGGGCGGGGTCACGTCGAAGGTGGGCGGCTCGCCCGGGGTCCAGCCGCGGTTCTTGAAGTAATGCGCCACGCTGCCGATGGCGTCGGCGACGCTGCCGCGCAGGTCGATGTGGCCGTCGCCGTCAAAATCGACCGCGTCGCGCAGGATGCTGCTGGGCATGAACTGGCCCAGGCCAATCGCGCCCGCGTAAGAGCCCAGCACGCTGTCGGGCGGGGTGTTCTCGCGCAGTGTCCAGACGAAGAAGGCGACCAGCTCGTTGCGGAAGAAGGGGCGGCGGTCGCTGCGGCCATCCGGGAAATCAAAGGCCAGCGTGGTCAGCGCATCCAGCACGCGGAAATTGCCGGTGATGCGGCCGTACAGCGTCTCCACCCCGATGATGCTGGCGACGATGGCTGGCTCGACCCCGTACTGCTGCTGTGCCCGGCGCAGCCACTGCGCGTTCTCGGCCATGAAGCGCTGACCGCTGCGGATGCGCACCGGATCGACGATGCGCCGCTGGTAAGCCTGCCAGTCGCGCTGGCGGCTGCCTTTGGGCGCCGGAATCATCAGCCGCGCGGCGGTGGCCGAGTAATTGGCCTCGTCCAGCGCGGCCAGGATCGCGTCGCGCTGCGGCGCCAGGCCCGGGTTGCTGGCGATGGCGTCCTGCAGCCAGTCCAGAACGTCCTGACGGCTGCCGTAGTGGCCGGTGGGCTGGCTGCCGCGCTCGGGCAGGGCACGGTCGGGCAAGGGGTTGGCCTGGCTGCTGGCGCTGAGGTGCGCGCCAGAGGGTGCACGGCTCTGTGCCGGGGTCTCTCTGGTCGGGGCGGGCCGGATGCTGACGGCGGGCGCTGGGGCCTCGCCCAGAATACTGCCCAGTGGCCGTGGGCTGCTGCCTGCAGGAGCAAGCCCCGCCGCGGCCTGCACCACTGTCTGTTCCGGGTTCTGCGCCTGCGCGCAACCCTGCAGCATCATCAGGCTGAGCGACAGGGCGGCAACCGCCGCCCAGGCCGGTCGGGCGCTGTTCGGGGGGCGCAGGCGCCCGGTCGATGTCGAAGGCAGAGGGGAGTCGGGCGCAGTGGATCGCATGGTTCGGGGCAGGTCGGAACAGGCTCTCATCATAGTCACCCCCTGCAACTGGCCCCGTGCCAGTGTGCCATTTGGACGTCAACCGGCCTCAAGACTGGTTAAGATTGCCGCTATTGACCTGAAATGACACCGAGCTGCCTGCAACATGCTGATCTGGATCATCGTCCTTCCCCTGCTGGCTGGCACCGTGATGCCGCTGTGGCTGGGTGCGCGCTCGCGTCTGGCGGCGGCGGTGTCGGCAGGCGGCATCGCCGCGCTGGTGCTGGCGCTGCTGCTGAGTGCAGCGCCCCAGGTTCTGGCGGGCGGGCAGGTGCTGTACAGCCTGCCCTGGGTGCCGGATCTGGGCCTGTCGCTGTCGCTGCGCCTGGACGCGCTGTCGCTGCTGTTTGCGCTGCTGATCAGCGGCATTGGCGTGCTGATCGTCATTTACGCGCACGGCTACCTGGGGCGCGACGACCCGGCCGGCAAATTCTTCAGCACGATGATGCTGTTCATGGCCGCCATGCTGGGCGTGGTGCTGTCGGACAACGTGCTGCTGCTGGCGGTGTTCTGGGAGCTGACCAGCATCTCGTCCTTCCTGCTCGTGGGCTACTGGAGCCACCGGCCCGACGCCCGCGCAGGCGCCCGCCAGGCGCTGGCCGTGACGGGAGGCGGTGGCCTGGCGCTGCTGGGCGGCATGGTGCTTCTGGGCCAGATCGCGGGCACTTACGACATCAGCGCCATGCTGGGCCGCGCGGCCGAGATCCAGGCCCAGCCCGGCTTTGGCTGGGCGCTGGCGCTGATCCTGCTGGGCTGTTTCACCAAGAGCGCGCAGTTTCCCTTCCACTTCTGGCTGCCCGACGCCATGGCGGCGCCGACGCCGGTGTCGGCTTATCTGCACTCGGCGACCATGGTCAAGGCCGGGATTTTCCTGCTGATGCGGCTCAACCCCGTGCTGGCGGGCAGCGGCTGGTTTGAGGGCGCCTGCCTGCTGGCCGGGCTGGTGACCTGCCTGTTTGCGGCCTGGGTGGCGCTGTTCAAGCACGATCTCAAGGGGCTGCTGGCTTATTCCACGGTCAGCCACCTGGGCCTGGTGGTGGCGCTGATCGGGCTGGGATCGCCGCTGGCGCTGGCGGCGGCGGTGTTCCATGTGATCAACCACGCCAGCTTCAAGGCGGCGCTGTTCATGACGGCGGGCATCGTCGATCACGAAACCGGCACGCGCGATCTGCGCCGTCTGGGGGGCTTGGCCGCGCTCATGCCCTGGACCGCGACGCTGGCGCTGATCGCCGGGGCGGCCATGGCCGGGGTGCCTCTGACCAATGGATTCCTGTCCAAAGAGATGTTTTTCACCGAGGTAGTGGCCGTGCCGCAGGGCCTGCTGTCGCTGATCCTGCCGCTGGTCGTCACGCTGGCGGGCGCGGGCAGCGTGGCCTATTCGCTGCGCCTGGTGCACGACACCTTCTGGAACGGCCCGGCGCGCGATCTGCCCGTGGCGCATCCGCACGATCCGCCTTGGGCGATGCGCGGCCCCGTGCTGCTGCTGGCGGTGATCTGTCTGGCGGTGGGCCTGCTGCCTGCGCTGCTGGCGGGGCCCATGGTTTACGCGGCGGCACTGTCCGTGCTGGGCGGCCCGGCCGTGGGTGCGGCGGCGCGGCTGCCCGAGCTGCACCTCAGCCTGTGGCACGGCCTCAACCTGCCGCTGGCCATGAGCGCGCTGGCGCTGGGCGGCGGCGTGTGGGTGTACGCGCGGCTGATGCGCGGGCGGGTGCTGCACCGGCTGGAATCCGAGGCGCTGTTCGGCCGTTGGACGGGCCGTGCGATGTTCGAGCGCAGCATGGCCACCCTGTGGTCGGGCGCGGGCCAGTTCAGCCTGGCGCTGGACCCGGGTTCGCTGCAGCGCCATCTGGCCTGGATTCTGGGCGCGACGGCGCTGGTGCTGGTCGGGGCGCTGTGGGACATCACCGGCCAGGTGCCGTGGACCGGCGGACGCCCGCTGCTGCCCGCGCCGCTGATGGCCTGGGCCGTGTGGCTGCTGGCGCTGGGCGCCAGCTGGGCGCTGGTCCACCAGCACCGCGACCGTCTGGCCGCCGTGGTCTGGGTGGGCGTGGTCGGTCTGGCGACCTCGCTGGCGTTTCTGGCGCTGTCGGCGCCCGATCTGGCGCTGACGCAGATTTCGGTGGAGGTGGCTTCGACGGTCCTGATGCTGATGGCGCTGGCCTTCCTGCCGCAGCACGCGCCGCTGGAATCCTCGCCCGCCAGACGCTGGCGCGATGGCCTGATCGCCGTGCTGTGCGGCCTGGGCGTGGGCCTGCTGGCCTGGTTCATCATGACGCGCGATCACGAATCGATCTCGTGGTATTTTCTGCAGGCGGCGCAGCCGCTGGGCGGGGGCACCAACGTCGTCAACGTGATCCTGGTCGACTTCCGGGGCTACGACACGTTTGGCGAGATCAACGTGCTGGCCGTTGCCGCTCTGGGCGCCTGGGCGGTGCTGGAGGGCTTTTACAGCCGCCGCGCCGCGCAGGACACGAGCGGACGGCGCTGGAGCGCGGGCGGTACCTCGCCGCTGCTGCGCACGGCGGCGGCGGTGGTGCTGCCGCTGGCGCTGGCCTACACGCTGTACATCTTCCTGCGCGGCCACAACCTGCCGGGCGGTGGCTTTATCGCTGGCCTGATCACCAGCCTGGCGCTGCTGCTGCAGTACATGGTGCTGGGCCAGACGCAGGTCGATGCGCTGCTGCGCGCGGCGGGCGGCGAGCGCCTGGTGCGTCTGCTGGCCTGGGGCCTGGCGATTGCGGGGATGACGGGCCTGGGCGCGATGCTGCTGGGCCATCCCTTCCTGACCAGTGCGTTTGGCCACCCGATACTGCCGGTGCTGGGCGAGCTGCCGCTGGCCACGGCGGCGCTGTTTGATCTGGGCGTCTACCTGACGGTGGTGGGCGCGACGCTGCTGATGGTCAGCACGCTGGGCGCGGCCGGGCGGCCCAGCCAGCCAGCCCCTGCGGCGCGGAAGGGCGGAGCATGAATAGTCTGGAATTCCTGCTGGCCACGGGCCTGGGGGGCGTCACGGCGGCGGGCGTTTACCTGCTGCTGCGCGGCCGCGTTTTTTCGGTGGTGCTGGGCCTGGCGCTGCTGGGTTACGCGGTGAACATTTTCATCTTCGTCATGGGCCGTCTGTGGCTGGCGCAGCCGCCGGTGCTGGCCGGGTCCAGCCCGCTGGTGGCCGATCCGCTGCCGCAGGCGCTGGTGCTGACGGCCATCGTCATCGGCTTTGCCACCAGCGGCTTCCTGCTGGAACTGGCGCTGCGCAGCTATCACGAGAACGGCAGCGATCACGTGGACGGCCACGGGGAACAGGGCGCTGACGCAAGCCCCTCGACCGGCCCGGATGCAGGAGGCCGATCTTGAACGCGCTGCACGCCCTTTGGCTGGCGCAGGCGCCCGTCCTGCCGGTGCTGCTGCCCATGGCGACGGCGGTGCTGCTGCTCTTTTTGGGCACAGTGCCCACCGGCCATGGCGAGCCCGGCATGCGGCTGCGCCGCCGCCTGGCGCTGGGCTCGGTCGCGCTGGGCGGTCTGGTGGCGATCGGCCTGCTGCTGACGGTGTCCGACGGCACCCTTCTGGTCTACCGCGTCGGCGGCTGGGCGCCGCCTTTTGGCATCGTGCTGGTCATCGACCGCCTCTCGGCGCTGATGCTGGTGCTGACCAGCACGGTGGCGCTGCCCGCGCTGATGTACGCCTGCAGCGGCTGGGATGCGCGCGGGCGGCAGTTTCATGCGCTCTTCCAGTTCCAGCTGATGGGTCTGGCGGGCGCGTTCGTGACCGGCGATCTGTTCAACCTGTTCGTTTTCTTCGAGATTCTGCTGATCGCCTCCTATGTGCTGCTGACCCACGGGCTGGGCCGGGCGCGCACGCGCCAGGGCGTGCATTACGTGGTCATCAACCTGGTGGCGTCCAGCCTCTTCCTGATCGCGCTGGCGCTGATCTACGGCACCACGGGCACGCTGAACATGGCTGATGTGGCTGCGCGCGTGGCGGTGGCGCCGGCCGATCAGGTGGCGGTGCTGCGCGTGGTGGCCCTGCTGCTGCTGCTGGTGTTTGGCATCAAGGCGGCGCTGCTGCCGCTGAACTTCTGGCTGCCGCCCACCTACGCCGCGGCCAGTGCGCCGGTGGCGGCGCTCTTTGCCATCATGACCAAGGTCGGCGTGTACAGCATCATCCGTGTGCACTGGGTGGTGTTTGGCGCGGGCGCGGGCGGACTGGCCGGAGCAGCGGCGCCCTGGCTGCTGCCGCTGGCGCTGCTGACCTCCGTGGTGGGCGTGCTGTCGGCGCTGGCCGCGCACAGCATGGGGCGGCTGGTGGCGACGCTGGCGGTGGTTTCTGTGGGCACCATCCTGATCGGCGTGGGGCTGTTCACGCCGCAGGCGCTGTCGGCAGCGCTCTACTACCTGCTGCACAGCACGCTGGTGGTGGCGGCGCTGTTTCTGCTGGTCGAGCTGATCGCGGCGCAGCGCGGCACGGCGGGCGACCGCCTGGCCCCGGCGCACGCGGTGCGCGAGCCCGTGCTGCTGGGCCTTTTGCTGCTGCTGGGATCGGCCTCGCTGGCCGGGCTGCCACCGCTGCCGGGCTTTCTGGGCAAGGTCATGGTGCTGCAGGCCAGCAGCGGGCTGCCTGCGCAGGCGCTGGTCTGGACGGTGGTGTTGGGCGTGGGCTTTCTGACGCTGATCGGGCTGACGCGCGCGGGCGTCATCGTGTTCTGGCACGTGGAGGACGATCACCCCGGCGCCGCCGTGTCCGCCGGGCGCAGCCCCATGATGCTGGGCGCAACCGTGATCTATCTGCTGCTGGGCGCCGTGATGGCGGTGCTGGCTGCGCCGGTCAAGCACTACACCGACGCCACGGCGGCGCAGCTGATGGACCGCGCGGCCTACCAGCGCGCCGTGCTGCCCGAAAGCCTGGACGGCGCCCTCTACCAGCGGCCTTACACCGGAGAGCGCCCATGAAGCCCCTGCGTCGCCCCCTGTGGCCGCACCCGCTGTGGAGCCTGATCCTGGCCGCAAGCTGGCTGCTGCTCAACCAGACGCTGGCGCCCGGCCACCTGCTGTGGGCGCTGCTGCTGGCCTTTGTGCTGCCCCGCTGGCTGCATCCGTTTCTGCTGCCGGTGGGGCACATCCACTGGCGCTGGCTGCCAGGCCTGGTCGGCGTGGTGCTGTTTGACATCGTCAAATCGGCGCTGATTCTGGGCCGCCAGGTGCTGGGCCGCACCGACACGCTGCAGCCGGCCTGGGTCTGCGTACCGCTGGCCAGCGAGCATGTGCTGGCCAATGCGCTGCTGGCCAGCATCGTCACCACCACACCGGGCACGATGTCGGTGGACATCGATCCGCGCCGCCGCTGCCTGTGGGTCCATGCCGTGCACGCGCCCGACGCGCAGGGCGTGGCCGACGACATCCGCACGCGCTACGAGCGCCCGCTGCTGCGCCTGTTTGGTCTGCCGGAGATGCCGACATGATGCTCATGCACCCCCTGCTGTCGCTGGCGCTGCAGGTCTGCGGCGCCGCGCTGGTGCTGTCGCTGCTGCTGTGCGGCTGGCGCCTGTGGCGCGGCCCGACGCTGATCGACCGCCTGCTGGCGCTGGATACGCTCTACCTCTACACCGTCGCGCTGGTCGTCTGGCTGGGCATGGTGGACAGCACGCCGCTGCTCTTCGAGGCCGCCGTGCTGATCGCGCTGCTGGGTTTTGCCTCGACCGTGGCCGTGGCGCGCTACATCACGCGCGGCGAGGTGATCGAATGACGAAGGAGCGCAGCCATGGCTGAACTGATCCAGATCCTGATGGCGGCGCTGATCCTGGTGGCCAGCGTCTTTCTGGTGCTGGGCGCCATCGGGCTGGTGCGTCTGCCCACGCTTTACATGCGCCTGCACGCGCCCACGCTCACGGCCACGCTGGGCCTGGGCGGCCTGCTGCTGGCCGCGCTGCTGCTGGCGTGGCTTCAGGGGCGGCTGGGTCTGGCGGAAGTCATCATCACGCTGCTGGTTTTTCTGGGTGCGCCGCTGGTCTCCAGTGTGCTGGCCCAGGCGGCGCTGCACCAGGATGTGCCGACCAGCCCGCCGCCGCCGGACGAGCTGCTGCGCGGCCTGCGCGAGCGCTGAAGCGCGGCGCAGGAGCCTTCTCCTGCGGCAGGTCGTCATCAGGGCCTGCGATTTTCTGTGGCAAGGCCCCAAAAAATGTGCGGGATTGCATCCAGCGCCGAATCCGGCCCGTATCAGAAGCAGCCGGGCGCGCTGGACAGCCAGCCGCTGCGGCTCCAAGACCCACACTTCTGACAGGAGCTCCGCATGAACAAGACCCTCAACACGTCCGCCCGCCGTCCCCTGCTCGTGGCTGCCGCCGTGCTGTCCACCCTGACGCTGGGCGCCTGCGCCAGCGGCGACATGAAGGCCGCTGCCAGCCAGATGGGCCAGATGGCCGGTCAGATGGCCAGCACGATGATGAACGGCAGCACCGGCGACACCGTGGCCGTGACGGCGCAGGGCGAGGTCATCAGCGTCAACCGCCAGAATCCCTCGGTCATCGTGACCCGTGCACCGATCACGCTGAACGGCGCGCAGGCCGGTGAAACCGTCGTCGGCATCGACCAGCGCCCCGAAAACGGCTTGATCTACGCTGTGGGCAGCAAGGGCACGATCTTCACCCTGAACGCCGCCAGCGGCAAAGCCGACCGCGTCAGCACCCTGATGACTGGCGAGCCCGGCATGATGAAGCCGCTGGCTCTGGAAGGCAGCGCCTTTGGCGTCGATTTCAACCCCGTCGCCGACCGCCTGCGCGTGGTGGGCAACACCGGCCAGAACCTGCGCATCAACGTCGATACCGGCGCGACCATCGTCGACGGCCGCATCAACCCGGACAGCCTGGGCGCCAGAATCAGCAGCGTGGCCTACACCAACTCGGTGAAGGACGCCAAGGGCAACGCCAACGGCAAGGGCACGAAGATGTACGACATCGACGCCGTCAAGGGCCTGCTGCACAACCAGAGCGACCCCAACGGCGGCAAGCTGGAGGCCGGTGTGGCCATGGGCTGGAAAGCCACCGAGTGGAACGGCTTCGACATCAGCGGCAAAACCGGCCAGGGCTTCGCCGTGCTGGCCAACCCGTCGGGCGAAGTGGCGCTGTACACCGTCAACGTCGACGCCAAATCCATGCCGCTGGGCAAAGTCGGCGCCTTTGGCGACGGCAAAACCGCTCTCGTCGGCCTGACCCTGAAAGATTAATCTCCCTGCCAGAAGCGCAGCCGCCGGCCCGCCCGGCGCTGCCTTTGGTTTGACCGCCCCAAGGCTGAAAGGCTGGGGGAGGTTTTTTTGTGGGTGTCGAATTTAATTTCCGAAAATCCCAAAGACAAAGCAACTGCGTTTCCTTAAATTTTCCGCCCTTGTTCCAAGGTCTCTTGCTGGAGCGTCAGAAACTCTCTCTAGCGCCCGAATCCCTTCATGCATTAAGAATTGAATTTGAATTGCAAGGTCACTGACGCTGGACAAAATAATTTCTGGGATTGATTCCTGAGTGCGTCGAAATGAAGAATCAGGATTCAGTAGGTGTGATAGCGATTCTGGACTGAATGAAATATGCGATGCATGATCATTTAGATGCTCACGCAGGCCCTTGTACTCTCCATTGATTTCTTTTGCACGCTGACCAGCGGAAGGTAGCTTGTTATTGACTGCATCATTCGCCTTTTCAGGAAAAATCCGCATGTACGCCAAAAGCTCAATGCACTCGATTAAGGGACGAAGTAGGGCGCCGGCCTCCTGTGCGTGTCCATCTAGAATCAAGCTGAAGCAGCCATGACCAAGATTTTTTCCTTTCAGCAGGAATAAACCGCAGGCAAGTCCGTAACTCGACGATTTTGATGCGGCCTCATAATAATCGAGGCATCTGTCGATGATTTTCAATGACTCATTGATGATTGCGATGCTGGATGGATTGTTTTTTTGTAGGTGTGCCCACGATTTTTCTCGTGTGCTCCAGATATTCTCAGATGATTCTGTCATGGCATTGCAGTACTTTCGCACCCCGCAGGCCTATGAATCCGCTGTGTGGTCGCCGGATTTTTGATGAGTTTGCTCAATGACCTCCTTGGGCGCACAAGCAGTTCGCCGCCGCAGTTTGGGCACAAGCCATTGAGGATATTGTTGGTGCATGTTGCGCAAAACGTGCATTCAAACGAACAGATACGCGCATCAGTCGAATCTGGTGGCAGATCGGTGTTGCAGCATTCGCAGCTGGGTCGCAACTCAAGCATTTCTATCTCCCTGCAATAGCATTTTAGAATTAGTCAAACGCTCAGCTTGTCGCACAGCAGCCGGTGGCTTCGGCGCCGCCGGCTGCTGCTCCACGCGTTTCAGCGCCGGATCGAGGCAGGCCCAGGCTGGGGCGCTGGCGGAGCAGATGATGGCGGTGGGCTGAATGGAGGCGGGGTTGTCGAGGTTGCCGGTGCGCACCACCCGAAACTGGGGGCGGGCAGATGATCTGGCGAAGAGGTGTGTGCCGCCAGTGGGACAGAACTGGCGGGTGATGTCGTTGCCGCTGTCGGCTTTTTGCGTGTAATCCGACAGGGGGCCGGAAACACTGAGCGCTTCAGCAGCCACCATGACATTCACCGTGCCATTGGCGGCCAGGTGCTGGCAGTCCCGGCACCAGCAGATGCGCGTGGCGAGGGGCTCTGCGCCGAGTTTGAAGTTCACTGGGCCGCACAGGCATCGTCCTGTTCTTTCTGTCATCTGAAAGCTCCGGGATGTTGATTCAAGCCATTGGCACAGCCAATATACGCGATGGGCTGTGCTGACCAGCGTTTGCTCCGCTTGGCTGACCCAGCAGCCAAGGCGGATTTTTTGTACGCTACCATCCCCGCTTTCCTGTCTGCGTCGCGCCTGCGGCGTCTGGCGGATGTGTTCGGGATCACTGCGGGAGCGACGATGCGTCTGATGGGTCTGCTGTATGCCGTGCTGGGACTACTGGCTTTCTTTTGCTCGCTGCTGCCGTTTGCGCGCTTCGAGAATTACGCGCTCACAGTGACCGTGCTTCAGATGGGGGGCGTGTTCAGCCTGCTGTACTTCCTGCCGCTGGCGCTGCTGGTGCTGGGGATGCTGATGTTCACTGGGCGGCCCGGCGCGTGGCGCCTTTGGATGCTGGCGGGTGCGCTGGCCGGTCTTGCCCTGTCGGGCTGGGGCGCCCGGACTGCGCTGGCGCAGCTTGGGCAGGCTGCGACGTCCTTCCAGCTGGGGGCTGACGCTTTGCCCGTGATGGCCAAGGGGGCGTGGCTGTCGCTGATATCGTATGGCCTGCTGGCCGTACTTCTCCTGCTGCCCCGGAAAGGCCGTCGCCATGAAAATCACCGTTGAAACCGTGGCCGCAGCGCCCATCGCCACCGTCTGGGCGGCCTACACCACGCCCGCCGACATCGTGCAGTGGAACAGCGCCTCGCCCGACTGGCACACCACCACCGCGACGGTCGATCTGCGCGAAGGCGGCCGCTTCAGCTCGCGCATGGAGGCCAGGGACGGCAGCATGGGCTTTGATTTTGAAGGCGTCTACACGCGCATCGTGCCGCACGAGCGCATCGAGTATGCTTTTGGCGACCGCGCGGCGCAGGTGGTTTTCACCCCGGAAGCGGGTGGCGTGCGGGTCAGCGTCACCTTCGACGCCGAAACCACCCACCCGGTGGAGATGCAGCAGCAAGGCTGGCAGGCCATCCTGGACAACTTCACGCGGCATGTAGTGGGGCGGGGGTAAGCCTCTCAGCCCTTGGATTGCAGTGCGCGCAGCATGGCGTCGCGCAGGATGGCATTGATGCGGGTCTGGTAGCCCTTGCCTTGGCTTTTTAGCCAGAGCAGCACATCGGAATCCACGCGCACCGTGGTGGCCTGTTTGACTGGGCGGTACAGTGGGTTGCGCACCGCATTTTTCCAGAAGTCTTCAGACAGTGGCGGGATGTCGCTGGTGTCGGTCTCGCTATCGGGTCTTCTGGCCAACGCGTCCAGCTCGTCGCGCTGGACGGCCGTCAGGGCGGGAAGCTGGGTCAGATCAAGCTCGTAGGCCACGGTCTTGCTCATCGCGTTTCCTGCCCCACCACATACGGCCGCATCGCCCGCGCCACCGCGCGCATCACCGGCATGACCACGCTGTTGCCGAACTGGCGGTAAGCCTGGGTGTCGCTGACGGGGATGCGGAAGCTGTCGGGGAAGCCCATCAGGCGGGCGCATTCGCGGGGGGTCAGGCGGCGCGGGCGCTGGTCCGGGCCCTGATCGACCAGGATCTCCGAGCCGTCCTTGTGATAGCGCGCCGACAGCGTGCGCGTGACGCTGTCGCCGTTCACCAGGCCAAAGCCAAAGCCGTTGCCGGCGGCGCGGTGCTTGTCGGCGTAATCCTGCAGATAGCGCCACAGCGTGGGCGTGAGGGTGTAGCGCTCGGGCACGCGCTGCGACTCAAAATCGAAGTAGCGCTGGCCGTCCCAGGGCAGCCAGGGCTCGCTGCCGTCGGTGCGGTGCAGGATGCTGGCGAGGCGCGGGCCGGTTGCGGGCAGCTCGACGGCATCCCACGAGAAATCGGTGGCGCGGTCAAACCCGGCGATCAGGATGCGTTCGCGGTGCTGCGGCGTGAAGTGGCGCCCGTCGATGACGCGGTGGTGGACCTCGTAGCCCAGCTCGTCGCGCAGCGTCTGCAGGATCACGCGCAGGGTGTTGCCGCCGTCGTGCGAGACCAGATTCTTGACGTTTTCCAGCAGGAAGGCGCGCGGGCGCTTGGCGGCGATGATGCGCGCCACGTCAAAGAACAGCGTGCCCTGGGTCAGGTCGGCGAAGCCATGCGGGCGGCCCAGGGCGTTTTTCTTGCTGACGCCCGCGATGCTGAAAGGCTGGCAGGGAAAGCCGCCCAGCAGCACCTCGTGGTCGGGCACGTCCTGGGCCGCAAAGGGCACGATGTCGCCGACCAGCGCATGGCCTTCGCCGTGGTTGGCGCGGTAGGTCTGCTGCGAAAAAGTGTTCCATTCGCTGGTGAAGACGCAGGCGCCCCCCACGGCCTCGAAGCCCAGGCGGATGCCGCCGATGCCGGCAAACAGGTCGATGAAGCGGAACTGGGCGTCAGCCCTGTCTGGCGCGGTGGGCGGCGTGGTGGGCGGCCCCAGCCAGGCCTGAAGCGCTTCGCGCAGGCGCAGCGGTGCGGGCTCGCCCTGACCGGCTTCCCAGCGGCGCAGGGTCTGGGCGTCGTGCCCCAGAAAGCGGGCGATGGCCGCCGGGCCGTGGACGCGCCGCGCCTGGCGCAGCAGATCGGACATGTCGGGTGGGGCGATGCTCATGGCGGCATTATGCGGCCCTGCTACCGGTCGCTCGGGGCGGGCCAGCCGGGGGCCTCAGTCGGCCGGACGCTCGCCCCAGCGCGCTGCCAGCCAGGCGCAGACCATGAGCTGAATCTGGTGAAAGACCATCAGCGGCAGCATCACGCTGCCCAGCATGGGCCCGGCGAACAGCACATGGGCCATGGGCGCGCCGCTGGCCAGGCTTTTCTTGCTGCCGCACATGAAAAGCGTGATGCGGTCGGGCATGGAAAAGCCCAGCACGCGGCCCAGCGTCCAGGTCAGCGTCAGCATGAGCGCCAGCAGCACGCAGCTGGCCAGCACCACGCCCGCCAGCGCCAGCGGCGGCGTGTCGCGCCACAGGCCCTGAACCACGGCCTCCGAAAACGCCGTGTAGACCACCAGCAGGATGGAGCCCTGATCCACGTGCTTGACCAGCGCCGCGCGCTGCTCCAGCCGCTTTTGCAGCCAGGGCCGGGCGAGCTGGCCCAGCACGAAGGGCAGAAGAAGCTGCAGGACGATCTTGCCGATGGCGTCCAGCGACACGCGCGCTTCGCCGCTGCTGTCGATGATCAGGCTGACCAGCAGCGGCGTCAGGAAGACGCCCAGCAGGCTGGAGCCCGAGGCGCTGCACACTGCTGCCGCCACGTTGCCGCGCGCGATCGAGGTGAACGCAATCGCCGACTGCACCGTGGACGGCAGCGCGCATAAAAAGAGGAAACCTATGGTCAGGGACGGCGTCACCAGCGCATCCAGCGGCCGCTGCAGCGCCAGACCAATCAGCGGAAACATCGCAAAGGTGCACGCCGTGATCGCCAGATGCAGGCGCCAGTGCGTCAGCCCGGACATCAACGATTCGCGCGACAGCCGCGCGCCGTGCAGGAAAAACAGCAGCGCCACAGCGGCCGTGGTCAGCGTATTCATCCACTGCGCAGCAGGGCCGTGCACGGGCAGCACGCTGGCCAGCGCCACGCACAGCAGCAGCTTGACGATGAAAGGGTCCATGCCGGGAATGCGCATCGGGGAAATCCTGGAAAGCTCGGAAAAGAATCAAAGGAGCAGGTGGGCGACCAGCGGCAGCACCAGCGCTGAAAAAGCGCCGTTCATCCCCATGGCCAGAGCGGCAAAAGCGCCGGTGGTTTCGTGCAGCTGCAGCGCGCGCGCCGTGCCGATGCCGTGCGAGGTCAGCCCCAGCGCAAAGCCCTGCGCGGCCTGGCTGCCCGCGCCGTCCAGCCGCGCCAGGCGGTAGACGGCCGGGGCCAGCGTGGCGCCCAGAATGCCGGTCAGGATGACCAGAACGGCGGTCAGCGAGGGCAGGCCGCCGGTTTTTTCGGCGATGCTCATGGCGATCGGTGCGGTGACCGATTTAGGCAGCAGCGACGCCTGCACGGCCTCACTGGCGCCCAGGCCGCGCGCGATCAGCACGGCGGAAACCGCCGCCGTCAGCGCGCCGACCAGCAGCGCGCCGGAAATCGGCACAATCAGTGCCTTGATGCGCGGCAGTTGTGCATACAGCGGAATCGCCAGCGCCACCGTTGCCGGGCCCAGCAGGAAGTGCACGAACTGCGCGCCTTCAAAATAGACGGGGTAGGGCGTGCCCGTCAGCACCAGGCAGATCACCACGCCGGTGACGGCCATCAGCACCGGGTTGGCCAGCGGATGAAACTTCAGCCGCCGCGCCAGCGCCTGCGCGCCCACATACACCGCCAGCGTCAGCGTCAGGCCCAGCAGCGGGCTGCGCGACAGGTAAACCCAGACATCGCTGGCCGAAGCAACAGCGTTCATGGGGCGGGGTCTCCGGCCTGCGGGCGCCGGGCGGGTTTCCGGCGCCGCGACAGCCAGCCAAACACGCCCGCCGTCACCACCAGCGACAGCACCGTGCTGCCCAGCAGCGCTGCGGCGATGATTCCGGCGTCCTGGCCCAGCAGGTGGGCGTGGACCAGCACCCCGGCGCCCGCAGGCACAAAGAGCAGCGACAAGTGCTGCAAGAGCGTGCCGGACACCTGGCGCAGATCTTCCCCGGGGCCGCCGCGCCAGACCAGCACGGCCAGCAGCAGGAGCATGCCGATCACCGGGCCGGGCACGCTCCAGCCCAGCGCCACCACCAGCGCCTCGCCGACCAGCTGGAAGCCCAGGAGCAGGGCCAGGGCGGCGATCATGGTGGCCCCCGGCGGGTGGCGCAGCCGGGTCCGGTCGGGTGCGGTGCGTGAATCATGCGTTTATCTTGCCACAAAGCCTGCACGGCTCTGGCGGCGGCGCCCCTGCGGGAGCAGATGGCACCGCTAGAATCGCAACAGATCAAAACCGCTCCAGGAGACCCGCATGACGCCCCAGGAACTGCTCGAACAGTACGGCCCCCGTGAATCCATGCCCTACGACGTGGTCATCGTCGGCGCGGGCCCGGCCGGGCTGTCGGCCGCGATCCGGCTCAAACAGCAGGCGGCGAAGGCCGGACAGGAGATCAGCATCGTGGTGCTGGAAAAGGGCTCGGAGCCCGGTGCGCACACGCTGTCCGGCGCGGTGATGGACCCGCGGGCGCTCACCGAACTCATCCCCGACTGGAAAGAGCAGGGCGCGCCGCTGGTGCAGCCCGTCACCACCGACGAGGTGCTGGTGCTGCGCGATGGCGGTGGCGTCTGGACCACGCCCGCCGCGCTGCTGCCGCGCATTTTCCACAATGAAGGCAATTACATTGTCCGCCTGGGCGACGTGGTGCGCTGGCTGGCGCAGCAGGCCGAAAACCTGGGGGTGGAAATCTTCCCGGGCTTTGCCGCCGCCGAAGTGCTGTTTGACGACAACGGCGCCGTGCGCGGTGTAGCCACCGGCCACCAGGGCCTGGGCAAGGACGGCCAGCCTACCGCCCACTTCCAGCTCGGCATGGAGCTGACGGGCAAATACACCCTGTTCGCCGAGGGCGCGCGCGGCCATCTGGGCAAGCAGCTTATTGCGCGCTACCAGCTGGACGCGGGCAAAGACCCGCAGACCTACGCGCTGGGCGTGAAGGAAGTCTGGGAGATCGACGCGGCGCGCGCGCAGCCGGGTCTGGTCGTGCACACGGCGGGCTGGCCCATGGACACAGCCACCTACGGCGGCGGTTTCCTGTATCACCTGGACAACAACCAGGTCGCGCTGGGCTTTGTCACCGGGCTGGATTACAGCAACCCCTGGCTGAGCCCGTTTGAAGAGATGCAGCGCTGGAAAACCCACCCCGCCATCCGCAAACACATCGAGGGCGGACGCCGCCTGTCCTACGGCGCGCGCGCCATCACCGCCGGGGGGCTGCTCAGCCTGCCTGCCACGGTGTTCCCGGGCGGCGCGCTGATCGGCTGCGACGCGGGCTACCTGAACGCCGCGCGCATCAAGGGCAGCCACGCCGCCATCAAAACCGGCATGCTGGCCGCGGATGCCGTGGCGCAGGCGCTGGCCGCCGGGCGCGAGGCCGATGTGCTGGAGGCCTATCCCAAGGCCTTCGAAGCGAGCTGGCTGCACGAGGAGCTGCACCAGTCGCGCAACTTCAAGACCTGGTTCAAGAAGGGCATGTGGGTCGGGATGGCGATGACGGGTGTCGAGCACTGGCTGCTGCCCAAAATCGGCGTGCAGTCGCCGCCCTGGACGGTGCACCGCCACCAGGCCGACCACACCACACTGCGCCCGGCCGCGAGCTGCGCGCGCATCGATTACCCCAAGCCCGATGGCCAGCTGACCTTTGACCGCCTGAGTTCAGTCTTCATCAGCAACACCAACCACGAGGAAAACCAGCCGGCCCACCTGCGCCTGACCAATCCGCAGGTGCCCACGCGGCTCAATCTGCCGCAGTTTGCCGGGCCGGAATCGCGCTACTGCCCGGCGGGGGTCTACGAGTTCGTGCCCGACGAGGCCGCCGGGGGCAATGCCCAGCGCCTGCAGATCAACGCGCAGAACTGCGTGCACTGCAAGACCTGCGACATCAAGGATCCCAGCCAGAACATCACCTGGGTGACGCCCGAGGGCGGCGGCGGTCCCAATTACGCGGGGATGTGAGCGGCGCCCAACAGGGACCGGACACAGGCCCACTGCGCGCGGGGCTCACGCTATAATGCGCGCTGATCCTCTGACCGGCCTGCCGGCTGCTTCGTCCAGCCGGCTCTTCTTTTTATAACCCCCCGCGTCATGATCCGTGGAGTTCACATGAACCTGATCGAAACCCTGGAGCAGGAAGAAATTGCCCGCCTGGGCAAAACCATTCCCGCTTTCGCCCCCGGCGACACCGTGATTGTCAGCGTGCGCGTCAAGGAAGGCACCCGCAGCCGTCTGCAGGCCTACGAAGGCGTTGTCATCGCCCGTCGCAACCGTGGCCTGAACAGCAACTTCGTTGTGCGCAAGATCTCTAACGGCGAAGGCGTGGAGCGTACGTTCCAGCTGTACAGCCCGCTGCTGGAAAAAATCGAAGTCAAGCGCCGTGGCGATGTGCGCCGCGCCAAGCTGTACTACCTGCGCCAGCGCAGCGGCAAGTCGGCACGCATCAAGGAAAAGCTGTCCTGATGCGGCTTCCCCATCGCTCTCGCGGTGGGGCTTGCCCCCTCCAGCAGGCCGCCATGTGCGGCCTGTTGTCGTTTCTGCCCAGCGTTTTTTGATTTTCTGACTTTCTGGTTTCGCGCCCTGATATGGATCCCGCCCAGTGCCCTGAACTCGGCCGCGATGGCCATCTGCCGCTGCTGCCCGCTTCGCTGTGGCCTGCTTCAGCGCAGGTCGGCTGGGGTGCGGTCTTTGAGCAGATCCGGCCGCTGCTGGCCGACATCGCCCGCGCGGATGACGCCAGCCACGCCACGCAGGGCCTGAACGCGCTCGACCAGCGCCTGGGCCTGATCCGCGGCCGCCCCTGGCCCGACCGGCCCCGGCGCGAAGCAGCGGTGCTGGTCGGCGTCTTCCACGATGGCGGCGCGTGGCGCCTGCTGCTGACCCAGCGCACCGCCACCCTGCGCGAACACGCGGGCGAGATCAGCTTCCCGGGTGGACGGATCGATCCTCAGGACAGCGGCCCCATCGCCGCCGCGCTGCGCGAAAGCCAGGAGGAAGTCGGCCTGGCGCCCGGCGACATTCAGGTGCTGGGCCTGCTGCCGGGCTATGTCACCGTCACCAACTATCGCGTGGCGCCGGTGCTGGCGCAGGTGGATGCCGCTGCGGCCCGCACAGCCATCGCGGCCTCAGCCAACAGCGAGGTCGCTCACGCTTTTGCCGTGCCGCTGGCGCAGGTGCTGGACCCTTGCCAGCACGTCTGGCGCACCTACCGCCGCGAGGGCGTCGAGCGCCGCTTTGTCAGCATGCCCGCGCCCGAGTCGCTGTCCGGCCTTCAGGCGGGGCACGGCCCGATCTGGGGCGCCACCGCGGCCATGCTGCGCAACCTCTATCTGGTGCTGGCGTGGAGCCTGTGCGAAGCCCAGATGAACGCCGCCGCTGCGCTCCACCCCTGGCGCAACGAGTACTGAGCCGTCACGCCCGCCTGCTGCGTCGCGTCTACGCCACGGGTTTTCCCGGGAGACCGGGGTGTCACAAAGCTGTCACAGACGGTCCATAGAGTGGCGACGCGTTGATCTTTCTCTCTCAGATTCCTCCCGGAGCACACATGAAACGACTGACTACCCTGGCCCTGTCCACCGCCCTGCTGCTGGCCAGCCACGCCGCTGTGGCGCAGACCAACACCATCACGGGCGCCGGCGCGACCTTCCCGGCACCGGTGTACGCCAAGTGGGCCGATTCCTTCAGCAAGGCCACCGGGGTGCGCGTCAATTACCAGAGCGTCGGTTCGGGCGCCGGCGTGAAGCAGATCGAATCCAAAACGGTTGATTTCGGCGCCTCGGACGAGCCGACCAAGCCCGAAGACCTGCAGGCCAAGGGCATGGTGCAGTTCCCCACCGTCATGGGCGGTGTCGTGCCTGTGGTCAACCTGCCCGGCGTCACCGCCAACCAGATCAAGCTGACCGGCGACGTGCTGGCCAAAATCTACCTGGGCGAGATCAAGAAGTGGAACGATGCCGCCATCACTGGGCTGAACCCCGGCGTGAACCTGCCAGACCGCGCGATTGCGCCGGTGCGCCGTGCCGACGGTTCGGGCACCACCTTTATTTTCACCAACTACCTGAGCAAGGTCAGCCCCGAGTGGAAGAGCAAGGTCGGTGAAGGCAAGGCCGTGAACTGGCCGGTGGGCACGGGCGGCAAGGGCAACGAGGGCGTGGCGCAGTTTGTGCAGCGTCTGCCGGGCGCCATCGGCTACGTCGAGTACGCCTACGCCAAGCAGGGCAAGCTGGTGACGACGCAGCTGCAGAACGCGGCGGGCAAATTCGTCACGGCCGACGACGACGCCTTCAAGGCCGCCGCCGCCAAGGCCGACTGGAGCAACTCTTTCTTCGCCATCCTGACCAACCAGGCGGGCGAAAAATCGTGGCCGATCTCGGGCGCGACCTTCATCCTGATGCACAAGCAGCAGGCCGATGCGGGCAAGGCCACCGACGTGCTGAAGTTCTTCAACTGGGCGTATGGCAAGGACGGCGACAGCCAGGCTGCGCAGCTGGATTACGTGCCCATGCCTGACAATGTGAAGGCTCTGGCGCGCAAGACCTGGGGCGAGATCAAGGACGGCAGCGGCAAGGCCGTCGCCTGGCAGTAAACCGTCAAGGAACTGGCTCATGCAAGCAGCACACAGCGCAAATCCTGTCCGGCCCGCCGGGACAGCCCGCAGGGCCGGAGGCGGCGCGTTGGGGGACAGCGTCTTTGGCGTTCTCGTCCATGGCGCCACCTGGCTGACGCTGGCGCTGATGGCGGGCATCCTGCTGGTGCTGGTCATCGGCGCCTGGCCGGCCATGCGCGAGTTCGGGCTGTCCTTCGTCTGGACCAACCAGTGGGATCCCGTGCAGGACAAGTACGGCGCGCTGGCCATGGTCATGGGCACGCTGCTGACGGCGCTGCTGGCGCTGCTGATCGCGGTGCCGATCAGCTTTGGCATCGCCATGTTCCTGACCGAGCTGTGCCCGGGCTGGCTGCGCCGCCCGCTGGGCACGGCGATCGAGCTCCTGGCGGCAGTGCCTTCCATCGTCTACGGCATGTGGGGCCTGCTGGTGTTTGGGCCCATCCTGTCCGAATACGTCCAGGTGCCGCTGCAGGACGCACTGGGCAACGTCCCTGTGATCGGGGCGCTGCTGCAGGGCCCGCCCGTGGGACTGGGCCTGTTCGCGGCCGGCATCGTGCTGGCCATCATGGTGATTCCCTTCATCGCCTCGGTGATGCGCGACGTGTTCGAGGTGACGCCGCCCATGCTCAAGGAGTCGGCCTACGGCTTGGGCGCCACGACCTGGGAGGTCATCTCCCGCGTGGTCCTGCCCTACACCCGCACAGGCGTCATCGGCGGCATCATGCTGGGCCTGGGGCGCGCGCTGGGCGAGACCATGGCCGTCACCTTCCTGATTGGCAACGCCAGCCAGTTCAGCTCGCTGTCGCTGTTCGAGCCGGCCACCAGCATCACCGCGACGCTGGCCAACGAGTTCGCCGAAGCCCAGCCCGGTCTGCACCAGGCCTCGCTGATGTATCTGGGGCTGATCCTGTTTTTCATCACCTTTGTGGTGCTGGCGCTGTCCAAGTGGCTGCTGGCCAGCATGAAGCGCAAAGAGGGGAACTGAGATGCCGATGTCTTCCTCCGCAGCTGCGGGCGGTGCGGCCCCCGGCCACCGCCTGTCGGCCACGCTGATGCCCGCAGACAGCCCACTGGCGCGAGCACCGGGCGACCGCCACGGCGGCGCCCCGACCGAGCGCATGCTGCGCGAGCGCCTCTCGCGCCACCGCGCGCGCAAGCGCATCAACCAGCTGGCGCTGGTGCTGTCGCTGCTGGCCATGGCCTTTGGCATGGTCTGGCTGCTGTGGATCCTGTGGGACACAGTGCGCCTGGGCGTGACGGGCCTGAGTGGCGCGGTATTCACCGAATCCACCCCGCCGCCCATGGCGACGGACGGCGGTCTGGCCAACGCCATCGTCGGTTCGCTGCTGATGACCTTCACGGCGACGCTGCTGGGCACGCCCGTCGGCATCCTGTGCGGCATTTACCTGGCCGAATACGCGGGCAAGGGCTGGCTGGGCCGCACGGTGGGCTTTGTCAACGACATCCTGCTGTCGGCGCCCTCCATCGTCATTGGCCTCTTCATTTACTACGGCCTCGTGGCACCGCTGGGCGGTTTCTCGGGCTGGGCGGGGTCGGTGGCGCTGGCGCTGCTGGTCATCCCGGTGGTCATCCGCACCACCGAGAACATGCTCTCGCTGGTGCCCAGCGCGATGCGTGAGGCAGCCTACGCCCTGGGCACGCCGCGCTGGAAGGTCATCCTGAGCATCACCCTGCGCGCGGCCAGTTCCGGCGTGGTCACCGGCGTGCTGCTGGCCGTGGCGCGCATTTCGGGCGAAACCGCGCCGCTGCTCTTCACCGCGCTGAACAACCAGTTTTTCAGCGCCGACATGGGCCAGCCCATGGCCAACCTGCCGGTCACGATTTTCCAGTTCGCCATGAGCCCCTACGAGAACTGGCAGACGCTGGCCTGGGCGGGCGTTTTCATCATCACCATGAGCGTGCTGGCGCTGAACATCATCGCCCGCGTGTTTTTCAGGAACAAGCAGTCATGAGCCAAGCCTCCACCCAGGTCCTGCGCGAGGCGCTGAACGGCCCCGCCAAGATCAGCGCGAAGAACCTGAACTTCTATTACGGCAAGTTCCACGCGCTCAAGGACATCAACCTGAACATCCCGGAGCGCAAGGTCACCGCCTTCATCGGGCCGTCGGGCTGCGGCAAATCGACGCTCTTGCGCACCTTCAACCGCATGTTCGAGCTCTACCCCGAGCAGCGCGCCGACGGCCAGATCCTGGTCGACGACGAGGACATCCTGCACAGCCGCACCGATGTCTCGCTGATCCGCGCCAAGGTCGGCATGGTCTTCCAGAAGCCCACGCCCTTTCCGATGTCGATCTACGACAACATCGCCTTCGGCGTGAAGCTGTTCGAGAAGCTCAGTCGCCACGAAATGGACGAGCGCGTCGAGTGGGCGCTGCGCAAGGCCGCGCTGTGGACCGAGGTCAAGGACAAGCTGAACCAGAACGGTTCCGGCCTGTCGGGCGGCCAGCAGCAGCGCCTGTGCATCGCGCGCGGCATCGCCATCAAGCCCGAGGTGCTTCTGTTGGACGAGCCCTGCTCGGCGCTGGACCCGATCTCCACCGGCAAGATCGAAGAACTGATCACCGAGCTGAAGGACGATTACACCGTGGTCATCGTCACCCACAACATGCAGCAGGCGGCGCGGGTGTCCGACTACACCGCCTACATGTACCTGGGCAATCTGGTTGAATTCGGCGTAACGCGCGAGATTTTCATGAAGCCGAAAAAGCAGGAAACGGAAGACTACATCACCGGCCGTTTTGGCTGATTGTCCCGGCTGATTGAACGTCCTCCAGGAGCACATCCATGAGCGAAAAGCATCTATCCACGCAGTTCGACGCCGAACTCACCTCCATCTCCAGCCAGGTGCTGGAAATGGGCGGCATCGTCGAATCCCAGGTCATCCAGGCCGTTCAGGCCCTGATCGATATGGACAGCGAACTGGCCCAGCAGGTCCACGTCCGCGAAGAGCTGGTCAACCAGCTGGAAATGACCATCGACAGCGATCTGTCGGCGACCATCGCCCAGCGCCAGCCCACGGCGCGCGACCTGCGCCTGCTGGTGGCGGTGTCCAAGACCATCGGCAACCTGGAGCGCGCCGGCGACGAGGCCGCGCGCATCGCCCGCTTTGGCCTGCGCCTGTCCAGCCGCTCGGACGCGGCCATGCTGCAGCAGATGCTGCCGCTGCGCGATCTGACGCTGTCGGCGCGCATGGCGGCCGAATCGCTGCGCAAGGCGCTCGATGCTTTCGCCCGCCTGGACACGGCGCTGGCCATTGACGTGCTGCGCCAGGACGACAACATCGATCACGAGTTCAACGCCATGCTGCGCAAGCTGGTCACGGTGATGAGTGCCAAGCCCGATCTGGTCGAAGCCGGGATCGACCTCATCTTCGTGGCCAAGGCGCTGGAACGCGTGGGCGACCATGCCAAAAATCTGGCCGAACAGGTCATTTATGTGGTGAAAGGCGCTGATGTGCGCCACAATCGCCTCGAAACCATCGAAAAGCGTCTGGCGGCAGGCTAACGCAGGCCATACACGGGAGAGGGCATGGCGACGATTCTTGTGGTGGACGACGAGCTGGCGATTGCCCAGATGCTGTCCACCCAGCTGCGTCTGGCCGGGCACACGGTGCAGGTCAGCCACGATGCGCGCTCGGCCCAGGCGCAGATCGCCACGCAGATGCCGGATCTGGTCGTGCTGGACTGGATGATGCCGGGTGAATCGGGCCTGGACATGCTGCGCCGCTGGCGCCGCGACGCCGGACAGCCGCGCCTGCGCGAAATGCCGGTGATCCTGCTGACCGCACGCGCCGAAGAATCCGACATCGTCACCGCGCTCGAAGCGGGCGCCGACGATTACCTCACCAAGCCCTTCTCGAGCCGCGAGCTGCAGGCGCGCATCCGCAGCGTGCTGCGCCGCCACCAGCCGCGTGCGCTGGGCGATACGGTGGACGTGGGCGCGCTGTCGCTCGACCCCGAATCGCGCCTGCTGTGGATCGACCCGGCGGGCGAAGCCGTTCCCGGTCTGGACCCTGAGGGGCGCAGCCCCGTGCGCGCCCCGGTGCAGCTGGGCCCGACCGAGTTCAAGCTGCTGCACTTTCTGATGACGCACCCGGACCGCAGCTTCACGCGCGGCCAGCTGCTGGATCACGTCTGGGGTGACGAGGTTTATATCGAAGAGCGCACGGTCGATGTCCACATCAAGCGCCTGCGCGAGGCGCTGGCCGACTGGGCGGTGGCGCGGCTGCGCATCCAGACCGTGCGTGGCGTGGGTTACCGCTTCGCCTGGACGCTGCCCCAGGAGGTCAGCGAGCCGCGCGGCGATCCGGTCCGTCATGACGCCTGAAGCCCTGCTGCTGATCCTGATCGGCGCCGTCGCCGGCTACCTGCTGGCCGCGGCGCGAACCGACAAGCGCTGGCAGCAGCGCACCCGCGAACTGCTGCACTGGCTGCGCGACGGCCAGACCACCGAGCCGCCCGACAACCCCGATCCGCTGACCACGGTGCAGTGGGCGGTGTACAAGGACACGCTCAAGCAGGCGCAGGCCGTGCAGGTGGTGCGCGAGCAGATGGACGGCTTCGTCCAGGCCATGGCCGCGTCGCCGGTGGGTCTGGTGCTGCTGGACGCGCAGCAGACCATCCTGTGGTGCAGCGACATGGCCGGACTGCACCTGGGACTGGGCCCCGAGCGCGACCGCCTGGCCCGCATCACCCATCTGGTCCGCGATCCGGTTTTCGTGCCTTTCGTTCAGCAGCTCGCGGCCAGCACGGCGCTCGCCACGCCCGGCCCGCGCGCCGAGGTGCTGATGGACAGGCCCGATCGCGGCGGACGCATCCTGCTCTTCGGCCAGCGTTTCGCCGTGCCTGAAGCGGCCGGGCAGACGCGCATCCTGCTGGTCAGCCAGGACGTGACCGAGCGCCAGCGCAACGAGCTGCTGCAGAAGGAATTCGTCGCCAACGTCTCGCACGAGGTGCGCACGCCGCTGACCGTGCTGTCGGGCTATCTCGACTGCCTGCCCCAGCTTCAGGGCGACCCGAACGAGTTTGCCAGCGCCCTGCAGGCCATGCGCGACCAGTCGGTGCGCATGCAACGCCTGGTGGGCGATCTGCTGCTGCTGTCGCGTCTGGACGGCGCGCCCCGGCCCATGCCAGGCGGCCTGGTGCCGGTCCAGACCTGGGTGGACGAGGCCTGGGCCACGGCGACCGCGCTGCGCAAACCCGGCCAGACCATGACGCTGGGCTGGCAGTCGCCGCGGCTGGCGCAGCCCGATGTGGCTGTGCTGGGCCACGCCAGCGAGCTGCTCAGCGCGCTGGTCAATGTGCTGAACAACGCGGTGCGCTATAGCGGCCCCGAAGGCCATATCACGCTGTGGGTGGGCTGGCTGGGCGAACGCAGCCCGGCCGGGCCCGCCACCGATCCGCCGCCGCTGCCCGCCTGGCTGGGCCCCAACTGGCGCAGCCTGCAGGCCAGCGAAGGCCTGTGCCTGGCGGTGATCGACAGCGGCCCGGGCATCCCGGCCGACGCCCTGCCTCGCCTGGGCGAGCGCTTCTTCCGCGTGGACAAAGCGCGCAGCAGCGACACCGGCGGCACGGGCCTGGGGCTGTCCATTGTCCGCCAGGTGCTGCAGCGCCACGGCGGCCAGATGCGCGTCTTCAGCGAACTGGGGCAGGGCAGCTGCTTTGTGCTGCTGCTGCCGCCGTTGAGGATGGCGGGGGGGTGATCAACCCTGCGTCGGAGCCAGCATGTTCATGACAAGCCGGATCAGCGTTTCCTTGTGCGCCGGGTCTGATTCTGCGACCAGCAGGGCCAGAGCAGCCAGCCCGATGTCGTTGATGACTGGGGCGCCGTCGTCGTCCAGCAGACGGCCATTGCGGTTCAGGAAATCAACAAACAGAAACGCACCGCTGCGCTTGTTGCCGTCGGCGAAGGGGTGGTTTTTGATCACAAAGTACAGCAGGTGCGCAGCCTTGGATTCAACGCTGGGGTAAGCCGGTTCGCCAAATACGGTCTGGTCCAGGTTGCCCAGCAGGGCGGCTAGGCCATCGCCACGTTCGCGGGCAAACAGCTCGGTGGCTTCGCCTTTCTGCATCAGATCGCGCTTGAGCTCGCCCAGCATCTGGCGCACCTGCTCAAGGCGGGGCAGGTGCCCGCCGCTCTGCTGCAGCGGCTCGGTCAGCAAACCTTCGTCATAACGCTGCAGCAGCAAAAAGGTCTGCGCGTAGCGCGACACAAGGTCCACCAGGCCGCGCCCTGTGTCGGCCAGAAGTTCGGTGGATTGCGCCGCTTTCCGCACCAGAAGCAGCGCGGCTTCCAGCTCGCGGGCGTTGGCTTCAAAACGCTGGCGGTTCAGGGTGTAGCCCTGGGTCAGGTGCTGGCGCAAAACCTGCGTGGCCCATTGGCGAAAGCGCGTGCCCTCGATGGATTTGACGCGGTAGCCCACTGAGATGATGACGTCGAGGCTGTAGTGTTCAACCCGGTACCTTTTGCCGTCGGCAGCAGTGTGTGCAAAATTTGCACACACTGCCTCACGTTCAAGCTCCCCCTCGGCGAACACATTGCGCAGGTGCTTGGTAATGACCGACCGCTCGCGTCCAAAGAGCTGGCTGAGCTGCTCCTGCCGCAGCCAGACGGTTTCCTGGGTCCTGTCCAGCCGGACTTCGACGGTGCCGCTGTCGGACTGATAGATGGTGATGTTGGTCATGGTTTGCCTCGATTCAGGCCAATTTACCAGTTTGCTGGCGGCCTGCCGCAAAGGACACCGCGCTACACTCACAGCCCCCTGATGACTGCGGCCTGGCCGCGACTGCCATGACGTCTGCCCCTGCGCCTTCCAGCCGTGTCGCCATCCTGGCGGACCTGCTGGATTTCGAGCGTGCGCCCGGCGCGCTGGATATCTCGGACGCGGCCTGCCGCTGGCGTCCGGCGCACTGGCTGCTGATCGAGAACGGCCGCATCAGCGCCATCCATCCCGACGGCCCGGACGCGCGACCCGGCCCCGACTGGCACTGCATCGACGCCAGCGGCCAGTGGCTGATGCCGGGCTTTACGGATGCGCATGTGCACAGCGCGCAGATCGAGATCATCGGTGCCTTTGGCGAGCAGCTGCTGCAGTGGCTGGAGCGCTACACCTTTCCCGCCGAGCAGCGCATGGCGCAGGCCGACGACGCGCGCGCCTGTTCGCAGGATTTTGTGGACGGCCTGCTGCGCTGCGGGACGACCAGCGCCATGGTCTTTCCCACCGTCCACGCGACCAGCGTGGATGCGCTGTTCGAGGCGGCCCAGGCGGCGGGCATGCGCCTGATCGCCGGGCGGGTGATGATGGATCGCCACGCGCCCGCCGCCCTGTGCGACAGCGTGGAAAGCGCCGAGCGCGACTGCCGCGCGCTGATCGAGCGCTGGCACGGCCAGGGCCGTCTGGCCTACGCCATCACCCCGCGCTTTGCGCCCACCAGCAGCCCGGCCCAGCTGGCACTGGCGGGGCGTCTGCTGGCCGGGACGCCTGGCCTTTATATGCAGACGCATGTGGCCGAGAACCCGGCGGAGGTCGATTGGGTGCGCCAGCTTTTCCCCGACGCGCGCAGCTATCTGGACGTCTACGAGCGCCACGGCCTGCTGGGCGAGCGCAGCATGATGGCGCATGGCATCTGGCTGGACGACATCGACGTGGCGCTTCTGGCGCAGCGCGGCGCGGCGGTGGCGCACTGTCCGTCGTCCAACCTGTTTCTGGGCAGTGGCCTGTTTGACTGGCCCCGTGCGCGCGACGCCGGGCACGGCCTGTGCCTGGCCAGCGATGTGGGTGCCGGAACGACGCTTTTCATGCCGCAGGTGATGATGGATGCCTGCAAGGTGCAGGCTCTGCGCGGCCAGCGCGTCACCGCCTGGGAGCTGCTGCACGGCGCCACCCTGGGCGCGGCGCAGGCACTGCGGCTGCAGGGCGAAATCGGCCAGCTTGAGCCCGGCTGCGCAGCCGATGTGGTGCTGTGGCACCCCGCGCTGGACGATCTGCAGCGCCGCCGCCAGCGCGTGGCGCGCAGCCTGCACGAGCGCGTGCTGGCCTGGCTGTCGCTGGCGACCCCGCAGCACGTCGCCCAGGTCTGGGTGGCGGGGCAGCGCCGGGTCTGATTCCCGCCCCATTGGTCTGCCCGAAAACGGCCTGTGCGTTTTAGAATCGCGGCCTTTGCGTCTGCTGCTTCGCCATGTTTGAACTGAGCCAGGAATTCCACTTTGATGCGGCCCACACCCTGCACCGCCCGGGCGTGGACCCGCAGGAGATGCACGCCAGCCTGCGCATCCACGGTCACAGCTACACCGCCACCGTGACACTGCGCGGCGAGCGCGACAGCGGCGGCATGCTGCTGGATCTGGGTGTGCTGCGCCGTTGCATCGAGCGCGTACGCGCTCGCCTTGATCATCACCACCTGGACCACGTCGAGGGCTTGGGGCCCGCCACGCTGGAGAACCTGTGCGTCTTCATCCACCAGCACCTGCACCAGGAGTTGCAGGCTGCCGTGGGCGATGCGGGTGCGCAGGCGCTGTGCCGCGTGGCCGTGCGGCGGCCGACCACGGGCGACGCCTGCGTCTACACGCCAGGCTGATCCCCCTGACCGACGAAAAAACCCGCCGGGGCCATCGCAGGATGGCGCCGCAGCGGGTTTTTCATCGGGCAGCCTTCGTGCGAAGGCCTGCCGGGTTACTTCAGGCGCACTTCCTTGTACAGGACATGCTTGCGCGCTTTGGGGTCGAACTTCATGAACTCCAGCTTGCCCGGAGTGGTCTTCTTGTTCTTGTTGGTGGTGTAAAAATGGCCGGTTCCAGCAGTGGATTCCAGCTTGATTTTTTCGCGGGCGCCTTTGGCCATGATGCGACTCCAGAAAAAGGGTTAAGAGCGGCCGCCGCAGCGGCCCGGTTCAGCGGATCGCGCAGGGCTTACAGGGCGCCCTTGGCGCGCAGATCGGCGACGATCTGCTCGATGCCGACCTTGTCGATCAGGCGCAGCGCAGCATTGCTGATGCGCAGACGCACCCAGCGGTTTTCGGTTTCCAGCCAGAACCGGCGGTAGTGCAGGTTGGGCAGGAAGCGACGCTTGGTTTTGTTGTTGGCGTGGGAAACGTTGTTACCAACCATGGGGCCTTTGCCCGTGACTTGACATACGCGAGCCATAGGGCCCTCCAGTGATCAAAGATGCGATGCGAAAAAAGTGCAACGTGCTCCGGGCTGGGTCTGCAAAGGCGATTGGCCCCCGCAGGGCGCAGCATGGCTGCCCGGGAAAACGAGCATTATAGAGCGCAAGTACCGCTTTGCCAAGAACTTCGCCGGGGTTCCCCCTGGCAGGGCTGCGGTGCAGCGGCCAGAAACTATAATCATGCCTTTGAGTTGGGCCTGTTGCGGGCATTCTGTTGCTGCTTGGCAACGCCGCACCAGCCTGTTGCCTGGGTACGCTTCATGCTAGACAAATCGGGTTCGGTCCCACAGCCCCTGCCGGGGGCGGTGGCACAGGTGCTGGCGCAGCTGGACACGGAAATGGCTGCCGTTGATGCTGTCATCGCCCGGCGTCTGCAGTCGGATGTGGTGCTGGTGCAGCAGGTGTCCACCTACATCGTCGGGTCGGGCGGCAAGCGCATGCGTCCGCGCCTGCTGCTGCTCATGGCCATGGCCATGGGCTACAGCCACCCGGACCAGCACGAACTGGCCGCCACGGTCGAGTTCATCCACACCAGCACGCTGCTGCACGACGACGTGGTCGACGAATCGGCCCTGCGCCGCGGCCGCGCCACAGCCAACGCCACTTTTGGCAACGCCGCCAGCGTGCTGGTGGGTGATTTCCTGTACTCGCGCGCTTTCCAGATGATGGTCAGCACGGGGCGGATGCGCGTGCTGGAAATACTGGCCGAAGCGACCAACATCATCGCCGAGGGCGAGGTGCTGCAGCTGATGAACATGCACGACCCGGAGATTTCGGTCGAGCGTTATCTGCAGGTCATCCGCTGCAAGACAGCCAAACTGTTCGAGGCCAGCGCGCGTCTGGGCGCGGTGCTGGCGCTGCATCCGCGCGAGGGCGAACCCGCTGCGCCCTGGCCCGAGGCTCTGGCCGGGCAGAGCGCCGACAGCATCGAGCGCGGCTGCGCCGATTTTGGCGCCAGCCTGGGCACCGCCTTTCAGCTGGTCGATGACATCCTGGATTACGAGGGCGACACCCACACCCTGGGCAAAAACATCGGCGACGACCTGCGCGAAGGCAAGGCCACGCTGCCGCTGCTGGTGGCCATGTCGCGCTGCAGCGACAGCGACCGCGCCTGGCTGCGCCAGTGCATCGAGCACGGCGAGGTCGATCGCCTGCCCGACGTGATCCGCATCGTGCGTGAGACCGGCGCGCTGGACGCCACCCGCGACGTGGCCCGCGCCGAGGTGGACCGTGCCTGCGAGGCGCTGGCGCCGCTGCCCGAAAGCCCGGTCAAGGACACGCTGCTGCACCTGGCGCGAACCAGCCTGGTGCGTCTGTTCTGATCAGGCCGGATCGCTGTCCGGTGCGTCTTTGGGGCTGTGCTCGAGCAGCCCGGCGCGCAGCTCGCCCAGATGCTGGTGCAGGGCCTGTTCGCGCTCCTGCAGCAGCTGCATGAAGGGCTGGCTGCCCGCCTCTTCAAGGCGGCCGATCTGCACCTGATAGCCCATGGGCGCCAGCATGGCGCGCAGCCACTGCTCGCCCAGCTTTTCCAGCGCCAGATCGAAGGCGGCGAATTCGACGCCCGAGCGCAGTCGCTCTTCGAGATCCTTGCGCTGGCGCTCGCCGGCTTCGCTCAGGGCGCTGCCTTCGGTTTCCAGCTTGGTGCGCTCGCCGCGCAGCAGGGTGTTGCCCGACACCTGCATCTGGCGCAGCAGCCAGTCTTCCTCGTTGGATTTGACGCCCTGGAACTCGGCGTGCAGCCCGTCGATCGTCAGCAGCGGGCCGTCAGCGCGCACGCGCAGGCGCTCCAGGTCTATGCCCAGCAGCACCTTGACCTTGCGGCGCAGCACGCCGACGTACTCCAGGTGGTCCTTGCCGGACAGGCTGGAGAGCGTCTTCTCGCGCTCGCCCATGTCCTCGCGCTTGAAATCGGTCAGCGTGCTGTCCACTTCCAGCAGCGTCAGACGCAGCACGCTGCGCACCTGCTGGAACTGCAGCTGCTGGGCCTTCACCCGCTCGACCTCGGCGATCAGGTCGCCGCGCTGGCGCAGCGCCACGTCCAGATCGGCTTTCAGCTCCGCCTCGCGCTGCGCGGCGCGGCTGGATTCGCCCGACACCAGCATTTTGGGCAGCACCAGGCTCAGGATCAGGGCGCCGACAAAGGCGCCAAGGCCGGCCAGCAGCACCGCCATGCCTTGGGTCGTGGCCAGAAAGGCCATCGCCAGAAAGAGCACCACCGTCGCCGCCCCGACCGCAAACAGCACGCGGTAGCCGATGCGCCGCAGCGGCGCCATCAGCTTCGAGGTGAATCCGCCAAACAGGGCCATGGCGCCTGGCCTCAGGCGATGGCCTTGTAACGCACGCGCTTGGGCCGCGCGCCTTCTTCGCCGAGGCGTTTCTTCTTGTCGGCTTCGTACTCCTGGTAGTTGCCGTCAAAAAACACCCAGCGCGATTCGTCTTCGGCGGCCAGGATGTGCGTGCAGATACGGTCCAGGAACCAGCGGTCGTGGCTGATGACCATCGCGCTGCCACCGAACTCCAGCAGCGCTTCTTCCAGCGCGCGCAGGGTTTCGACGTCCAGATCGTTCGAGGGCTCGTCCAGCATCAGCACATTGCCGCCCTGGGCCAGGGTTTTGGCCAGGTGCAGGCGCCCGCGCTCACCGCCCGACAGGGTGCCGACCATTTTCTGCTGGTCGTTGCCCTTGAAGTTGAAGCGGCCGATGTAGGCGCGCGACGGCATGACGAACTTGCCCACGACGATGTTGTCCAGGCCGCCGGAAACGTCTTCCCAGACGGTCTTGTTGGGGTCCAGGCTGGCGCGGCTCTGGTCCACAAAGGCCAGCTGCGCGGTCTTGCCGATGACGACTTCGCCGCTGTCAGGCGTTTCAACGCCCTGGATCATGCGGAACAGCGTCGATTTGCCCGCCCCGTTGGGGCCGATGATGCCGACGATGGCGCCTGGCGGCACCTTGAAGCTGAGGTTGTCGATCAGCACGCGGTCGCCAAAGCTCTTGGTGACGTTTTTGAACTCGATCACCTCGTTGCCCAGGCGCTCGGCGACGGGGATGAAGATTTCGTTGGTCTCGTTGCGCTTCTGGTAATCGGTGTCGGACAGCTCTTCGAAGCGGGCCAGACGCGCCTTGCTCTTGGCCTGGCGGCCCTTGGCGTTGCTGCGCACCCACTTCAGTTCTTCCTTCATGGCCTTGGCGCGGGCGTCTTCGCTCTTCTGTTCGGCCTCCAGGCGCTTCTCTTTCTGGTCCAGCCAGTCGGAGTAATTGCCCTTCCAGGGGATGCCCTGGCCGCGGTCCAGTTCCAGAATCCATTCAGCGGCGTTGTCCAGGAAGTAGCGGTCGTGGGTGATGGCCACCACGGTGCCGGAGAAGCGCTTGAGGAACAGCTCCAGCCACTCGACCGATTCGGCGTCCAGGTGGTTGGTGGGTTCGTCGAGCAGCAGCATGTCAGGGCGCGACAGCAGCAGGCGGCACAGCGCCACGCGGCGCTTCTCACCGCCCGAGAGCACGCCGATTTTGGCCTCCCAGGGGGGCAGGCGCAGCGCGTCGGCGGCCATTTCCAGCTGCAGGTCGGTGTTCTCGCTGCCCGCTGCGGCGATGACGGCTTCCAGCTCGGCCTGCTCGGCGGCCAGGGCGTCAAAGTCGGCGTCGGGTTCAGCGTAGGCGGTATAGACCTCTTCCAGGCGCTTTTTGGCGGCCAGCACGCCGCCGATGCCTTCTTCTACCGCCTGACGCACGGTGTACTCGGGGTCGATCTGGGGCTCCTGGGGCAGGTAGCCGATGTTCAGGCCGGGCATGGGCACGGCTTCGCCTTCGATCTCCTTGTCCAGGCCCGCCATGATTTTCAGCAGCGTCGATTTGCCCGAGCCGTTCAGGCCGAGCACGCCGATCTTGGCGCCAGGGAAGAAGGACAGCGAAACATCTTTCAGGATATGGCGTTTGGGCGGCACGATCTTGCCGACCCGGTTCATGGTGAAAACGTATTGGGCCATGGGGAATTTCTCGGGTAAGGGACGGGGCGCTGCAGCGCCAACCCCGGCATTATCGCCCAAGGCCACTGGCGTGTGACGGGGCGGGCGATGCGCTGGAAAAGCGCGGAATTTCCCCTGTATTCCTGACCTGTTTGGTGCGGGCTGCTGCGCAGAATGGCGGTATAAGCATTCACAATCCGATAAATCACTGTCTCTGCAGAACCTCCTCTGGCCGTCAAAATGCCCGATCCGATCACCCTGATCCAGCTCTGGACCGGACGCCTGCGCCAACGCTGGGCCCGGGCGGAGGGTTCGGTGTCGCCGCTGCTGGATTTCGGTCCTGCGCGCCACGGCATACCGGCCAGCGCGCTGCTGCAGCTGGCCAACATTGACCTGATCGACGGGGTCTGGGCTTTCGACTGTCGCAGCGGTGTGTCGCAGGTTTCGCAGCGCTGGCTGCAGACGCTGGGCTACACGCCCGACGATGTCCAGGGCCAGTCCATTTTCGACTTCTGGGCCGAGCGCATCCATCCGGAAGACCGCCAGCGCATCCTGGCCGGGGAAGAGCGCCAGCGCAGCGGCGAGCTCAGCGAGATGACCAAAACCTACCGCCTGCGCCATCGCGACGGGCGTTACCGCTGGCTGCACAGCCATTCCATCGTGACGCGGCGCGCGCCCGATGGCCGCCCTCTGAACATTCTGGGCAGCGACCGCGACATCACCGGCGAGCGCGAGCGCGAGGAAATGCTCGATTTCCTGCACACGCACGACGAGCTGACCGGGCTGCTCAACCGCCGCCAGTTCCACTCGCGCGCGCACTGGATGATCGACCTGGCGCGGCGCGAGAACAGCGGCTTTGCGCTGGTGCGCATCAATCTGGACCACTTTGGCGAAATCAACACCCTGATTGGTCACGAGGCGGGCGACGCGCTGCTGTGCGACGCCGCGCGCAGCCTGCAGGCGCTGACGGGCGACGGCGACGTGCTGGCGCGCATGGGCAGCGACGAGTTCGCGCTGGTGCTGGGGCCGGGCGAGGGCATACCGCCGCTGGGGCGGCGCCTGGAGGAGCTGCGCGACGCCCTCGATTCCCGCCACAGCGCCCCGGAGGGCGAGGTGCACGTCAGCGCGTCGATCGGTGTGGCGATGTTTCCGCAGGACGGCGCCCACCTGGACGAGCTGCTGCAGCACGCCGAGCTGGCCATGAGCTCCGCCAAACGCGCCGGGGGCCACGCCGTGTGCTGCTACACCAGCGCCATGAACCAGGAGGCCCAGCGCAAGCGCCGCCTGCTGGCCGACCTGACGCAGGCGCTGGCACGCGGCGAGGGCCTGGCGCTGCACTACCAGCCCATCGTCGAGCTGGAGGGCGGCGGCTGCAGCAAGGTCGAGGCCCTGATGCGCTGGACGCACCCGGTGCTGGGCGCGATCAGCCCGGCGGTCTTCATCCCCATGGCCGAAGAGGCCGGACTGATCCACGAGCTGGGTGATTTCGTCATGCGCCAGTCGCAGCGCGACATGGACCTGCTGGAGCAGGAGGGCCTGCCGCCGGTGCAGTTCAGCGTCAACCTTTCGCCGCTGCAGATCATGGCGCGCAACCGCGTCAACTGGGCCGACCAGACGCTGACCGATGGCGTCAGCCGCCACGCAGGGCGGCTGTGCATCGAAGTCACCGAAGGCGTGCTGCTGGCGCGCGGCCGTGCGGTGCTGGACAAGCTCGACGGCCTGCGCCAGCTGGGCATCCAGATCGCGCTGGACGATTTCGGCACGGGCTATTCGTCGCTGTCCTACTTGAACACTTTCCACGTCGATTTCCTGAAAATCGACCGCTCTTTCGTCAGCCGCATCCAGGGCGACAGCCGCAGCCTGGCGCTGTGCGAGGCGATGGTGCTGATGGCGCACAAGATCGGCATCCGCGTCATCGCCGAAGGCATCGAGACGCCGCAGCAGCTGCAGCTGCTGGCCGACATGGGCTGCGATTTCGGCCAGGGCTATCACCTGGGCCGGCCCATGGCGCTGGAGCAGCTGCGCGAGGTGCTGCGCACCACCGGCCGCGCACCGCAGCCTGCGTCTGCGCTGGCCCAGCTGGCTTAAGATCGCGGCTTCCATCAGACGGCAGACCGGGAGCGCACCATGTCTTACATCGACGATTCACTCTCTGCGGGCGAAACCGTGGTGGCCCGCTTCGGCCAGCACTGGCTGACCTGGATGCCGGTGGCGCTGTGCGTGCTGCTGGCGCCGGTCACGCTGGGGCTTTCGCTGATCGTGGCGGGCGTTCTGGCGCTGCGCATCCGCTCGCTGGAGCAGGGTCTGACCACGCGCCGCGTCATCCTCAAGACCGGCTTCATCAGCCGTCACAGCGAGGAAATGCGCCTGGGCTCGGTCGAAACGGTGGAGATCCGCCAGAGCCTGTGGGGCCGGATACTGGGCTACGGCAGCATCGAAATCACCGGGCGCGGGACCAGCGATCTGCTGCTGCGCCGCGTGGCCGACCCCATGGCGGTCAAGCGCGCGATCGAGAGCGCCGCCAACAGCGCCGAAGCCCATACCTGATCAGAAATTCAGCCGCAGGCCCAGATTGAGCTGGGTGCTGTCCTCGGGCCGCAGGCGGTCCATCTGCAGGCGCCGGCGCTGCTGCTGCAGCGTGGGCGTCTGGGCCAGCCAGTCGGCGTGCCGCCGTGTGGCGCTGGGTGCGGGCGCGCCGTCGCCCACGCTGAAGGTGACGTTGGCTCCGGGCAGCGTGCGGGCCGGGTCGGGCGGCTCTTCCAGGATCGACGGGGCCGCGCGCCCGGCCGCCAGGCTGGGCTGCTGCCAGGGCATCAGCGGCGTGGGTGCCCAGCGCGCCGTCAGGTTCTCCGCAGTGGCCTCGGTGGCCTGCGGACCAAACGGCATGGGGGCACCAGGGGCAGGCGTCTGCGGGCTGTGCAGCAGGCCCAGCCGGTCGCCGATCCGGTGGCCCACGTCCTGCGCCCAATGCCAGGCGCGCTGCAACGGCCGGGTGACCAGCGTGGTCAGCGGGCGGGGTTCGGGCGGGGACGCGGGCTCCGGGGCCCTCAGCGGCAGGGCGCTGGAATCCACCATGGGGCTGCAGCCAAATCCCACGGCGCTGGTGCAGCCCGGCGGCAGGGCGCCCGCCGCTGCGGCGGCCGGAGCCAGGATGGCGGGCGCGGCCACCTGGGCAGCGGCAGGCGCGGGCACGCAGACCAGAACAGCGGCCAGCAGGGCGGCCAGCGCGAGCGGGGGCGGCGGTGCAGTGTTCACCGGCGCATTGTCACCCGCTGACCAGATGGTCGTCCAGCACCTCAACCCAGTGTTTGACGGGCCATTGCGTGCCACTTTGAAGATGACTGATGCAGCCAATGTTGGCACTGATCAGCACATGACCGGCGCTGGGCGGCGGGCCGTCGGCGGCCAGGGCGTGCAGATCGCGCAGGCGGGCGTCGCGCAGCTGCTGGCTCAGCTCTGGCTGCAGCACGCTGTACGTGC
The DNA here is from genome assembly GCF_037688875.1 of Amphibiibacter pelophylacis. Taxonomy (NCBI): domain Bacteria; kingdom Pseudomonadati; phylum Pseudomonadota; class Betaproteobacteria; order Burkholderiales; family Sphaerotilaceae; genus Amphibiibacter; species Amphibiibacter pelophylacis. The sequence goes on from NZ_JAWDIE010000005.1 coordinate 116,234, forward strand.
CCGCCGAGCCGCAGCACAGGTGGCCGCCCAGGTCGTCCTGGCGCACCACAAAGCCCAGTTCGCGCAGCGAGGTCTGGACCGCGCTGGTCACGCCCTGGCCGTGCTGCAGCGTGCAGGGCGCGTGCCAGACCAGCGTGGGGCGGCTGGCCGAATCGCTGTCGCGCAGGCGCAGGGCCAGATCGGGCACCAGGCTGGGCAGCAGCTCGCTGACATCCACCGTCATGGCGCTGATGGCCGCGGCGCGCTTGGCGTAGTAGGGCTCGTCGGCCAGCAGCTCGCCGTACTGCTTGACGGTCAGGCCGCAGCCCGACACGTTCATGACGATGCGCTCGATCTCGCCCGACTGGATGTGCGGCCACCAGGCATCCACGTTCTGGCGCACCTGTTTCAGGCCTTTTTCGCTGTCGCCCAGGTGCAGGCGCACAGCGCCGCAGCAGCCCACGCCGTCGCCAACCAGGCTCTGGATGCCGACGGCATCGAGCACCCGCGCCGTGGCGCTGTTGATGTTGGGGCGCAGGCTGGGCTGGACGCAGCCCAGCAGCAGCAGCACCTTGCGCGCGTGTTCGCGGATGGGCCAGCGGTGCGCCTTGCCCAGCTTTTCCGAGCGCGGCGGCGCCTGGTCGCGCGTGGGAATGTTCTTCTGCAGCGAAGCTGGCATCAGCGGCCGCAGCGTCTGGCCGGCCTTGACGGCGGTGGACAGCAGCGGCGAGCCCAGGCCCTCGCGCAGCATCCAGCGGCGCAGGCGCTCGCCGCGCGGGCGCTCGACGCGCTCGTCGACAATCTCGCGGCCCACGTCCAGGATGCGCACGTAGTTGACGCCCGACGGGCAGGTGGTTTCGCAGTTGCGGCAGGTCAGGCAGCGGTCCAGGTGCTGCTGGGTCTCGCGCGTGGCTTCGGCGCCTTCCAGCACCTGCTTGATCAGGTAGAGGCGGCCGCGCGGGCCGTCCAGCTCGTTGCCCAGGAGCTGGTAGGTCGGGCAGGTGGCGTTGCAAAAGCCGCAGTGCACGCACGAGGAGAGCAGCTGCTGGGCCTTCTGGGCGCGCTCGTCGTCCTGGAGTGCGGGGGACAGGGCGGTGTACATGGTGTGCGTCGGGTCGTGGGCCGTTAATGGGGTGGGGCGTGCGGGCTCAGGAGCCGGGCTCGGAGCGGGACGCGCTCACCAGGCGCCCGTCCAGCGGGCCGTGTCAAAGACATCGTGCGGATCGCAGGCCTGTTTGATGCGGCGGTGGATCGTGGCGACGGCGGGGTCGGTGGCGTCGTGGGCGGGCGTGCTGTCCTGGCTCTGGGTGTGCAGCACCTGGGCGTGGCCGCCGACTGAGCGCAGCACCTCGCGCACGCGGGCGGGCAGCTCGTCGCTGAGCAGCCAGCGCAGCGCGCCCTGCCATTCGATCAGCGTGTTGCCGGGCAGGGGCAGCGCGGGCGTGGTCGAGGGCAGCGACAGCCGCCACAGGCGGTGGTGGCGGCCTTTTTCCAGGCGGTGCACGGCGGCCAGATAGTCCTGCTGCTGCGCGGAGACGGTTTCGTCGGGCGAGGCTTCAGGGCGTGCCGTGCCCTGGTGGATGCGCTTGAGCACCGCCGCGTCAAACTGGCTGACGGCGTGGGCCTGGGCAAAAAAGCCGTCGCGCACGTCGCGCAGGCCCATCCAGAAATCGTGGGCGGTGCCCGGGTCTATGCCCTCGCCGGGGTGACCGAGTTCGAGCAGCTCGCCGCCCAGGTGCTGTACGGCGTGGCGCACGACGGGGCGGGCTCCGGCCAGGCGAATGGCCAGCGTGCCGTCGAACCAGGCCGTGCCGGTGATGGGCCAGGGCTGTCCGGCCCAGCGGTTCATGGCGGCCAGCGCCTGGTCCTGATTGATGTCAAAGCGCAGCGTGGCCGTGGCGGCGGGCAGCGGCATCACCTTGAGCGTGACCTCGCAGATCAGGCCCAGCGCGCCCATGGAGCCGGCCATCAGCCGCGACAGGTCGTACCCCGCGACGTTTTTGATGACGGTGCCGCCGCTGCGCAGCAGCTGGCCGCGGCCGTTGATCCAGGTCATGCCCAGCACGTGGTCGCGCAGCGGGCCGCTGTGCGGGCGGGCCGGACCGCTCCAGCCCATGGCGACGGTGCCGCCGACCGTGTCCAGCCCGGCGGTGGCGGCGTGCCATTCGTGCACGCGCACCGGGCGCGGCGTGCCGTCGTCCAGCTGGCCAGGCTGTGGCGGCAGGGTCAGGGGCCCCAGGCGCGGGGGCTCGAAAGCCAGCGCCTGGCCGTGGCGGGCCAGTTCGGCCTCGACCCAGACCAGCGGCGTGCCCGCCGCGACAGTGACGAAGAGTTCGGAGGGCTGATAGTCGATCAGGCCCAGGGCGGCGGTGGCGTCCAGCACGCGCGCATCCGGCGTTGCGCGGTGCCCGCCCAGCAGGCTGTCTTTGGTGCCCCGGCCGCGCAGGCGCAGGCGGCGCCCTTCGGCGGCGGCCTGGCGGATGGTGCGGGACCAGCCGGTGTAGAGATCGTCCAGCGCCGCCCGGTCAGCGACCAGGCCAGCGTCGCGCAGCAGGGTCATTCAGAACCTCTCCAGTTCGGGGTGGGGCAGCGCGCCACCCGTGACGTGCATGCGGCCGGCTTCGGCGCAGCGGCTCAGCGTGGGCACGGCCTTGCCGGGATTGAGCAGGCCGGGTTCGTCGAAGGCGCGTTTGATGGCGTGCATCTGCGCCAGCGTGTCGGCGTCGAACTGCGCGCACATGGCGCCCAGCTTTTCCAGGCCCACGCCGTGTTCGCCGGTGACGGTGCCGCCCATGGCGACGCTCAGGTGCAGGATCTCGTCGCCGAAGGCCTGCGCGCGCAGCAGCTGGTCGGGGTCGCTGCCATCGAACAGGATCAGCGGGTGCAGGTTGCCGTCGCCCGCGTGGAAGACGTTGCTGCAGCGCAGCTGGTAGCGCTCCTGCATGGCGGCGATGGCTTCCAGCATGTCGGCCAGGCGGTGCCGCGGAATGGTGGAATCCATGCAGATGTAATCGGGGCTGATCCGTCCGCTGGCCGGGAAGGCGTTTTTGCGGCCTTTCCAGAACTGCAGGCGCTGGGCCTCGCTGCTGCTGGCGACGATGCGGTAGGCGCCGTTGTCCTGCAGCACCTGCGTCATGCGCTCGATTTCGTCATCGACCTCGTCGGTGCTGCCATCGCTTTCGCACAGCAGGATGGCGGCGGCGCGGCGGTCGTAACCGACCTGGACAAAATCGTCCACGGCGGCGGTCATGGCCTGATCCATCATTTCCAGCCCGGCCGGGATGATGCCCTGGGCGATGATGGCGGCGACCGCATCGCCTGCCTGGCGCACGGTGTGGAAGCTGGCCAGCAGGCAGCGCGCTTCGGCGGGGCGGGGCAGCAGGCGCACGGTGGCCTCCACGATGACCATCAGCAGGCCTTCGCTGCCCACGATGAGCGGCAGCAGATCAAAGCCCGGCGCGTCCAGCGCCAGCGATCCGAGGGTGATGGGCTCGCCGTCTATGGTGTAGCCGCGCACCTGCATGACGTTGTGCAGCGTCAGGCCGTATTTCAGGCAGTGCACGCCGCCCGCGTTTTCGGCGATGTTGCCGCCGATGGTGCAGGCCAGCTGGCTGCTGGGGTCGGGGGCGTAGAAGAGGCCGTGCGCCGCCGCCGCCTGGCTGATCGAGACATTGCGCACCCCGCACTGCACGGTGGCGGTGCGCGCCTGCGCGTCGATGCCGACAATGCGGCGGAACTTGGCCAGACTCAGCACCACGCCGTTGCCGTGCGGGGTGGCGCCGCCCGAAAGCCCCGTGCCCGCGCCGCGTGCGACCACAGGCACATCCAGCTTCGAGCAGACTTTGAGCACAGCCTGCACCTGAGCCTCGGTTTCGGGCAGGGCAACGGCCAGCGGCGGCTGGCGAAAGAGGGTGAGGCCATCGTTCTCGAAAGCCGTCGTGGCGGTCGTTGACGCCAGCAGCGCATGCGCGGGCAGGACGGCGGCCAGGGCCTTGACGATCTGTTTCTGGCGCTGGGCGCGCTCGTCGCCCGCCAGGACGGCTGCGTCGGCGTGCGGACTGGCGCGGGAGGAATCGGCAGCGGGCAAAGCAGGGGCCGTGGCAGCGGTTTCGGTCATGATGTCGGTTCAGTGGCCTTGTGTCGGACAGCGTGGCGTGCAGGCCATACTGTAACGTCTGCGCAGACTTTCGGCCGCGCCCCTGCGATCGGGGAGGACTCACTTCCGCCAAATGCGGACAACACCCGTAAAATGCGCGGTTTGCGTTGCTTTATATGACCCTGCGGCCTGGACGGCCCTGAAAGGACTCTTCCGTGTTTTTCATCTCTGATGCTTTTGCCCAATCGGCCCCGGCCGCCGCGACGTCGGCCTCTCCCCTTGGCGGGCTGATGCAGATGGCACCGCTGGTGCTGATGTTCATCGTGCTGTACTTCTTCATGATCCGCCCCCAGATGAAGCGCCAGAAAGAGCACAAGGCCATGCTGGCCGCGCTGGCCAAGGGCGACGAGGTCGTCATCTCCGGTGGCATTCTGGGCCGCGTGGCCGAGCTGGGCGAGCAGATCGTGCAGATCGAAGTGGCGTCCGGCACGGTGCTGTCGGTGCAGCGTCCGGCCATCCTGCAGGTGCTGCCCAAAGGCAGCCTGAAAGCCGCCTGAAGCCAGTCCGAACGGCTGCCCCTTGCTGATCCGCCGCCTTGATGGCCGGGCGCTGTCGCTGACACGTCCGGCCTGCGGCATTGTGTTTTGTCTTCGCCGAGCCCGGAAAGGGTCTGCGCCATGAACCGTTATCCCCTGTGGAAATACGCCCTGCTGCTGCTGAGTCTGCTGGTGGGTCTGCTGTACACCTTGCCCAATTTTTACGGCGAAGCGCCTGCGGTGCAGGTTTCGTCGGCCAAATCGGTGGTCAAGGTGGACAACCGCACCCTGCAGAAGGTCGAGGAGACCCTGCGCAGCCAGGGGCTGTCCAGCGATCTTGTCCAGTGGGATGGCAACACCATCCGCGCCCGTTTTGGCAGCACGGATGAGCAGATCAAGGCCAAGGACGCCATCAACAGCGCGCTCAACCCCGACGCGCAGGACCCGTCCTACGTCGTGGCGCTGAACCTGATCTCGCGCACCCCGGCCTGGCTGACGGCGCTGGGCGCCAATCCCATGTTCCTGGGGCTGGACCTGCGCGGCGGCGTGCACTTCCTGATGCAGGTGGACATGGCCACCGTCATCCAGAAAAAGGTCGAAGCCCTGTCGGGCGATGTGCGCAGCACGCTGCGCACGGCCGGCATCACGCCGCAGAACCTGCAAAGCAGCGCCCGCACGCTGACGCTGACCCTGGCCAGCGCCGACGAGGCCGCCCGCGCCCGCGACGCGCTGGGCCGCGAGCTGCCGGACCTGGTCTGGACGCCCGCGCCGGGCAACCCCGTGCAGCTGTCTGGCGCGCTGCGCCCGGCGGTGCTGCAGGCCACGCAGGAAGGCGCGCTCAAGCAGAACATCGCCACGCTGCGCAACCGCGTGAACGAGCTGGGCGTGGCCGAGCCCATCATCCAGCAGCAGGGGCTGGACCGCATCGTCATCCAGCTGCCGGGTGTGCAGGACACGGCCAAGGCCAAGGACATCATCGGGCGCACCGCCACGCTGGAAGTGCGCATGGTGGACGACAGCGCCGCCGCGCAGGCGGCAGCTCAGGGCGGATCCATCCCGCTGGGCATGGAGCGCTACGCCGAGCGCGGCGAGGGCGGCGGCGCGGTGGTGGTCCACCGCCAGGCCATCCTGACGGGCGAAAACCTGAGCGACGCGCAGGCCGGTTTCGATTCGCAGACGCAGGAGCCCGTGGTCAACCTGACGCTGGACAGCCGCGGCACGCGCATTTTCCGCGACGTCACCCGCGACAACGTCGGCAAGCGCATGGCCATCCTGCTCTTTGAAAAGGGCAAGGGCGAGGTCGTGACCGCGCCGGTGATCCGCACCGAAATCCCGGGGGGCCGGGTGCAGATCTCCGGCGCCATGACGGCCATCGAGGCCGCCGACACCGCCCTGCTGCTGCGCGCCGGTTCGCTGGCCGCGCCCATGGACATCATCGAAGAGCGCACCATAGGCCCGAGCCTGGGCGCCGAAAACATCGCCAAGGGCTTCCACAGCGTGGCCTGGGGCTTTGCCGCCATCGCGGTCTTCATGATCGTGTACTACGTGCTGTTTGGCGTGTTCTCGGCGCTGGCGCTGTCCTTCAACCTGCTGCTGCTGGTCGCGCTGCTGTCCATGCTGCAGGCCACGCTGACGCTGCCGGGCATTGCCGCCATCGCGCTGGCGCTGGGCATGGCGATCGACTCCAACGTGCTGATCAACGAGCGCATCCGCGAAGAGCTGCGCGCCGGGCTGCCGCCGCAGAAGGCCATCGCGCTGGGCTACGACCGCGCCTGGGCGACGATTCTGGATTCCAACGTGACCACGCTGGCGGCGGGCGTTGCGCTGCTGGTCTTTGGCACCGGCCCGATCCGCGGCTTTGCCATCGTCCACTGCCTGGGCATCCTGACCTCGATGTTCTCGTCGGTGGTGTTCTCGCGCGCGCTGGTCAACCTGTGGTACGGCGGCAAGAAAAAGCTCAAGACCGTGGCCATTGGCACGGTGTGGCGCCCGGACGGCCCTGTCACCGATCTGGCCGTCGAGGACGCTGAAGGCGATGGGCCCGGCTTTGTCGCCACCCCGGCCCGCCTGGGTAAAACCGCCCCCACGCGCAAGCACTGAAAGCGAGCAGGCACTATGGAACTCTTTCGCATCCGTCGCGACATCCCCTTCATGCGCCATGCCCTGGTGCTGAACGCGGTGTCTTTCATCACTTTCCTGCTGGCGGTGTTTTTCATCGTCACGCGCGGCCTGCATCTGTCGGTGGAGTTCACCGGCGGCACGGTCATCGAGGCCGCCTACACCCAGCCGGCCAACCTGGAGAAAGTCCGCCACGCGGTCGAAAGCCTGCAACTGGGCGAGACGCTGGTGCAGAACTTCGGCACCTCGCGCGACGTCATGATCCGCGTGCCGGTGCGCAAGGACGTGGATTCGGCGGTGGTCGCCGCCCGCGTGTTTGGCACGATCTGCAGCGCCGAGGGCGGCAGCGTCAAGGTGGTGCAGCAGGTCGGCAAATCGGGCGAAGCCGTCACCCGCGAGGCCTGCACGGCCGCGGACGGCAGCGAGCCCATCCGCCTGTCGCGCACCGAATTCATCGGCCCGGCCGTGGGCGCAGAACTGGCCAGCAGCGGCGCGATGGCGCTGGGCTTTGTGGTCGTGCTGATCATGGCCTATCTGGCGCTGCGCTTCGAGTGGAAGTTCGCCGTGGCGGGCATCATCGCCAACCTGCACGACGTGGTCATCATCCTGGGCTTTTTCGCCTTTTTCCAGTGGGAGTTCTCGCTGGCGGTGCTGGCGGCGGTGCTGGCGGTGCTGGGCTATTCGGTGAACGAATCCGTGGTGATTTTTGACCGCGTGCGTGAAATGTTCCGCAAAACGCGCAGCATGGACACGCCCGCCGTCATCAACCACGCCATCACCAGCACGATCAGCCGCACCATCATCACCCACGGCTCGACCCAGATGATGGTGCTGTCCATGCTGTTCTTTGGCGGGCCCACGCTGCACTACTTTGCGCTGGCGCTGACCATCGGCATCTGCTTCGGGATTTACTCCTCGGTGTTCGTGGCAGCATCCATCGCCATGTGGCTGGGCGTGCAGCGTTCTGATCTCGTGAAAACCGGTAACAAAGGCCACGACGACAACGATCCGAACGCTGGGGCGGTGGTGTAAAGTCCGCCGCAGGTTCCGTGCGCCGGCCCCGGGATGAGCCAGCGCCTGCCCCCCTTTGCCGGAGTACCTCTGTGTCCCAGAACAATCTGCCCGACCGCTGCCGCCGTTTTTTTGTCCGTGAGTGGCAGTCCGGCCTGCTGGATTCCATCGTCATCATCCAGAAGGCGGCGCTGACCCTGCTGGACAAGCCCAAGGAGCCCGGGCTGCAGCAGCGTCTGCGCGACGTGATTCACGAGGTTGAACGCCACATTGGCGGCTGGCCCAAGGCCTGCACCGAAGTCATGAGCGCCGTGGCGCAGACACGGCGCAACAGCGGCGAGTTCGACATGGACGCGCTGACCCTGGTCGACAACGACACCATCGAGGGCGAGATTCTGGTCTCGCGCCTGTCCATGGCCATGGTCGAGAAGGCCAACTGGGAAATCAACGATCTGCACATCCGCGTGCGCAGCCTGCTGCCCGGCAACGAGATTCCTGAAGACGATCTGCTGCAGCCGCCCAAACTGGCGGGCCTGCTCTTCAAGGCCTGGCGCAAGGTCGGCCTGTCGATGGAGGCCTGGCGCAGCCTGCAGACGGTGATCCAGACCGAGCTGGCCACTCTGGCCGAAGAGTGCTATCACGAGGCCAATGCCTATCTGGTGGATCTGGGCGTGATGCCCAGCATTGACGTGCGCCAGCTCAACAAACGCCAGCGCAGTTACGCCGCCCAGCACGGCAGCGCCGACGAGTCCAAGGGCGAGGGCGGTCTGTTCAAGCGCTGGGTCAAATCGGGCGAGCAGTCGCAGGCCATGCTGGGCAAGCTCAACAGCCTGCTGGGCAAGCACCTGCCCGGCCTGCTCAGCCGCCAGAACGACACGGGCGAGGTCCGCACGTCCGACCAGCTCAATGTGGCGATGAACGCCGAGCTGCAGCAGCTCAAGCAGCGCTTTGGCGAGCTGGAGGCTTCGGCGCAGCAGGACAGCGGCCAGCTGCTCAAAGACCTGCAGCAGCGCAAGGCCGTGCTGAAGCAAAGCGCCGCCAACGAGGAAGAACGCGCCACCATCGAGATCGTCGCGCTGCTTTTCCAGAGCATCCTCACCGAAGACCGCCTGCCCGCCGCGATGCGCGTGTGGTTCGCCCGCCTGCAGATTCCCGTGCTGCGCCTGGCGGTGACCGAGCCCAAGTTCTTTGCCTCCGGCGAGCACCCGGCGCGTCGCCTGATCGACCGCATGGGCTCGTGCGTGATGGGCTTTGACAGCATCGAGCCGTCCATCCTGCTGGGCAAGGTCGAGGAAGAAATCAAGCGCACCGTCGAGTTCATCGAGGCCTATCCCGATTCCGGTCAGAAGGCGTTCATCACCGCGCTGCACGATTTCGAATCCTTCCTGACGCAGTTCTTCAGCCACGGCGACGAGCGCACGCGCAAGAGCGTGAGCGTGGTTCAGCAGATCGAGCAGCGCGAAACGCTGGCCGTGCAGTTCACCATCGAGCTGCGCAAAATGCTGTCCGACGTGCCCGTGCACGAGGACGTGCGCAACTTCCTGTTCACCGTCTGGGCCGAAGTGCTGGCCAGCAGCACGGTCAAGTACAGCCTGCAGTCGGACGAGGTCAAAAAATACAAGCGCATCGCTTCCGAGCTGATCTGGGCCGCGTCGGCCAAGGTCACGCGCGAGGAACGCGCCCAGCTGATCAAGCGCCTGCCGCTGATTCTCAAGGGCATCAAGGAAGGCATGGCCTCGGTCGGGATGCCCGCGCCCGAGCAGACCGAGTGGCTGCGCCACCTCAACACCACGCTGGCGCAGGCTTTCACGGCCAAGGTCTCCGACATGCCCACCGAGCGCCTGCACGACCTGATGCGCAAGCTGGACGCGCTGGAGCAGGAGCTGCCCGATGTCGAGGATTTCGAGATCGACGACAGTTTCGTTTTCGAACTGTCGGGCGGCGAGCTGGAAAACGTCACCGTGATCAGCCACGGGGGCACCGAGCCGCCGTCAGTGTCTTCGCTGGCCATCGTCAACCGCCTGCAGCTGGGCACCTGGTTTGGTCTGCGCTACGGCGAATCCGAGGACAATGTGCAGCTGAGCTGGCAGGGCATGAACAAGCTGCTGTCGCTGTTCACCACGCTGGACGGCCGCAGCTACCTGATCCAGAAGCAGCGCGCTGCAGGCTACATCGAGGCCGAGCTGCTCGTGCCGCGCCACACCGAAACCATCACCGAAAAAGCCACCCGCCAGGTCCTGGCCAAGCTGGAAGCCGATCCGGAGCGGCTGCACGACTGAGCTTGCAGCGGCGTCAGGGCAGAGCCAGGGCGTCCATGACGGCGCGCTCGATCTGTCTGAGGTCGTCGCTGGACAGCGTTCCGATCCGCCGAATCACCCGCGTGGCCTTGTTCACCGTCGTGATCTGGTCGCAGACAGCCACTGAATCTGGTCCGGCCGACGGCACGGGCACGGCAAATACGGGTGCAGGCAGTTGCGATGAGGACAGCGGTACGACCATCACGGTGCGGCGCACCCGGTTGATGGCATCTCGCGACAGCACCACGGCAGGCCGCTGTTTCATGATTTCGGAGCCGACTTTGTACTCTTCGCCCTTGGGCGGATCAAAGTCGATCACATAAATGTCGCCGCGCCGGGGCGCTGGCACTGCGGCGGGGCTCATGCGATGGGCTCGCCGGCCACTGAATCGACGTCGCCCGATACGGCGCGGATGCTTTCGAATCCGGGAGCGGATTCGACCATCAGCGCCCACTGTTCCAGAAGGCGGTCTTTGTCTTCCTCGACTTTCAGACGCTCCTGAGCGGGGCCTTGCCGGGCGTAGGTCATTTGGCGCGGTCCGTTGCTCAGATAGAAGCGGAAGGCTTCTCGCAGAAGCTCGGAGCGGTTGCGACCTTCTTCAACGCAGGCCTGCTCGATCTGCCGCGCCAGGGTGTCTGGCACCGTGATGGTGTAGCGGTGGGTTTCAAACTGGGCCATGACAACCTCGTCTCATTCATCAAAAGTATGATTTTATGATCATCCCATTGGACCAGGTTGTCAATCCAGATCGCAGGGGATACGCAGACTTCCCTCCCGACTTAAACTGGCAGCGTCTCCCTCGCAAGGATCCGCCATGTCTGACGCCGCCCCCATCGCCTTGCCCCTGACCCGCGCGCAGCGTGACGCCGTGCAGCGCGCTCTGGCCGCGCAGGGCCAGCAGCCCGGTGCGCTGCTGCCCGTGCTGCACGCGGTGCAGGACGCGCTGGGCTTCATTCCGCCCGCCAGTGTCGCTGTGCTGGCGCAGGGCCTGGGCCTGTCGCGCGCCGATGTGCATGGCGTCATCACCTACTACCACCATTTCCGCCAGACGCCACCGGCGCGCCACACGCTGCAGCTGTGCCAGGCCGAAGCCTGCCGCGCCTGCGGCGCCACGGAGCTGATGGCGCAGGCCACGGAGCGGCTGTCTGCCGCGTTGCCCGGCGCTGTGGGCCTGGAGCCCGTCTACTGCCTGGGCCTGTGCGCCAGCGCTCCGGCGCTGATGCTGGATGAGCAGCCTTTGGGGCGCGTCACGCCGCAGCGTCTGGACGAGCTGCTCACGCCGCTGCTCGCGGCCGGTCAGGAGGCCGCATGAACATGCCAGTTTCCGCCTCTCCACAGCCGCTGCGCGTTTTCCTGCCCCGAGACAGCGCCGCCTTGGCGGTCGGCGCCGACGCTGTGGCGCAGGCGCTGCAGGATCAGGGCGTTGATGTGGTCCGCACCAGCTCGCGCGGCCTGTTCTGGCTGGAGCCGCTGCTTGAAGTGGACACGCCAGACGGCCGCATCGGCTTGGGTCCGCTGACGGCGCAGGACGTGCCTGGCCTGCTGCAGGCCTTACGAGACGGAACGCCGCATCCGCTGGCGCTGGGCCGTATGGACGATCTGCCCTTTCTGGCGCGCCAGCAGCGCCTGCTGTTTGCCCACGCCGGGCTGACCGACCCACTCTCGCTGTCTGACTATGAGGCCCACGGCGGCGGCGCGGGCCTGCGTCGTGCCATTGAACTGGGCGGCGAGGCCGTGGTGCAGCAGGTGCTGGACAGCGGCCTGCGCGGGCGTGGCGGCGCGGCGTTTCCGGCGGGCATCAAATGGCGCACGGTGCGCCAGGCGGACAGCGCGCAGAAGTACGTGGTCTGCAATGCCGACGAGGGCGATTCGGGCACCTTCTCCGACCGCATGACGATGGAGGGCGATCCCTTCCTGCTGATCGAAGGCCTGCTGATCGCCGCGCTGGCCGTCGGCGCCAGCCAGGCCTGGGTTTATGTGCGCTCCGAGTACCCGCACGCCATCGCCACTTTGAGCGAAGCGGTGGCCATGGCCCGCCAGGCGGGCTGGGTCGGCGCCGACGTGCTGGGCAGCGGGCAGTCGGTCGATATCGTGGTGCGCAAGGCGGCGGGCTCTTACGTCTGCGGCGAGGAAACCGCGCTGCTGGAATCGCTGGAAGGCCGCCGGGGCCTGGTGCGCGCCAAGCCGCCGCTGCCCGCGCTGTCTGGCCTGTTCGGGCAGCCCACGGTGATCAACAACGTGGTGACTCTGGCCAGCGTGCCCTGGATACTGGCGTACGGCGCGCAGGCCTACAGCGCGGTGGGCCTGGGCCGTTCGCGGGGTACGCTGCCCTTCCAGCTCGCGGGCAATATCGCCCGGGGGGGCCTGGTCGAACTGGGCTTTGGCGTGACGCTGCGCGAGCTGGTGTTTGATTTTGGTGGCGGTACGCGCAGCGGTCGGCCCGTCAAAGCCATTCAGGTGGGAGGGCCGCTGGGCGCTTACGTGCCCGAATCGGCCTGGGACACGCCGCTGGATTACGAGGCTTACGCCGCGCTGGGCCTCACGGTGGGCCATGGCGGCATCGTCGTGCATGACGACACGGCCAACCTGGCCGATCTGGCCGCCTACGCCATGCAGTTCTGCGCGCTGGAGAGCTGCGGCAAGTGCACGCCCTGCCGCATCGGCAGCACGCGCGGGGTGGAAGTCATCGCCCGCCTGCGCGGGGCGGCGCCGGGCAGCACGGCCCAGCAGGCGCAGCGCGAGCTGCTGAACGATCTGTGCGACACGATGCAGCACGGCAGCCTGTGCGCCATGGGCGGCATGACGCCCTTCCCCGTGCGCTCGGCGCTGGATCTGTATCCCGCCGATTTTGGCCTGGCGCCCCAGCCCGCCCGCACCTGACCCGACCGAGGATCGACCATGCTGCATCATCACGCCCCCGAAACCGATCACGGCACCCCGGCCAGCACCTCCACCGAAATGGTGGAACTGAGCATCGACGGCGTGCGCGTCAGCGTGCCCCAGGGCACCTCACTGATGCGCGCGGCCATCCAGGCGGGCGTGCAGGTGCCCAAACTGTGCGCCACCGACACGCTGCAGCCCTTTGGCTCCTGCCGCCTGTGCCTGGTCGAGATCGACGTCCGCAAGGGCTATCCGGCCAGCTGCACCACGCCGGCCGAAGCGGGGCAGGTCGTGCGCACGCAGTCGCCGCAGCTGCAGAAGCTGCGCCAGGGCGTGATGGAGCTGTATATCTCCGATCACCCGCTCGACTGCCTGACCTGCGCCGCCAACGGCGACTGCGAGCTGCAGGACATGGCGGGCGTCACCGGCCTGCGCGCCGTGCGTTACGGCAATGCGGGCGAAACCCGCGACGGCGTCTGCGGCCAGCACCACACGGCCAGCCCGGTGGACGAGTCCAACCCCTATTTCAGCTACGACCCCGGCAAGTGCATCGTCTGCAGCCGCTGCGTGCGCGCCTGCGACGAGGTTCAGGGCAGTTTTGCGCTGACGATTTCCGGGCGCGGCTTTGAGTCGCGCGTTTCGCCTGGCCAGGATCAGTCCTTCATGGACAGCGAATGCGTGAGCTGCGGGGCCTGCGTTCAGGCCTGCCCGACCGCCACGTTGCAGGAAAAATCGGTGATCGCGCTGGGCCAGCCCGAGCACAGCGTCATCACCACCTGCGCCTACTGCGGCGTGGGCTGCGGCTTCAAGGCCGAAATGAAGGGCAGCCAGATCGTGCGCATGGTCCCGTGGAAGGACGGCCGGGCCAACGAGGGGCACGCCTGCATCAAGGGCCGCTTCGCCTGGGGCTATGCCACGCATAAGGACCGCATCACCGCGCCCATGATCCGCGAGCGCATCACCGATCCGTGGCGCACCGTGTCCTGGGACGAGGCCCTCCGCTTCGCCGCCAGCCGCCTGAAAGACATTCAGGCGACGTACGGCCGCACGGCGGTGGGCGGCATCACCTCCAGCCGCTGCACCAACGAGGAGACTTACCTCGTGCAAAAGCTGGTGCGCGCCGCTTTGGGCACCAACAATGTGGACACCTGCGCGCGCGTCTGCCACAGCCCGACCGGCTACGGCCTGGGCCAGACTTTCGGCACCTCGGCGGGCACGCAGACCTTCAAATCGGTCGAATCGACCGACGTGGTGCTGGTCATCGGCGCCAACCCGACCGACGCGCATCCGGTGTTTGGATCGCGCCTCAAGCGACGCCTGCGCGGGGGCAAAACGGCCGGGGGCCAGCCCCGCGCCGGGCTGATCGTGATCGATCCGCGCCGCATTGATCTGGTCGAGTCGCCCCACATCCGCGCCGACCATCACCTGCAGCTGCGCCCTGGGACCAACGTGGCGGTGCTGACTGCGCTGGCGCATGTGGTCGTTACCGAAGGCCGGGTGAACGAGGATTTTGTTGTCCAGCGCTGTGACGAAAAAAGCTTTGCCGACTGGCGCGCCTTTGTCGCCCGGCCCGAGAACTCGCCCGAAGCCTTCGAAGCCGTCACCGGCGTGCCCGCCGCCGAAGTGCGCGCCGCTGCACGCCTGTTCGCGCAGGGGCCCAATTCGGCGATCTATTACGGCCTGGGCGTGACCGAGCACGCGCAGGGCAGCACGGCCGTCATCGCCATCGCCAACCTGGCCATGGCCTGCGGCATGATAGGCCGCGAAGGCGTGGGCGTGAACCCGCTGCGCGGCCAGAACAATGTGCAGGGCAGCTGCGACATGGGCAGCTTTCCGCACGAACTGCCCGGCTACCGCCACATCAGCGACACCACGGTACGCAGCCAGTTCGATGCCGCCTGGGGTGTCACGCTGGACCCGGAGCCCGGCCTGCGCATCCCCAATATGTTCGACGCCGCGCTGGCCGGCCGCTTCAAGGGCCTGTACTGCCAGGGCGAGGACATTGTCCAGTCCGACCCTGATACCCACCACGTGGCTGCTGCGCTTCAGGCGCTGGACTGCCTGATCGTGCAGGACATTTTCCTGAACGAAACCGCCCGCTACGCGCATGTTCTGCTGCCCGGATCGTCCTTCCTGGAAAAAGACGGCACCTTCACGAACGCCGAGCGCCGCATCAGCCGCGTGCGCCAGGTGATGCCGCCGCTGGCCGGTCTGGCCGACTGGCAGGTCACGGCGAAGCTGTCTGAAGCGCTGGGCTACCCCATGGATTACGCCAGCCCCGAAGAGATCATGGCCGAGATCGCCGCGCTGACACCCAGCTTTGCCGGGGTCAGCTACGCAAAAATCGAGCGCCTGGGCAGCGTCCAGTGGCCCTGCAACGACAGCACCGACGAGGCGGGGACGGCGCTCATGCACCAGGGCCGTTTTGTGCGCGGGCGCGGGCGTTTTTTCAACACGCAGTACGTCGCCAGCGACGAGAAAATCACCCCGCGCTTCCCGCTGCTGCTGACCACCGGCCGCACGCTCACGCAGTACAACGTGGGCGCCCAGACGCGCCGCACCGACAACAGCCAGTGGTTTGAAGAAGACCTTCTGGACATGCACCCGCACGACGCGCAGGAGCGTGGCATTGCCGATGGCGACCGCGTCAGCCTGGCCAGCCGCGCAGGCGAAACAGTGCTGCGCGCCCGCGTCACCGAGCGCATGGCGCCCGGCGTGGTCTGGACGACCTTTCACTTCCCGGAATCGGCGGCCAACGTCATCACCACCGACAGCGCCGACTGGGCCACCAGCTGCCCCGAGTACAAGGTGACCGCCGTTCAGGTGGCGCGCGTGATGGCGCCGGATACCCAGTCGGCCTGGCGGGCGAAGGATGCCGCCTTCCGCGACACCCAGATGGCGCTCGCCAGCGCCCTGGACGCCGCACGGCCATAATTCACCGCCATGACAGCCCTTCCCGAGCCCCTTGCCCCGCCCGGCGCCCAGACTTTCGAGGTCACCGTTCACCGCGACGGTGGCGTGCAGGCGCAGTCCGACTGGCTGGCGCAGGAGGTGCCGGTGGCGCTGGTGTTCAACGGCATCAGCCACGCGGTGATGCTGGCCAGCCCGGGCGATCTGGCCGATTTCGCTCTGGGTTTCGCGCTGACCGAAGGCCTGCTGAGCGATCCGTCCGAGCTGTACAGCGTCGACATCCAGCCCCGGCCGCAGGGGCTTGAGCTGCAGCTGACCGTCTCCGCCGCCTGCGAATGGCGACTGCGGCAGCGCCGCCGCACCCTGGCGGGGCGCACCGGCTGCGGCCTGTGCGGCACCGACAGTCTGGATCAGGTCATCCAGTCGCACGCGCCGCTGGCCGATGGCCCATGCGTGACCCGGCGCGCCCTTTGCGAGGGCCAGCGCGCCTTGCGCGCCCACCAGCGCCTGCAGCAGATCACCGGCGCGGCGCACGCGGCGGCCTGGGTGGGCCTGGACGGGGAGATCCGCCTGGTGCGCGAGGATGTGGGCCGTCACAACGCGCTGGACAAGCTGCTGGGTGCGCTCGTCAGCCCACCGCGCCTGCGCGAGCCCGGCCAGGCGGGCCCCCGTTTTGATCCGGCCGACGGCCTGGTCTGCATCACCAGCCGCGCCAGCCTGGAGATGGTGCAAAAGACCGCCGCTCTGGGCATCGCCACGCTGGCCGCCGTGTCGGCGCCCACGGCGCTGGCCGTGGAACGCGCGCGCGCGCTCCATCTGACGCTGGCGGGTTTTGTGCGGGGCGACGATCTGGTCGTCTACAGCCAGCCGCAGCGTATTCTGGAGGGAGACTGACATGACGCCCCTGGACCCCGGCAAACTCGCCACCATGGCCAACCGCATCGCCGAATTCTTCGCCGCCATGCCCGATCATGCCGAAGCGGTGGACGGCGTGGCCAGCCACATCCGGCGCTTCTGGGCGCCGCAGATGCGGCAGGATTTCGTGAGCCAGTTTGATGCGGGCGCGCTGCCCACGCTGCACCCGCTGGTGCAGGAGGTGCTGGAGCGTCACCGGGGAGCGCTGGCGGGGTGAATCCAGAACGGCAGACGGGGCAGTATCAACGGGCCTCATCGGCCGCCTGCGGCACCATCAGCCGCTCGACCAGAGGGTGCATGACCTTGCGCGGGGCGTAGATCAGGTGGTACTGCTCCTGCAGTTCGGTGCAGGTGGCCAGGTGCGCCAGGCCCAGGCGGCCGCGCAGGTAGGGGTCCAGCCACTCGGCGGCGGGGAACAGGCCCATGCCGGCGGCGCCGAAGGTGGTCATCAGGGCCATGTCTTCGAACTCGGCGACGATGCGCGGTTTGACGTGCTCGCGCTCCAGCCAGTGCTCGATCTGGGCGCGCATGGCCGAGTGCACGCTGGGCAGCAGCACGGGCTGGCCATGCAGGGCCTGCGGGAAGGGCTGATCGAGCTCGCGCAGGCGCTCGGGCGCGCCGTACCAGGCCAGCGCGGGCGAGGCCAGCAGCACACTGCGCAGGGGCAGGGCGGCTTCGGTGGGCGCGGCGCGGTCGGAGATCACGGCGTCCAGCTTGTGTAGCACCAGTTCGGCCCAGAGCTGTTCGTACTCGCCCTCGTTGCACAGCAGGCGCAGGTGCGGCGCGTCCAGCACCGGCTGCAGCAGGCGGTGGACGGCCAGCTTGGGCACGCCGTCCGAAATGCCGATGGCCAGACGCTGGACCTGGCTGCTGGCGGCTTCGCGTACCACGTCGGGCAGGCTCTGGCCGACTTCGAAAATGCGGTCGGCTTCGCGCAGCGCGGCCATGCCGGCCTCGGTCAGCACCAGCTTGCGGCCCTGAGGCTTGAGCAGGGCGTGGCCCAGCTGCTTTTCCAGCTCGCGCACCTGCGCGCTGATGGTCTGCACCGCCATATCCAGGCGCTGCGCTGCGCGCGTCAGGCTGCCCTCGTGGGCCATCACCCAGAAGTAGTAGAGATGGCGGTAGTTGAAGGGCGGGTTCACAGCAGCTGCGTCTGCGGCACGACCGACCAGCGGCCGGGCACATCGGCCAGCGGCGAGACCTCCAGCGTCACCTTGCAGCGCAGGCCTTTGCGCGAGCTCAGTTCAAACGCCTCCAGCAGCATCAGCCCGGGCGTGACCTGCGCCAGCGTCCTGCTGGCGGGGTTGAAGGCGTATTCCCAGCGGCCGTCGTCCATCAGGCTGAAGACGCCGCAGGCGCTGCGCGAACTGCTGGCGATAAAGCCGTGGCTCCAGTCCAGGTCCGGGTTCAGGCTGGCGGTGTCGGTGCGCACGTCGCCGCGCACGACCAGCGGGGCCGGTTCAGCAGCGGAGGCAGGAGGCATTTCGGGCGCCGGTGTGGGAGCGGGTGGCGCAGCGGCCGCCGCAGGCGCCTTGATTTTCAGCACCCAGTCCAGCTCGCGGCGTTTGCCCACCTGCTCGAAGCCCAGGCGCAGCGGGTACTGCGCGATCACGCGGCCGTCGGCGGGCAGCGCGGCGTGCGCAGCGTTGCGCTCGCTGCGCGCCTGGCCGTGCGCGTCGTAGACCTCGCGGCCCCAGGGATGGACCACGATGAAACCGCTGCTGCGGTCGCCTTCGATGCGGATCTGGTCCGACGAAGATTCCAGCGCAATCAGCAGGGGCAGGGACGAAGCCATATTCACAACTCCAGGGCGCACGACAAGCTTGGAACTCTACCACCCGCGCACGGCTTCCATGGCCTCTTCGATGCGCGAGACAGCGGTGATTTCCAGCCCCGGAACCGGCTTTTTGGGCAGATTGGCCTGCGGCACGATGGCGTGGCGAAAGCCCAGCTTGGCCGCTTCCTTCAGCCGCTCCAGCCCGCGCGGCGCCGGGCGGACTTCTCCGGCCAGGCCGACTTCGCCAAAGGCCAGAAAACCCTCGGGCAGCGCCCGCGAGCGCAGGCTGCCCTGGATGGCCAGCATCACGGCCAGATCGGCGGCCGGTTCGCTGATGCGCACGCCGCCCACGGCGTTGACGAAGACGTCCTGATCGTAGGTCTGCACGCCTGCGTGGCGGTGCAGCACGGCCAGCAGCATGGCCAGGCGGTCGCGCTCCAGGCCGACCGACAGGCGGCGCGGGCTGGGCCCGCCGCTGTCCACCAGCGCCTGGATTTCGACCAGCAGCGGCCGCGTGCCCTCCAGCGTGACCAGCACGCACGATCCGGGCACCGGCGCGCCCTGCGTGGACAGGAAGATGGCGCTGGGGTTGCTCACGCCGCGCAGGCCGCGCTCGGTCATGGCGAAAACGCCGATCTCGTTGACAGCACCAAAGCGGTTCTTGATGGCGCGCACCAGGCGGAAGCTGCTGTGCGTATCGCCCTCGAAGTAGAGCACCGTATCGACCATGTGCTCCAGCACGCGCGGCCCGGCCAGCGCGCCTTCCTTGGTCACATGGCCGACCATCACCAGCGTGCAGCCGCTGGATTTGGCGGCGCGCGTCAGGTGGGCCGCGCACTCGCGCACCTGCGCCACCGAACCCGGGGCGCTGGTCAGCTGGTCGCTGTACACGGTCTGGATGGAATCGATGACGCAGAAATCGGGCTGTTCGCGCTCCAGTGTGGCCAGGATGCTTTCCAGATGCGTTTCGGCCTGCACGTGCACGTTCTGGCCGGACAGCCCCAGGCGGTGCGCGCGCAGCGCCACCTGAGCGCCCGATTCTTCGCCCGTCACATACAGCACGCGCAGGCGCTGCGAGACCGCGTCCAGCGCCTGCAGCAGCAGCGTGCTTTTGCCGATGCCCGGGTCGCCGCCGATCAGGATGACGCCACCCGCGACCAGGCCACCGCCCAGCACGCGGTCCAGCTCGTCCAGGCCCGTGGGCTGGCGCTCGACCTCGCTGGCGGCGATGTCGGCCAGGCGCGTCACGGGCTGGCTGGCAGTCAGCGCGGCAAAGCGGTTGCGCCCCGCTGCGGCGGCAGGGGGCGCGGCAGCCGTTTCTTCCAGCGTGTTCCAGGCGCTGCAGTCCGGGCAGCGGCCCAGCCATTTGGGCTGGACGCTGCCGCAGTCGCGGCACACGAACTGCGATTTGCCCGCGCCTTTGGCGGGGGCCTTGCCCGCCGTTTTGCCCGCCGCCGGTTGGCCCAGGTTCATGCTGCGCCCGGGGCGTTCAGCGCCGACAGCGCCGACAGCGACACAGCGGTCTGCGCCGCCAGGCGGGCGTTGCCCAGCACCAGCTGGATGTTGCTGGCCAGGCTGCGTCCGCCACTGAGCTCGTTCACCCGCGCCAGCAGGAAGGGCGTCACGGCCTTGCCGTGGATGCCCTGGCGCTCGGCCTCGTCCAGTGCGCGGGCGATGGTGTCGTCGATCTGGTCGGCGTCCAGCGCGTGCTCGGGTGCGATCGGGTGGGCCACGACGCAGCCGCTGCTCAGGCCCAGTCCCCAGTGCGTGTGCAGCAGTTGCGCCAGACTGCCCGGGCTGTCGCGGCGCAGCGGCACGGCGTGGCCGCTCTCGCGGCTGAAGAAGGCGGGCAGCTCGTCGGTCTGGTAGCCGACGACGGGCACGCCGTGCGTTTCCAGATATTCCAGCGTCAGGCCCAGATCCAGGATGGATTTGGCCCCGGCGCAGACCACGGCCACCGGCGTGCGCGCCAGCTCCTGCAGGTCGGCCGAGATGTCCATGCTGCGCTCGCCGCCCCGGTGCACGCCGCCGATGCCGCCGGTGGCGAAGATGCGGATGCCGGCCCACGCGGCCAGCATCATCGTCGAGGCGACCGTGGTGGCGCCCAGGCCCCCCTGGCTGAGCACGCTGGCCAGATCCCGGCGGCTGACTTTGGTGGCGGCGTGTCCGGCGCGGCCCAGGGTGTCGATCTGCGCGGTCGACAGGCCGATGCACAGACGTCCTTCCTGGATCGCCATCGTCGCCGGAACGGCGCCCTGATCGCGCACGGCGGCTTCCACCTGCAGGGCGGTTTCGACGTTCTGCGGGTAGGGCATGCCGTGCGAGATGATGGTCGACTCCAGCGCGACCACGGGGCGGCCGCTGTGCAGGGCTTCGCGCACCTCGGGCTGGATCTGCAGGCGCTCGGCCAGCAGCGGGCCACAGGGCACGCCGGGAAGGGCGGAAGGAAGGGCGGCGGGAAGGGATGCGGAGGCAGAAGAGTTCATGTCGGAGCGTTAATTTCGTCAAGCAAGGCCGCCACGGCGGCCGGGGTCAGGTCGGGGGCGACGGTGTGCGGGCTTTCCACCGTCAGGGCCGAACAGGCGCTGGCCCAGCGCACGCGCTCAGGCCAGGTCCAGTCGTCCAGCAGGAGATGACCATACACCAGCGCCGCCATCAGCGCGTCGCCCGCGCCGCTGGTGTTGACCACGCCGCGCACCAGGCTGGGCTGCAGGCCGCTCTGCGCCGGCTGGCCGGGATCGCGCACGCTCCACAGCAGGCCCTGGGGGCCACCGCTCAGGAAAACGCGGGCCACGCCCGCATCGTGCAGGCCATCGATCAGACGCTGGGCGTCGTGCGTCAGCGCGGGGTCCAGGCCCAGCAGCACGGCGGCTTCCAGGCGGTCGGGTTTCAGGGTGTGGATGCGCGACAGCCACGGCCGCCAGCGCGCAGCTTTGTGGGCAGAGACCGGGTCCACAAACAGCGGCGGCAGTGGCCCGGTACTGTTAAGGGCCGCGTCGATCTGCTCGGGCGACAGGTTGCCATCGAGCACCAGCGCGGCGCTGCCTGACAGCCGCGGGCGCAGCGCGTCGGCCAGGTGCATCGCGGGCCAGCCCGCCAGCACGGCCATGTCGTTGACGGCGCCGGCCAGTTCGCCCGTGGCATCGTGCAGCGCCAGATACGCGGCGCTGCGCGCGCCCTTGGGCGCCCAGCCGCCGGTGGTGTCCACGCCGCAGGCTTCGGTGCTGCTGCGCAGCCACAGGCCCAGCGGATCGCTGCCCCAGGCCGACAGCAGATGAACCTGCCCTTGAGGCCCGCCTGGGGCCTGCAGCAGCCGCGCCAGGTTGTCGGCGATATTGCGCGCCACGCCGCCCGCGCTCACGCCGATGTCGCCGGGCAGCGAATCGCCCGCCAGTCCGGCCGTGTGCGTGCGGGCCAGCACGTCCACATTGGCGCCGCCGACCACCACGGCACAGGGGGTGTCAGTGCCGGTCATGGGGGTTCTCCGGCCCGGGCGAGCCCGAGCGCCAGTGCGGAATCTGCCAGCCGCGGCGCACCGCCAGCCCCCGCGATCCGGCCGTCAGGGCGACGCAGGCCAGCACGCTGATCCAGCCTGGCAGGCCCAGCGCGACCAGACCGAGGCACAGCCAGGCGCCCGCAAACGCACACAGCGCGTAGGGGCGGTGGTCTTTGAGCACGGCGGGAATCTCGTTGCAGACCATGTCGCGCAGCACACCGCCAAACGTGCCGGTGATGACGCCCAGCAGCACGGTCACCAGCGCGGGCATGTCGGCGGCGATGGACTGGTGCACCCCGGCGGCGGTGAACAGGCCCAGTCCCAGCGCGTCGGGCCAGAGCATGGCGCGTTCGGTGATGGAGAAATGCCTGTCGCGCAGAAACAGCATGGACAGCGCGCACAGCAGCAGCACGGCCCACAATGTGCTTTCGTGGCTGACCCAGAAAAACGGGCGCTGGTCCAGCAGCAGATCGCGCACCGTGCCGCCGCCAAAGGCCGCCAGGCAACCGACCACGCACACGCCCACAGGGTCCAGGCGCTTGCGCGCAGCCTCCATCACGCCCGACAGGGCAAACGCGGCGGTGCCGCCCAGCTCGACCAGCAGCTGCAGCGTCTGCCCCCAGGCCTGCAGGGGCAGATCAGCGGGAAGATGGGCTGGCAGGGCCAGAGCAAGGTCGGCGGACATGGCGGAGTCAGGACGCCGGCTGCAGCCGGATGCGCAGGCGGTCGGCGCTGATCTCGATCACCGGCTGGCCCAGTGTGCCCAGCATCTGGCGCTGGCTGGCGCTGAGCGTGTAGAGGCTGAGATCGTTGAAAAACTGCTCGGCCAGCACGCTGCCGATGCGCTGCAGATAGCCCTGCAGCGCCGTGGCCCCGCTGGCCAGTTCGAGCTGGTCGACGTTGACATCGCTCATGCGGATGCTGCCGTCGCTGGGGTCGTAGCGCAGGCGGTAGGTCAGCGCCACACGGCCGCGCGCCTGCAGATCGAAAATCCGGTCGCGCACCGCCAGCGCCAGAGCGGTGCCCAGACGCTGGTCCTGCGGCAGCAGCGTCACCTGCGGCGTCGAGAGCTGCACGGTCAGGACCTCCAGCACGCGTCGCTCCATGGGAAAGCGCGTGGCCAGTGCCTGGTTGAGCTGCTCGCGCGTCAGGCTCAGCCCGTCCGGGCCCAGCGGGTTTTTGCAGGCCGCCAGCAGCGGCAGCAGCGCGCCGGCGGCCAGCAGACGACGGCGCTGCAGATCAGGCCGCAAAGCCCGGATGGCAGTAGAGAAGACAGCGGTGTCGGGCATGGGTGTCCCTGGGGGCAGAAGGCATAGGCCGCGCGTGCGCGGGCGGAATCTTTCCCGATAAAATAGCAGACTCCACAGAAAGAGGGTTCCATGAGCACACCGATGACTCCCGAAGCGCGGGAGCAGGCCCGCTATCACATGATCGAGCAGCAGATTCGCCCCTGGAATGTGCTCGACGAAGCCGTTCTGGCGACGCTGTCGCGCGTGCACCGCGAAGATTTCGTCCCGCCCGCGCAACGCGAACTGGCCCTGATGGATTGCGAGCTGCCGCTGGACGATGGCCAGATCATGCTCAGTCCCAAAGTGCAGGCGCGGCTGGTGCATGACACCGTCACCGCGCTCGTGCCCACTGCACGCCGCATTCTGCTGATCGGCGCGGGCACCGGCTACATGGTCGCGCTGCTGGCCGATCTGGGCTGCGAGGTCCTGGCCACCGAGCAAAGTCCGGCCCTGCTCAAGCAGGCCGAAAAAAACCTGCGCGGCAGCCGCGTGCGCCTGCAGGCGGGTTCGGCCATTCCGTCGGAAGGCAACGGCTTTGACGCCGTGCTGCTGGCCGGATCGCTGCCGTCCATCCCCGATGCGCTGTGGGCCACGCTGCACCCGAATGGCCTCATCGTCGGCATTGTCGGCCGAGTGGCTGATCCGCTGATGGTCGCCAGCCGTCTGCGCCGGGTGGATGGCCGGGTGCGCAGCGAACCCCTGTTCGAGACCTGGGCGCCAGCGCTGCTGGGCCTGGTCGCCGAACCCCGCGAATTCGTTTTCTGATGCGCGCGCACCGCTCCTGCTGCTTCTCCGTGCCAACGGCCTGGCGCCGGGGCGTCCTTGCGGCTGCGGTGCTGCTGGCGGCGGGCGGCGCGCAGGCACAGTCCCTGCACGAGGTGCTGGCGCAGGCCCTGCAGTCCGACGCGACCTGGCGGGCCGCGCAGGCGCAGGCCGCGTCTGTGCCCTACAAGGTGGAACAGGCCCGCGCGGCACTGCGTCCGCAGCTCGGCCTGACCGGCAGCGCCACGGTTCAGGCCGCAGAAACCCCCGACAGCCAGACGGCCAAATCGGCCCAGAAGCTGGGCTTGGCGCTGGGCGTTTCCGCGCAGCAGAGCCTCTATAACCGCGCCAGCAGCCTCACGGTGGAGAAGGCGCAGCGCGGGCAGGACATTGCGCGCGCCACGCTCGAAGCGGCCCGGCAGGATCTGATCCAGCGCGTGTCGCAGGCTTACTTTGACGTGCTGACCGCCCAATCTGCCGTCCGCGCCCTGGAATCGGCGCTGGACGCGGCCCAGGGCCAGCTCAAATTTGCCACGCGCAATTTCGAGGTCGGCAACGCGACGGTCACCGATTCGCGCCAGGCGCAGGCGCAGGTCGATGTCCTGCAGGCGCAGCTGCTGTCGGCGCGCAACACGGTGCAGACGCGCCAGCTGGCCCTGGCGCAGATCACCGGCCAGGCCGACGTGACGCCCTGGGAGCTCAAACCCACCGCGCTGGCCGACAAAAACTCGATGCTGGCCGTGCGCCCCGAAACGGTGGACGAGTGGGTGGCGCTGGCCGAGAGCCTGTCGCCTGCCGTGCAGCAGGCCGCGCTGGCCGCCCAGAGCGCCGAACTGGACGTGGCGCTGGCCCGTGCCCAGGACGCGCCCACGCTGGCGCTGGTGGGTCAGGTGGGTGTCGCCCGCGACCAGTCGCGCAGCCGTGTACCGGGGGCGGGCTGGGTGTCGGGCAGTGCGCGCAGCGGCACCGGCCAGGTCGGTGTCAACTTCAACATGCCGCTCTACACCGGCGGCCTGAACGACAACCGCCTGCGCGAAACGCTGGCGCTGCTCGACGCCGCCCGCCAGCAGCAGGAAGCGGCGCGCCGCAGCGTGACGCAGGCAACGCGCACGGCGTTTTACACCCTGCGCTCGACGCAGGCGCAGGCCCTGGCGCTGCGCACCGCTGTATCGTCGGCCGAGCTGCTGCTCAAGGCGGCGCGTCTGGGTTATGAGGTCGGCATGAACACCAGTCTGGATGTGCTCAACGCCCAGAACCAGGTCTACCAGACCCGGCGCGACCTGGACCAGGCGCGCTACGGTGCGCTGTCGGCTTATCTGGGGCTGCGCCGTGCGGCGGGCGCCATCACCGACCAGGATCTGGCCGAGCTGGACGACAGGCTGCAGCCCGCCAAGCCCTGAGCGCCTGACTGGCTCAGAGCCATGCACCCCAAAAAGAAACCGGCCTTGAAGCCGGTTTCTTTTTGGGAGCGGGGCCGTCGCCGGGATTCTGCTTCAGCGGCGGCTCAGCGCCTGGCGGATGGCTTCGATTTTCTCGGCCGCTTCCGGGTCATTGCGGGCGTTGCGCCAGGCTTCGCGCACAAAGACGAAGAGCAGTAGCACAAACCCGGCGCCCAGCGTCGCCAGAACAGCGATCAGCCCCTTTTTGGGCTTGGATTTGAGCTCAGGCGGCATCGCCGGATCGACGATCTGGATGACGGCGCCCTCGCGGCTTTCGTCGATGCGGGCGACCTCGTACTGCTTGGCCATCATCTCGAACAGCGTTTCCTGATACTTGAAATTGCGGTATTTGTTGATGTAGCCCGAATCGACGCTGGCGGGCAGGCCGCTGTCCTGATCGCGGCGCTGGGCCTCGGCCAGCTGCTCGCGCAGGGCTTTCATCTGGTCCAGCGCCTGGCGGAACTCGGGCGCGTTCTCGGTCAGGTAACCGCGCATGGCGGCCATTTGCACCTGCAGCGCGGCGATTTTGGCCTGCAGCGTGGCCACGACAGCGATCGCCGTGTCCGGGCTGAGCTTGATCGTGCTGGCGTTGACGCCGCTGGCGCCCAAGGCGCTTTCGGCATCAGCCAGCTTTTTCTGGGCCTCGTCCATCTGCTTCTGGAAGAACGCCCGGCGCTGCTGGGCCTCGGTCAGGCTGACGCGGTCGAGCATCTTGCCCAGTTCCTGCACGTAGGCGTTGGCCAGTTCGGCGGCGAATTTGGGGTCTTTGTCGTCGACGCTGACGCTGATCAGGCCGGTTTTTTTGCCGTCGTCGGTCTGCGTTTTGGCCTTCAGCGCCTTGCGCGTGCCGTCCAGGGTTTCCTGCTCATAGCGCTTTTTCAAATCGAAGCGCTTGATCATGGCGTCCATGATGGTGTTGGTGCCCAGAAACGCCACGTACTGGTCGCTGGGGCTTTTGATGCCGGTGGCGGCGCCCGCCAGGCTGGCCAGGCCGCCCAGGCTCTGCAGCATGCTGGCCGCTGCGCTCTGCTGCTGCTGGGGCGGCAGAAAGGTGGTGGTGGCGGTAAAGGTCGGCGTGATGGCGAAGGTGATGCCCAGCGCCGCCAGGCCGATCAGCAGCGGCCCCAGAATCAGCAGCCAGAGGTTTTCAGCGACGACGCGCAGCAGGTCGAGCAGGCTGATTTCGTCTTCGTCCTCGAAGGGGGCGGCGGCGGACGCGGGGTCTTGGGGGTGCATGGTCTGAAAATGGCCCGGAGATCAAGGGCTTGGGGAAGTCGCGCGAAGTGCGGATTCTACCTTGCTGACGGCTCTGCGCGCGACGGGCAGTCGCAGCCCTGGCCAGCGGCGATCCAGCGCCCGGCCAGAGCCTGCGCCGCACTGCGCAAAGGCCAGGGGGCCGCCGCGGCCGCTGCCAGTGCCCCGCAGCGGTACAGGCCGGCGTCTTCCTGCCAGCGCAGCAGAGCGCAGGGGCCGCTCAGGCGCTGGGTCAGCACGCGGCCCAGCGGGCAGGGCGACAGCGCGCAGCACACGCCGCAGCCATTGCAGGGCGCTCCCAGGGGCGGCTGTACTGGAGCACCCGCGTGAAGGTGAATGACGGTGCTGTCTTTCTGGCGCATGGCGAGGGGTGGGCTGTGACGCAAGCCGTTCATTCTGCAGCCAAAGTGGCTTGTTGACTGGCCGTCTGGCAGGGCAGTGACCGCAGCGCGCAGCGGCTTTGCAGGCCGTTTCAGGGCAGGAGCTCGGACTTTTTGGGCTACAATCCCGCTGCTCTGGACTGGTCACCCCGTAAGACTGTCGCCTGTGATGGCGCTAACTTGCTGACCAGCACTCAGGCCGACGTGGTGAAATTGGTAGACACGCTATCTTGAGGGGGTAGTGGCGAAAGCTGTACGAGTTCGAGTCTCGTCGTCGGCACCAGATGACTCACGGGCTGTGGGTCGCGTCAATTCCGGTCTGCCCTTCTGGCAGGTCGATCGCAAAAGGCATGCAGCAACATGGACCTGCAAGAATATCTGCCCGTTATCCTGTTCATCGTTGTGGGCGTCGTCATTGGCGTGGCACCGATGCTCCTGGGCTCGGTGATGGGGCCTAACCGGCCTGATCCCCAGAAGAACTCCCCTTACGAATGCGGCTTCGAGGCTTTCGAGGACGCCCGCATGCAGTTTGATGTGCGCTACTACCTCGTCGCCATCCTCTTCATTCTGTTTGACCTGGAAATTGCTTTTCTGTTCCCTTGGGCGGTGGCGCTCAAGGACATCGGCCTGATGGGCTTCATGTCAGTGATGGTGTTTTTGGCCATCCTGGTCGTCGGCTTTGTCTACGAGTGGAAAAAAGGCGCGCTGAACTGGGAATGACCCGGCTGCTGCGACAGCCTGCAGCGTTTGTCCGATGATGGCAGCCTGCTGCTCCGGAGAGTGAAATGAGTATCCACGGTGTCCTGAAAGAAGGGTTCGTCACCACCTCGGTTGACACCCTGATGAACTGGTCCAAGACCGGTTCGCTCTGGCCGATGACTTTCGGTCTGGCCTGCTGCGCGGTCGAGATGATGCACGCCGGTGCGGCGCGCTATGACATCGACCGTTTCGGCATGCTGTTCCGCCCCAGCCCCCGTCAGTCCGATCTGATGATCGTGGCCGGCACGCTGTGCAACAAAATGGCGCCCGCACTGCGCAAGGTCTACGACCAGATGGCCGAACCGCGCTGGGTGCTGAGCATGGGCTCGTGTGCCAACGGCGGTGGCTATTACCACTACAGCTACAGCGTCGTGCGCGGCTGCGACCGCATCGTGCCGGTGGACGTCTACGTGCCGGGCTGCCCGCCCACCGCCGAGGCGCTGCTCTACGGCATCCTGCAGCTGCAGGCCAAGATCCGCCGCGAAAACACCATTGCCCGTCAGGTCTGAGATGAACCGCGCCCCCTACACCGACATCGCCACCCTGAAATCCCGCCTGCAGGCTGTTCTGGGCGAGCGCGCCCGTCAGTTCATCGAGCACCGTGGCCAGCTCACCCTCGTGGTGAATGCCGCCGACTATCTGGGCGTCGCCCGCGAGCTGCACGATCACGCTGATCTGGCCTTCGAGGTGCTGATCGACCTGTGCGGCGTCGATTACTCGACCTGGAAAGACATGCCCTGGGACGGGCCGCGCTACGCCGTGGTCACCCACCTGCTGTCCATTAAACACAACTGCCGCCTGCGCTTGCGCGTGGCGCCCACCGACGACGATTGGCCGGTGGTCGACAGCCTGACCGCCGTGTGGTCGGCTGCCAACTGGTTCGAGCGCGAGGCGTTTGACCTTTACGGCCTGATTTTCGAAGGCCACAACGACCTGCGCCGCATCCTCACCGACTACGGCTTCATCGGCCACCCCATGCGCAAGGATTTCCCGCTGACCGGCCACGTCGAAATGATTTACGACGAAGAAAACCGCCGCGTGAAATACCAGAGCGTGACCATCGATCCGCGCGAAATCACCCCGCGCGTGGTGCGCGAGGACCGCTACGGCGGTCTGCACTGAGACCGGGCACCAAGGCGAAGCACCATGGCTGAAATCAAGAACTACACCCTGAACTTCGGGCCGCAGCATCCGGCCGCACACGGCGTGCTGCGCCTGGTGCTCGAGCTGGACGGCGAAGTCATCCAGCGCGCCGATCCGCACATCGGCCTGCTGCACCGCGCCACCGAAAAGCTGGCCGAAACCAAGACCTACATCCAGAACCTGCCCTACATGGACCGGCTGGATTACGTCTCGATGATGTGCAACGAGCACGCCTACTGCCTGGCGGTCGAGAAAATGCTCGACATCGAGGTGCCGGTGCGTGCGCAGTACATCCGCGTGATGTTTGCCGAGATCACCCGCCTGCTCAACCACCTGCTGTGGCTGGGCGCGCACGGGATCGACTGCGGCGCGATGAACATCCTGATCTACTGCTTCCGCGAGCGCGAAGATCTCTTCGACGTCTACGAAGCCGTGTCGGGTGCGCGCATGCACGCGGCCTACTTCCGTCCGGGTGGCGTTTACCGCGATCTGCCCGACCAGATGCCGCAGCACCAGGCCAGCAAAATCCGCAACGCCCGCGAGATCGCCCGCCTGAACGAGAACCGCCAGGGCTCGGTGCTGGATTTCATCGACGACTTCACCCAGCGCTTCCCGCGCTATGTGGACGAGTACGAAACCCTGCTGACCGACAACCGCATCTGGAAGCAGCGCACTGTGGGCATCGGCGTGGTCAGCCCCGAGCGCGCCAAAAACATGGGCTTTTCCGGCCCCATGCTGCGCGGTTCGGGCATTGCGTGGGATCTGCGCAAGTTCCAGCCCTACGATGTCTACGACCGCATGGAGTTCGATATCCCCATCGGCACCAACGGTGACACCTACGACCGCTACCTGGTGCGCGTCGAGGAAATGCGCCAGTCCAACCGCATCATCAAGCAGTGCGTGGACTGGCTGAAAAAGAACCCCGGCCCCGTGATCACCGACAACCTGAAAGTGGCGCCGCCCAAGCGCAACGCCATGAAGTCGGACATGGAAGGCCTGATCCACCACTTCAAGCTCTTCACCGAAGGCATGCACGTCCCCGAGGGCGAGGTCTACCAGGGCGTCGAGCACCCCAAGGGCGAGTTCGGCATCTACCTGATCAGCGACGGGGCCAACAAACCCTACCGCATGAAGATTCGTGCGCCCGGCTTCCCCCACCTGGCTGCGCTCGACGAGATGGCGCGTGGCCACATGATTGCCGACGCCGTGGCCGTGATCGGCACCATGGACATCGTTTTTGGCGAGATCGACCGATGAATGCGCCCCTGACTCTTTCCGATGCCACCCGCGCGCGCTTTGACCGCGAAGTGGCCAAATACCCGCCCGAGCAGAAGCAGTCTGCGGTGATGGCCTGCCTGTCCATCGTCCAGCAGGAGCAGGGCCACGTCAGCCACGCGGCTGAAGTCGCCATTGCGGATTACCTGGGCATGGCGCCGGTGGCGGTGCAGGAGGTGACCACCTTCTACAACATGTACAACCAGAAGCCGGTGGGTCAGTACAAACTGAACGTCTGCACCAACCTGCCCTGCCAGCTTCGCGGCGGACAGGACGCCCTGGAACACGTCTGCCAGCGCCTGGGCGTGCACAAGGGCGAAACCACGGCCGATGGCGCCATCACGGTGCAGGAGAGCGAGTGTCTGGGGGCCTGCGCTGACGCGCCGGTGCTGCTGGTCAACGACCGCCAGATGCTCAGCTACATGAGCCACGACAAACTCGACCGCCTGCTGGACAAGCTGCAGGGCGCTGCGAAAAAAGGGGCCTGAGGTGCAACTCGATCTGAGCGAATTCCAAACCCAAGGCGACGCCACCTGCTTCCACGGCCGCCACATCCAGCCGCAGATTTACGCGGGCCTGGACGGCAGCAACTGGGATCTGGCGTCTTACGAAGCACGCGGCGGTTACGCGGCCCTGAAGAAAATTTTGGGCAAGGACGGCGGCGAGCCCTGGACGCAGGACCAGCTGATCGCCGAGATCAAGACCTCGTCGCTGCGTGGACGCGGCGGCGCGGGCTTCCCGACCGGCCTGAAGTGGAGCTTCATGCCGCGCGGCCTGCCCGGCCAGAAGTACCTGGTATGTAACTCGGACGAGGGCGAACCCGGCACCTGCAAGGACCGCGACATCCTGCTGTACAACCCGCACAGCGTGATCGAAGGCATGTGCATTGCCGCCTTCGCCATGGGCATCACCGTGGGCTACAACTACATCCACGGCGAAATTTTCGAGGCTTACGACCGCTTCGAGGAAGCGCTGGAGCAGGCCCGCGCCGCCGGTTATCTGGGCGACAACATCCTGGGCTGCGCCCACAGCTTCCAGCTGCACGCTTTCCACGGCTTTGGCGCCTACATCTGCGGCGAGGAAACCGCGCTGCTGGAATCGCTGGAGGGCAAAAAAGGCCAGCCGCGCTTCAAGCCGCCGTTCCCGGCCAGCTTTGGCCTCTACGGACGCCCGACCACGATCAACAACACCGAAACCTTCGCGGCGGTGCCCTGGATCGTGCGCAACGGCGGTCAGGCCTACCTGGAGTGCGGCAAGCCCAACAACGGCGGCACCAAGATTTTCTCCATGGTCGGCGACGTCGAGCGCCCCGGCAACTACGAAGTGCCCATGGGCACGCCCTTCAGCACGCTGCTGGAGCTGGCGGGTGGCGTCAAGGGCGGCAAAAAGCTTAAGGCCGTGATCCCGGGCGGATCGTCAGCGCCCGTGCTGCCAGCCGACATCATGATGGCCTGCACCATGGATTACGACAGCATCGCCAAAGCCGGCTCGATGCTGGGCTCGGGCGCCGTGATCGTCATGGACGAAACCCGCTGCATGGTCGAGAGCCTGCTGCGCCTGTCCTACTTCTACGCCCACGAATCCTGCGGCCAGTGCACGCCCTGCCGCGAGGGCACGGGCTGGCTGTGGCGCATGCTCAGCCGCATCCAGAACGGCGAAGGCCGCGCTGAAGACCTCGACATGCTGGACAACGTCGCGCTCAACATCATGGGCCGCACGATCTGCGCCCTGGGCGACGCCGCCGCCATGCCGGTGCGCGGCATGATCAAGCATTTCCGCCCCGAATTCGAAGCCAAGATCCGGGCCGCGCGCCCCGTCGGCGCTGCCGCCTGAGACTGGATGGACAACAACCATGGTTGAACTGGAACTCAACGGCCAGAAAGTGACCGTTCCCGATGGCAGCATGGTCATGCATGCCGCCGAGGCTGCGGGCACCTATGTGCCGCACTTCTGCTATCACAAGAAGCTGTCCATTGCGGCCAATTGCCGCATGTGTCTGGTCGAGGTCGAAAAAGCGCCCAAACCCGTTCCCGCCTGCGCCACGCCGGTGACGCAGGGCATGATCGTGCGCACCCACAGCGAAAAAGCGCTGGCGGCGCAGAAATCGGTGATGGAATTCCTGCTGATCAACCACCCGCTGGATTGCCCGATCTGCGATCAGGGCGGCGAGTGCCAGCTGCAGGATCTGGCCGTGGGCTACGGTGGCAGCGCCACGCGCTACGCGGAAGAAAAGCGCGTGGTCTTCCACAAAAACGTCGGCCCGCTGATTTCCATGGAGGAAATGAGCCGCTGCATCCACTGCACACGCTGCGTGCGCTTCGGCCAGGAGATCGCCGGGGTGATGGAGCTGGGCATGCTGCATCGCGGCGAGCACGCCGAAATCACCACGTTCGTGGGCCAGACCGTGGATTCCGAGCTGTCGGGCAACATGATCGACATCTGCCCCGTCGGCGCACTGACCAGCAAGCCCTTCCGCTACAGCGCCCGCACCTGGGAAATGTCTCGCCGCAAATCGGTCAGTCCGCACGATTCCACCGGCGCCAACCTGGTCGTCCAGGTCAAGAACAACCGCGTGCTGCGCGTGGTGCCGCAGGAAAACGAGGCCGTCAACGAATGCTGGATCTCCGACCGCGACCGTTTCAGCTATGAAGCGCTCAACGGCAGTGATCGCCTGACCGCACCGCGCATCAAGCAGGGCGGCCAGTGGCAGTCGGTGGACTGGACGACGGCGCTGAAGTACGTCGCGGACGGTGTGCAGCGCGTCAAGGCCGAGTTCGGTGCCGACGGCATTGGTGCTGTCGCCAGCGAAACCAGCACGCTGGAAGAGCTGTATCTGCTGAAAAAACTCATCAACGCCGTGGGCAGCCGCCACGTCGGCACCCGCACCCGCCACGCCGACACGCGCAACGTGTCGCCCAAGGGCGCACGCTGGCTGGGTCAGCCCATTGCCGCGCTGTCGCGTGTGCCGGGGGCGCTGGTCATCGGCTCTTTCCTGCGCAGCGAGCACCCGCTCTTCGCCAGCCGCCTGCGCGCTGCAGCCCGCAGCGGCGCGGCCATTCACCGCCTGCACAGCGTCGCCCAGGACTGGGCCATGCCGCTGGCGCACGACGAAATCGTCTCCTCCGACCGCTGGCTGGCCACGCTGGCGGGCCTGGTGGGGGCGCTGGCCACGATCAAGGGCGATTCGCTCGACTTGGGCGTGACCGCCAGCGCGGCCAACACCGCCTGGGCGCAGAGCCTGCTGGACGCGGGCGTGAACACCGTGCTGCTGGGCAACCAGGCCGAGCAGCACCCGCAGGCCAGCGAACTGCAATGGCTGGCCGATGCTGCTGCCCGCCTGCTGGGCGGCACGTGCGGCGTGCTGGGCGCGCAGGGCAACAGCGTGGGTGCGCAGTGGGTCGGAGCGGCGCAGGCCGACGGCGCGCTGGGTGCCGCGCAGATGCTGGCGCAGCCCATGAAGGCGCTCTTCCTGCTGAATGTGGACGGCGTTCAGGACGCCCGCGATGCCGAAGCCGCGCGCGCCGCGCTGGCCCAGTCCGGGCTGGTGGTGTCGCTGTCGCCCTTTGCCAGCGCCAACGCCGAATCTGCCGATGTGCAGCTGCCGATTGCCCCCTATACCGAGACGGCGGGCACCTACGTCAACGCCGAAGGGCGCGTGCAGAGCGCGCAGGGCGTGGTGCCGCCGCTGGGCGAAACCCGCCCGGGCTGGAAGGTGCTGCGCGTGCTGGGTAACCTGCTGAATCTGCCCGGTTTTGACCAGGACAGCGCCCGCGAGGTCGCGACCGAGGCCCTGCAGCAGGCCGGTGTCGGTCCGGATGGTGCAGCGGCAGTCAGCCAGCTCTCCAACGCGCCGGCCTCCAGCGTGACGCTGGCCAGCATCCAAGCGGCCCTGTCGGCCACCGGCGACGCCGGCCTGCGCTACTGGCCCAGCTACCAGAGCGATCTGGTGGTGCGCCGCGCTGCATCGCTCCAGAAAACCCGCAACGCCCAGGGCGCTGACATCACCGGGCAGGCTTCTGGCTCGGCCGTTCAGGTGATGGGGGTCCTCGCACCGGCAGCGCCTGCTGCTCCAGCCCAGGCGGCCTGACCCGCAGCCGCCACAACGACACACGCCAAGGAACCAGGCATATGCTGGATACAGTTCAACAATGGGGTACAGACACGCTGGGCGCCGCCTGGCCGGTGGTCTGGGCGCTGATCACGATCATCTGTGTGCTGCTGCCACTGCTGATCAGCGTGGCTTACCTGACGCTCTGGGAGCGCAAGGCCATCGGCATGACGCAGATCCGCCCCGGTCCCAACCGCGTGGGGCCGTTTGGTCTGCTTACGCCCATCGCCGACGCGGTCAAGCTGATTTTCAAGGAAATCATCCGCCCCACCGCCGCCAACAAAGGCCTGTTCTTTCTGGGCCCGGTCATGACCATCATGCCGGCGCTGGCGGCCTGGGCAGTGATTCCGTTTGGCCCGGACGTGGCGCTGTCGAATGTCAATGCCGGTCTGCTCTTCATTATGGCGATCACCTCGCTGGAGGTGTATGGCGTGATCATTGCGGGCTGGGCATCCAACTCGAAATACGCTTTCCTGGGCGCACTGCGCGCATCGGCGCAGATGGTGTCTTACGAAATCGCCATGGGCTTCTGCTTTGTGGTGGTGCTGATGGTCACCGGGTCGCTGAATATGGGCACCATCGTGTCCAGCCAGCAGCAGGGCTGGTTTGCGGCGCATGGCCTGTCTTTCCTGTCCTGGAACTGGCTGCCGCTGCTGCCGATCTGCGTGGTGTATTTCATTTCGGGTCTCGCCGAAACCAACCGTCACCCCTTTGACGTGGTGGAAGGCGAATCGGAAATCGTGGCCGGTCACATGATCGAATACTCGGGCATGGCGTTCGCCATGTTCTTCCTGGCCGAATACGCCAACATGATTCTGGTGTCCATGCTGTGCGTGCTGATGTTTTTCGGCGGCTGGGCGTCCCCCTTCGATTTCGCGCCCTTCACCTGGATACCCGGCTGGATCTGGCTGGCCATCAAGGTGTTCATTGTGGTCACGCTTTTCCTGTGGGTTCGCGCGACCTTCCCGCGCTACCGCTATGACCAGATCATGCGTCTGGGCTGGAAAATCTTCATCCCGGTCACGCTGGTGTGGCTTGTGGTGGTTGGTGTCTGGATGCAGACCCCGTGGTCGATCTGGAATTGAGGTCAGCTATGTCTGGTGGACTGAAAAACTTTATCAACAGCTTCTTCCTGATAGAGCTGTTCAAGGGCATGGCCCTGACGGGGCGGCATTTTCTCAGCCGCAATATCACCGTGCAGTTTCCCGAGGAGAAAACGCCGCAGTCGCCGCGTTTCCGCGGGCTGCATGCGCTGCGTCGCTATGACAATGGCGAAGAGCGCTGCATCGCCTGCAAACTGTGCGAAGCAGTCTGCCCGGCCATGGCCATCACCATCGAATCCGACCAGCGCGATGACGGCAGCCGCCGCACGACGCGCTACGACATTGATCTGACCAAGTGCATTTTCTGTGGTTTCTGCGAAGAAAGCTGCCCGGTCGATTCCATTGTCGAAACCCATATTTTCGAGTACCACGGCGAAAAGCGGGGCGACCTGTATTTCACCAAGGACATGCTGCTGGCGGTGGGTGACCGCTACGAAAGCGAGATTGCCCAGCGCAAGGCGGCCGACGCGCCTTACCGCTGAATCTGGCCCCCACGAGCCCTCCAGACGAGTTCCTTATGACCGCCTTTCTTTTCTACCTGTTTGCCACGGTGCTGCTGGTCTCCGGCGCGCTGGTGATCACCGCGCGCAGCACGGTGCACGCCGCGCTTTTCCTGGTGCTGGCTTTTTTCAATGCCGCCTGCCTGTGGATGATGCTCAAGGCTGAATTCCTGGCCATTACCCTGGTGCTGGTGTATGTCGGCGCGGTGATGGTGCTTTTCCTGTTCGTGGTGATGATGCTCAGCTTCAAACCCAGCACCGAACCCAACCGTCTCGTCAGACATCTGCCCATGGCGGTTGTGCTCGGGGTGGTGATTGCGGTGGAAATGTCGCTGGTGCTGATGAATAATTACCGGTTCAGCACCCAAGCGGGGGTGAATGCCGACATGGCCAGTATCCCCAATACCCAGCTGCTGGGCATGCACATTTACACGCATTACCTGTATCCGCTCGAACTGGCAGCTGTGCTGCTGCTGGTCGCCATGATTGCCGCGATTGCCCTGACGCTGCGCGGCCGCAAGGACGCCAAAGGGCAGGATCCGTCGCAGCAGGTGCGCGTGCGCAAGGCGGATCGCCTGAAAATGGTCCAGATCCAGCCGCCGCAGGTCGTCGAGGCCGAGGGCGTTGCTGCGGACACACAAGGGAAAGCATCATGATTTCTTTGGGACATTTCCTGTCGCTGGGCGCGGCGCTGTTTGCGCTGTCGGTCGTTGGTATTTTCCTGAACCGCCGCAACCTGATCGTGCTGCTGATGGCCATCGAGCTGATGCTACTGGCGGTCAACATGAATTTCATTGCCTTTTCGCATTTCAATGGTGATATGGCGGGGCAGGTGTTCGTGTTTTTCATTCTCACGGTGGCGGCGGCGGAATCGGCCATCGGTCTGGCGATTCTGGTGGTGCTGTTCCGCAACCGCTCGACGGTGGACATCAGCGAGCTCGATTCCCTCAAGGGCTAAACAGGCACAAGCATGGATCACGCACAACTCTCTCCGGGCCTGCTGCTCTTTGTGGCTCTGGCGCCTCTGGCCGGGGCCATTCTGGCGGGCTTTTTCGGTAAAACCCTGGGCCGCACCACCAGCCATCGCATCACCATACTGGGTGTGGCATTGTCTTTTCTGGCGTCGGCCTACGTGTTCAAACAGGTGGCCTTTGCGGGCGCGAGTTTCAACGGCACCATTTACGAATGGATGAAGGTCGGCGGCATCACCATGGAAGTCGGCTTCCAGGTCGATAGCCTGACGGCTATGATGATGTGCGTGGTGACTTTCGTGTCGCTGATGGTGCACATCTACACCATCGGGTATATGGAAGAGGATGACGGCTACCAGCGTTTCTTCGCCTACATCTCGCTGTTCACTTTCTCGATGCTTATGCTGGTCATGAGCAACAACCTGCTGCAGCTTTTCTTTGGCTGGGAAGCGGTGGGTCTGGTGTCATACCTGCTGATCGGTTTCTGGTATAAGAAGGAAACCGCCATTTTCGCCAATCTGAAGGCCTTTCTGGTGAACCGGGTGGGAGATTTCGGTTTTATTCTGGGCATTGGCCTGCTGGTGTATGCCACGGGCAGCCTGAATTACTCGGAAATCTTTGCGCAAAAAGACAAGCTGGCGACACTGATTTTCCCCGGCACCGAATGGATGTTGCTGACTGTCGCCTGCCTGTGCCTGTTTGTGGGTGCCATGGGCAAATCGGCGCAGTTCCCGCTGCATGTGTGGCTGCCGGATTCCATGGAAGGCCCGACGCCCATTTCGGCGCTGATTCACGCGGCGACCATGGTCACGGCGGGCATATTCATGGTGTCGCGCATGTCGCCGCTGTTTGAGCTGAGTGATACGGCCCTGAGCTTCATGATGATCATAGGCGCTATCACCGCGCTCTTCATGGGTTTCCTGGGCGTGATCCAGAACGACATCAAGCGTGTGGTGGCCTATTCCACGCTGTCGCAGCTCGGTTATATGACGGTGGCGCTGGGCGCTTCGGCCTATCCGGTGGCGGTGTTTCACCTGATGACGCACGCGTTCTTCAAGGCGCTGCTTTTCCTGGGGGCGGGCTCGGTGATTATCGGCATGCACCACAACCAGGACATGCGTTATATGGGGGGGCTGCGCAAATACATGCCCATCACCTGGATTACGTCGCTGGTGGGGTCGCTCGCCCTGATCGGTGTGCCCTTCCTGTCGGGTTTCTATTCCAAGGACAGCATCATCGAAGCGGTGCACCTGTCCACGCTGCCAGGGTCGGGCTTTGCCAGCTTTGCGGTCACAGCCAGCGTATTTGTCACGGCGCTGTATTCCTTCCGCATGTATTTCCTGGTCTTCCATGGCGAAGAGCGTTATCACCTGGCGCCGCATGACGACCATCACCACAACGATCACGGGCATGGCCACGCCGCCAAACCGCACGAATCGCCCTGGGTGGTGACGCTGCCGCTGGTGCTGTTGGCGATTCCGTCGGTGCTGATTGGTTTTATGACCATTTCCGGCATGCTCTACAGCGATTTCTTCAAGGGCGTGATCAGTATTGACGCCGCGCGCCATCCGGCGCTCGCCACGCTGGCTGAAGAATTCCACGGCCCGGTGGCCATGGCCCTGCACAGCGTGACCACGCTGCCGTTCTGGTTGACTCTGGCAGGTGTCGGCGTGGCTTACTGGTTTTATATGCTGCAGCCGTCGATTCCGAAAGCGATCTACAACAACTTCCGCTGGCTGCACACGCTGCTGGACAACAAGTACTACCTGGACGCTTTCAACGAGAAAGTGCTCGCCGCGGGAGCGCGCGGCATCGGCCGGGCGTTCTGGAAGGGTGGCGATGCGGCCCTGATTGATGGCGTGCTGGTCAACGGTTCGGCCCGCACAGTGGGTCTGTTCTCCCTGCTGGTGCAGCAGGCGCAAAACGGCCGTCTGTACCGCTACGCCTGGGTGATGTCGCTGGCGGTGCTGGTGCTGCTGACCTGGCAGCTGTGGCCCTACCTCTGACCGTGAGCCCGGACGCGGTCCGGGTTCCTGTGAATATCCTGTTACAAGGTTGAATCCATCATGGGTTTGTTGAGTTTGTCGATTTGGACGCCAGTGGTCTTCGGGCTGCTGCTGCTGGTGCTGGGACAGCGACTGGGTCCTTCCACGTCGCGTTGGCTGGCGCTGGCCGGGTCCGTGGTGGCTTTCCTGGTGACGATACCGGTCTATACCGGTTTTGATACCAGCAGTGCGGCCATGCAGTTCACTGAGCAGGCCGTCTGGATTGCGCCACTCAATATCTACTACAGCCTGGGAGTAGACGGCATTTCCATGTGGTTTGTGCTGCTGACGGCTTTTATCACCATACTGGTCGTCGCGGCGGGCTGGGAAGTGATCCAGGATCGCGTGCACGTTTACATGGGCGCATTCCTTGTGCTGTCGGGCCTGATGATCGGCGTGTTCTGCGCGCTGGATGGTCTTCTGTTCTACGTGTTTTTCGAAGCCACGCTGATCCCCATGTACATCCTGATCGGGGTGTGGGGCGGTCCGCGCCGGGTGTATGCGGCCTTCAAGTTCTTTCTGTACACGCTGCTGGGCTCTCTGCTGATGCTGGTGGCCCTGCTTTACCTCTACACGCAGTCGGGCAGTTTCTCGATTCTGGACTGGCACCGTCTGCCGCTGGGCATGTCGGCGCAAAGCTGGCTGTTCTTTGCCTTCCTGGCGGCATTCAGCGTGAAGGTGCCGATGTGGCCGGTGCACACCTGGCTGCCCGATGCCCACGTCGAGGCGCCCACGGGTGGCTCCATGGTGCTGGCGGCGATCATGCTCAAGCTGGGCGCTTACGGTTTCCTGCGGTTCTCGCTGCCGATTGCACCCGACGCCAGCCACCACTTTGCGCCGCTGATTATTGTGATGTCCATCGTCGCGGTGATCTATATTGGCCTGGTGGCGATTGTGCAGAAGGATATGAAAAAGCTGGTGGCTTATTCGTCCGTCGCGCACATGGGTTTTGTGACCTTGGGTTTCTTCATATTCAATCCGCTGGGCGTGTCGGGCGGTATTGTGCAGATGGTGTCGCACGGCTTTGTGTCGGCCGCGATGTTCTTCTGTATTGGCGTGCTTTATGATCGCGTGCATTCCCGCGAGATTGCCGATTACGGGGGTGTCGTTAATGTGATGCCCAAATTTGCGGCTTTTGCGCTTTTCTTCTCGATGGCCAACAGCGGGCTGCCCGCCACCGCCGGTTTCGTCGGCGAATGGATGGTGATTCTGGGCAGCGTGCAGCACAACTTCTGGCTGGGTCTGCTGGCTGCCACGGCACTGATTCTGGGCGCGTCTTATTCCCTGTGGATGTACAAGCGCGTTTACCTGGGTGATGTCAAGCACAAGCATGTGCGCGAGCTGGTGGACATCAACGGCCGTGAATTCGCCATTCTGGCGGTGCTGGCGGTGGCCACGCTTTACATGGGCCTGTACCCCAAACCTTTCACGGACGTGATGGAGCCCTCGGTGGCCCAGCTGCTCAAGCATGTCGCGACCTCCAAACTCTGAGCCTTTGGGCCTTCAGCGAACTAACTCCGGACGATAGCCACTCATGAATGCTCCGCTCCCTCTGAACTGGCTGGGGGTCTACCCCGAGATCATCCTGCTGGTGATGATCTGTGTGATCCTGCTCAACGACCTTTTCCTGCCGCAGGGCAAGCGTCACTACACCTACTGGCTCAGTCAGGCGACGGTGGTGGTGGTCGGCCTGATGCACCTGAGCATGCTGGGCAAGGACGCCTATCCGGCCATGCAGGGCCTGGTGCAGTCGGACACGCTGGGCCACTTCATGGCCTTTGCAGGCAGCGCCGCCACCTTTGTGACGCTGGCCTATTCGCGCCGCTACATCGCCACGCGCGAGATGTACACCGGCGAGTTCTACACCCTGAGCCTGCTGTCGCTGCTGGGCGTGAGCGTCATGGTCCAGGCCAGCCACTTCCTGACGATTTACGTCGGCCTTGAGCTGATGAGCCTTTCGCTGTACGCGATGACCGCGCTGCGCCGCGACCACGCCCGCAGCATCGAAGCCGCCATGAAGTACTTCGTGCTGGGTGCCATGGCCAGCGGCTTCCTGCTGTATGGCATGTCCATGATTTACGGCGCCACGGGGACGCTGTCCATCGAGCAGGTCTTCCAGACGCTGCAGGGCGGTGCTGTGCAGCATCCGGGCGTGATGACGCTGGGCCTGGTCTTCATCGTGGCGGGACTGGCTTTCAAGCTGGGCGCTGCCCCCTTCCACATGTGGGTGCCAGACGTTTACCACGGCGCGCCGACCAGCATCACCCTGATGATTGCGGCCGCGCCCAAGCTGGCTGCGTTTGCGGTCACGGTGCGTCTGCTGCTGGGCGGCCTGATGGCCTACGCCGAGCACTGGCAGCAGATGATGATGGTGCTGGCTGTGCTGTCCATGATCATTGGCAATGTGGCCGCCATTGCGCAGAGCAATCTCAAGCGCATGCTGGCCTACTCCACCATCGGTCAGATGGGCTTCATGCTGCTGGGCCTCACTCCCATGGTGGTGGGTGGGGGCACGCAATTCGCTGCGGCGGGCGCCAGTTCCGCCCTGTTTTACCTGGTCGCCTACGTGATGACGACGCTGGGTACTTTTGGCCTGATTTTGTGGCTGTCGGGCGAATCGTTCGAATCGGAAGAAATCGCCGATCTGTCGGGCCTGTTCAAGCGCTCCCCGGCGCTGGGTGCTGTGATGATTCTCTTCCTGCTGTCCCTCGCGGGCATTCCGCCGACGGTGGGTTTTTACGCCAAGATGTCGGTGCTGCAGGTGCTGGTCAGCACGGGCAATCCGCTGTACGTGACGCTGGCGGTGGTGGGCGTGCTGCTGTCTCTGGTCGCGGCCTTTTATTACCTGCGCGTCATCAAGGTCATGTACTTTGACGCCCCGCCAGAAGGTGCGGCCACGGTCTGCCCCAGTGGCACACTGGGTCTGCCCGGTGCGCTGCTGGCCATCAATGGCGTGCTGGTGATCGCCATGGGCATTTTCCCCGGCTGGCTGATTGGTATGAGTCGCAGCGCCATCGCAGCGCTGGGTCTGGCCGGCTGAGGGGAAAGTCGTGAACTGATTCACGACTTTCTTCCTGCAAAAGACGTAAACAGACCCATTCAGCCTCAAGTGACGGCCTGATCCGCCGATCTCCATTCATTGGCCCTTGCCTGTGCAGAGGGCGCCTGGAGTGAATGATGGATCAAGCTGGAAAAACGACCCGGTTGCGCCTGCTGCGCGCCCATGGCCTCTCCCTGATGGCGTTGCTGGTGCTGTCGGCCTGCGGGGGCGGCGGTGGAGGTTCCACCGCGACCCCGCCGACATCCTCACCCCCGCCGACCCCGTCAACGGTTCCTGCCGACACGTCGGGCGGCAGCAACGTCGCCCCGGTGGATGGCCTCAGCAACATCGATGTCACGCCCTCGGCCCAGACCGTTTCGCTGAGCTGGGCCCCTGTCACCGGCAGTGCGCTCTACCGCGTCTACCGGCTGGACAACGCCGCGGCCCTTGTTGAAGGGGGCGATGTGTCTTCCGAGGCCTTGGCCCCGGTGCGCAGGGAAATCTGCCAGACCTCGGAAACCAGCTGTGTCGATGGTGTGGATCAGCCGCTGGCCGAAAACAGCACCTACCGCTATGTGGTCGAGGCCCTGAAGAACGATGGCGCGCTCATCACCACCAACACCACGGTGCAGGCCAGCACGCTCGGCCGCGACGTGACGCCTGACAGCTCGCCCGAGCTGGCCGAAGCGGCCGTGGCCAGCGCCAGCAGCCTGCGCCTGCGCTGGAACGCCGTGCGAGGCGCCAGTTATTACGTCATTTCTGGCGGGAATTTCCCCGGACAGAAAAAAGTTGTCGGCACCAGCGTGGTCGATACCGGGCTGGATCCCTCGGTGGCTTACACCTACCGCCTCAAGGCCTGCAACGCGCTGGACGTGTGCACCACGCCGGTGTCTGTCACGGTGAACTCGCAAGGTTCCAGGATCACTGTGCCCGCCGCACCCAGCCCGGTGCTGGGTCAGGCCTACGCCAACAGCCTGGGCCTGACCTGGCGCCCGGTGGCCTGGGCGCAGAGCTACCGCATCAGCCGCGATGGCGCTGAAGTCGCCCGCGATCTGACTGCCACGTCCTACACCGACACCGGCCTGGAATCCGGCACCGGCTACAGCTACACGCTCCAGGCCTGCAACAGCCTGGGCTGCTCGCCGCAGAGCGCACCGCTCAAGGTCAGCACCGTGGTGGTTTACCGGGTGAGCGCCACCGTATCGGGCCTGGACACCACGCGCAGCGGGGCCGACCTGT
Organism: Amphibiibacter pelophylacis; assembly: GCF_037688875.1. Lineage (NCBI taxonomy): Bacteria > Pseudomonadati > Pseudomonadota > Betaproteobacteria > Burkholderiales > Sphaerotilaceae > Amphibiibacter > Amphibiibacter pelophylacis. The sequence continues at coordinate 159,556 of NZ_JAWDIE010000005.1, forward strand.
CGGTCAGCGTCACGCTGGGCAACCGCAACGAAGTCCTGACCCTGACCGACGGCCGCAACATGCTGGGTGCGGTGGCGGCTGGCAGCACTTACTCGCTGCGCATCCTGCGCCAGCCCGTCAACGGCCAGAGCTGTGTGGTCACCACGCCGGGCCTGCGCACCGCCACCAGCGGTGTCAACGAGGCGGGCATCAACTGCCAGACGACCGTCGCCCTGTCTTACCCGCAGTCCAGCCTGACCCTGCCGTTCACGCTGGGCGTCAGCCAGGCCGCACCGCAGAGCCCCGAAGTGCGTGTGGGCACCACGGTGCTGTCGCCGCCGCCTGCCACTGGCTGGGCTTACGCCAGCAGCAACCCCGCTGTGGTGAAGGTGGGCGGCGATGGGGCGCTGGTTCCGGTCGCTCCTGGCAACGCGCAGATCAGCGCGACCTTGGACACTGACGGGTTCACGTCGGGCGGCAAGGCGGCGGTCTACAACGTGACCATCGCCCCACTGCCGACCCCCAATTCGTCGGATGCCCGTCCGGCATCGGAAACCGTGGCCGTGTCGCGCCTGGATCTGACCCAGATCTACGCGCAGGAGCCGGGCAGCCCCTACGAGGTCATCGTGCCGGGCCGCCAGCTGATGGTGCGCGTCTACCTGAAATCGGCCACGGCCAGTCCGGTGGCGCCGCCCGCCATGACGCTGACGGCCACGGGGCCTGACGGCAGCACGACGCAGTCCCTGCCCATGGTCTGCCCCACCGCAGTGCCGGGCTCCGACAGCACGCCCGACATCTACTCGAAGGCCGGGGCCTGCTACGCGGTGATCACGCAGCTGGATCTGGTGAAGAAGGGGATGCAGATCACCCTCGCCTCCCGGGATGGCAGCCTGGTGCGCACCATCACGCCCAAGGTCAACGACAAGAGCGTGATGAACATGCTGCTGGTGCCGGTGAAGGTGGAGTCGGACGTGGCCACGCTGCCCGACACCGCCGAGTACAGCCGCGCCATTCTGCGCACCATGCCTTTCGCCACGGTGAAAATGGCCACGCGCGGGGTCTACACCTCAGAACTGAAGGCCGACGATGCCAAACTGTTTAACGCCACACTGGGCGAACTGCGCAGCCTGAGCATCGCCGAAGGCGGCAAGCGTCACTGGTATGGCTTCATGCCCAAGTGGCTGCCGCTGGGGGGCGGCTCTTACCTGGCCGGTCTGGGTTACGTTGGCGGGAACGCCGGGGTGGCGGTTGGCATTGCCGGCGAGCGCACCTTCCTGCACGAAGTGGGCCACAACCTGAACCTGGGCCACGCGCCCTGCGGCACGGCAGGCAGCGATCCGGTCTACGCCAGCGAAGCCTGGACAGGCTCCAGCAAAGGCCTGCTGAGCAGCACGCCCATTTTTGACAGCAGCGCCGGTGATTTCACCAACCCGCTGCTGGCCAGCGATGGCGGCAACACCGACATCATGGGCTACTGCAACGGCAAGTGGTTCTCGGAGTACGGCTACAAGAAAGCGGCCGACTACATCCAGAAGAACAGCAGCCAGAAATACGTCGCCCAGGGCGATGCCGGGGCGGTCACCACAGGCGATCCGGTGCTGTATGTGTCGGGCAGCATCGACACGGCGGGCGTGGTCAGCTTCGCCCCGACGCAGCTCTTCCAGGCCGGACGTGTCAGCCCCGATCAGGGCGACTACATCCTGCGCGTGCAGCTGCGCAGCGGCGCCGTGCTGGAGCAGCGCTTCCAGCCCGACATGCTGGGCGACGACGCCACGATGACGATGATGTTTGGCGTGACGATCCCGCGTGTGGACGACATCGCCCGCATGGACGTGATCTACGGCGGCAACCTGCTGGCCACCCAGCCGCCCAAGGCGGCGGCCACGGTAAACGCGCAGGCCACCAGCGGCCCCATCGCCACGCAGGTGCGCGTGGCCGGCAGCAGCATCGCCCTGAGCTGGGACAGCCGCCGCTGGCCCTGGGCCGCGCTGACGCACATCGCCCCCAGCGGTGAGCGCACCGCCCTGCTGGCCCGCGCCACACGCGGCCAGGCCAGCACTCCGCTGCCGTCTGATCTGCCGGCGGGCGGCAAGTGGGAGGTGTCGCTCAGCGACGGCCTGAACAGCCAGCTGCAGGTGCTGCCGCGCTGATCGGTCCGCCCTCAAGGCCAGCGGCCGCCCCTTGCTCTGGCAGGGGGCGGCCGCTTTTTTTCGGGCGATGACATCCGGCCGATCAGGATTCGGGCGGCGCTTCCAGCCGGGTGCGGTGCCACAGGCTGGGGAAGAGGCGAATCCACAGCAGCGCGATGCACAGCGTGCCCACGCCGCCCGCCACCGTGGCGACCACCGGGCCCAGCAGGGCAGCGGCCGAGCCCGATTCAAACTCGCCCAGCTGGTTGCTGGCGCCGATAAAAATAGAGTTGACGGCGCTGACGCGCCCGCGCATCTCGTTGGGTGTTTCCAGCTGGACCAGCGACGAGCGCAACACCACGTTGACCATGTCGGCCGCGCCCGACAGCGCCAGCGCGCCCAGGGAGATCCAGAACGAGGTCGACAGCCCGAACACAATCATGCTCAGGCCGAACACCCCCACCGCGCCCAGCAACCAGCGCCCGGGCCAGCGGCGCAGCGTCCAGCGCGTCAGCACCAGCGACATCAGCAGCGCACCCACCGACGGCGCGGCGCGCAGCACGCCCAGGCCTTCCGGGCCAGTGTGCAGGATGTCTTTGGCGAAGATGGGCAGCAGCGCCACCGCGCCGCCCAGCAGCACCGCGAACAGGTCCAGCGAGACCGCGCCCAGCAGCGGCTTGCGCCGCCAGATGAAGTGCACCCCGGCCAGCACCGTGCCCCAGGACAGCGGTTCGCGCGACGTGGCCAGGCGCGGGTAGTGCAGCCCGTAAATCAGCGCGCTGCCGATCACAAAAAGCCCCAGACAGGTCAGATAGACGTGGCTGGCCCCGGCTACGTAGATGAACCCGCCCAGCGCCGGCCCGCCAATGACGGCGGCTTCCTGGCCGGTGGAGCTGAAGGCCAGCGCGCGCGGCAGCATGGCGGGTGGCACCAGCATGGGCGTCAGCGCCTGCTGCGCGGGCATCTGAAAGGCGCGCGCCACGCCCAGCAGCACCGACACGCCCAGCAGCCAGTCGCGGCTGATCCAGCCCTCGACGCTGCCCAGCGCCAGCAGCGCGGCCACCACGCCCTGGAGGCCCAGCGTCGCGGCCACGATGTGGCCCCGGTGAAAGCGGTCGGCGACGTGCCCGGCCAGCAGCGTCAGCAGCAGCGCGGGCATGAACTGGAACAGCCCGACCAGGCCCAGATCCCAGGCGCTGGACGTCAGGTCGTACATCTGCCAGCCCACGGCCACCATCAGCATCTGGTTGGCGGTGGTGCCCGCCAGGCGGGTCGCCCAGA
>NZ_JAWDIE010000006.1:0-162248 GCF_037688875.1 Amphibiibacter pelophylacis
GCAGACCTGTTCAGCAGCTTTGCGCTGGGATTGTTCACTGCCGGATAGGCAGCTTAGAAAAGCTTGAGAGATTCGTGCTGCGGTTGCTGTTGGTTCACTGCCGGATAGGCAGCTTAGAAATGGGCGCTCCTGTGCGTCGCATCTCATCGTTTGTTCACTGCCGGATAGGCAGCTTAGAAACAAACAGCACACAGAACAGAGCGGGTCAGGGGGTTCACTGCCGGATAGGCAGCTTAGAAAATGAGGCCACTTGCTGGATTTGTTGCGCGAGGGTTCACTGCCGGATAGGCAGCTTAGAAAACCAGCTCAGGTCGAGCGCCCCAGCAGCATCAGTTCACTGCCGGATAGGCAGCTTAGAAATTCAACCCGGCCAGCCTGATCGCTGGCGCATGGTTCACTGCCGGATAGGCAGCTTAGAAAAACATTTGGGAAGCCCGCCACCAGTCACAAAGGTTCACTGCCGGATAGGCAGCCTAGAAATTGCAGGCCCCGGCCTGCGCTTCGGTGTTGCGGTTCACTGCCGGATAGGCAGCTTAGAAAAGTGTCGAGGCGAAGGCAAGCGCTTAAATTTTGTTCACTGCCGGATAGGCAGCTTAGAAATCGAAAAAATCCGCGCCGATCGCCAGGATCGCGTTCACTGCCGGATAGGCAGCTTAGAAAAAACACAGGCCTGCTCGATGCCGCCAGGCAGTGTTCACTGCCGGATAGGCAGCTTAGAAATACTGACCAACCCGCAATATGGCGCCGGATTCGTTCACTGCCGGATAGGCAGCTTAGAAAACCAGCAGGACCAACAACCGAGCGCCAGACAGGTTCACTGCCGGATAGGCGGCTTAGAAATGTACGTCACCGACCCGGACCATGGCGCAGGCGTTCACTGCCGGATAGGCAGCTTAGAAACGGCCCAGCGCCGCGCTGCGCTGCCGGACGCCGTTCACTGCCGGATAGACAGCCTGGAAATCAAATAATCGCTTGTGCGTGGGATAGCGCTGATACGCCGCCAGGCCGCAGTGCCGTCCTGGCTGTGGCTATGCCTGCTGGGGCGCTCTCAATAGTTGCCAAGCCTTCAAACCGGTCCACAACTTGCACGTAGCCCGCGCCCACCCAGCGCCATCGGAACCACCGCCACCATGACGATCAGGTGATACAGCCCGTTGTGGTCCAGCAGCTCGGCGCCGGGCCAGCGGACTTTCAAAGCCTGCCCCGCCGATGCCGCCAGCAAAAGCACCACGCCCGCCACCATGGCGGGTGATGCGCCCGGACTTCCCTGGCGCAGATGCAAGACGTTAAGCCCCAGCCACAGCAGCATGACAGGCAGATAGTTGACGATGACGACGACAAAGCGGTCGGTCTGCCACAGCACGCTGCTGTAGGCCGCCCACTGCAGCAGCGCCACGGCCACCAGAACGCGCCGCGTCCGCCCCGTAAAAAACTGCTGCGCGGCGGCCAGCAGCACGCAAGCTGTCATGCCGCCCAGCACCATCCAGTTCAGGTGGGTGATGAGGTAGCGGTCCAGGCCACGCGCCTGGACAAAGCCGTGGTCTATGCCGCCCAGCAGCGCCGACAGGCCCAGCAGCGTCAGGCCCAGCGCCCACCAGAAGGCGGCAGAACCGCGCTGCAGGGCGCCGCTGGATGGGCCACGCGCCAGCCATCCTGCAAGGAAAAAAACCTCGCAGGCCAGCATGAAGTTGGTGATAGCCGTGATGGCAATGGCGTCCATGTCCGCGCTCCCGCTCAGGAATGGACGCCAGTGTAGCCACCCGCTGCGGACAGCGGACGGTCAGAAGTCGCTGATCAGGCGCTGCAGGCCGTGACCCAGCGCAACGCTTACGCGCTGCAGGCCATGACCCAGCGCAGCACTTATGCGCTGCGCGTGCGGGGCGCGAAGCCCGAGCGGCCGCCGCGCGAGGGCGACGGTTTGGGGCTGGCGGGCTTGCTGCCACCTCCCGAAGGCGTGGCCGGACGGCCACCGCCGTGCCCGTTGCCCGATGGACGGCGTCCGCCGTTGCCTGCGCCAGCCCCGATGGTCATGCGGCGACCCAGCACGATGGGCTCGGGCCGCTCGTCGGGACGCGGCTCGAAACCGGCCACGGTATGGCGCGGAATCTGCAGCTTGATCAGGCGCTCGATGTCGCGCAGGAAAATATCCTCATCCACGCTGACCAGCGACAAAGCCTCGCCCGTCGCGCCCGCGCGGCCCGTGCGGCCGATGCGGTGGACGTAGTCTTCCGGCACATTGGGCAGCTCGTAGTTGATGACGTGCGGCAGCTGGTCGATGTCGATGCCGCGGGCGGCAATGTCGGTGGCCACCAGCACGCGCAGCTGGCCGGTCTTGAAATCGGCCAGCGCCTTGGTGCGCGCCGACTGGCTCTTGTTGCCGTGGATGGCCATGGCGGTGACGCCCTGGGTGTTCAGAAAATCAACCAGGCGGTTGGCGCCGTGCTTCATGCGCGCGAACACCAGGACCTGGTCCCAGCGGTTGCTCTGGATCAGGTGGGCCAGCAGCTCTTTCTTGCGATCGCGGCTGACGGTGTAAACGCGCTGCTCGATCGATTCAGCGGCCGTGTTGCGGCGCGCGACCTCGATCAGCTCGGGCTGCTTGAGCAGGCGGTCGGCCAGGGCCTTGATCTCGTCGCTGAAGGTGGCCGAGAACAGCAGGCTCTGCTTGTCCTTGGGCACGATGGCCAGGACTTTCTTGATGTCGTGGATGAAGCCCATGTCCAGCATGCGGTCGGCTTCGTCGAGCACGAAAATCTGCACCTGGCTCAGGTCCAGCGTGCCCTGCTGGTGGTGATCCAGCAGGCGGCCGGGCGTGGCGACCAGAATGTCCACGCCTTTTTTCAGGCGCTCGACCTGCGGCTGCATGCCCACACCGCCAAACATGACCATCGAGGTCAGCGGCAGGTATTTGGCGTACTGGCGCACATTTTCTTCGACCTGCGCAGCGAGTTCGCGCGTGGGCGTCAGGATCAGGGCGCGGATGGGCCAGCGGCCTTTGGCGTCTTTGCGCGGTGGCTGGGCCGACAGCAGCTGCAGCATGGGCAGCGTAAAACCGGCCGTCTTGCCGGTACCGGTCTGCGCGCCCGCCAGCACGTCGCCACCGCCCAGAACGAGCGGAATGGCCTTGGCCTGGATGGGGGTGGGGGTCTCGTAACCTTGTTCGCGGACAGCACGCAAAATCGGTGCCGCAAGGCCCAGGGACTCAAAACTCATGGAATACGACCAATAGGACAAACACCCGTCAGGGTGCAGCGGAATCCTCCTTGGCCTTGGCCAATCAGACAGGAGAAAACAGCCAGAAAGTGCAAAAAGGGCGGAAACGAGCCCTGAGAGGGCGTCTGAGGTCCCTTTCATCAAGCTGCGGATTCTATCGAGGAATCTACTCAGCGCCGGAAAGAACCAACCCCCGCAAACAGGGGGGGGGCGCCACCCGGAATTCCGCCTAGCGAAAAACCACCGTGCGCTGACCATTGATCAGCACACGGCGTTCGGCATGCCACCGAAGGGCACGGGCCAGCACCCGGCATTCGATATCGCGGCCCACGGCCGTCAGATCTTCAACCGTCAGGCGATGGTCAACGCGCTCGACATCCTGCTCGATGATGGGGCCTTCGTCGAGGTCAGTTGTCACGTAATGCGCTGTGGCGCCAATGATTTTCACGCCACGGGCGTGCGCCTGGGCGTAGGGGCGGGCGCCCTTGAAGCTGGGCAGAAAGCTGTGATGGATGTTGATGGCGCGGCCGCTGAGCACCTGGCAGAACTCGGGGCTGAGGATCTGCATGTAACGCGCCAGCACCACGGTATCGACCTGATGATCGTGGATCAGCGCCTCGATGCGCTGCTCCTGGGCGCGCTTGGCCGCGTGGTCGCTGCCCGGGGCCAGCGGCAGGTGGTACCACGGCAGGCCGTAGTGGCGCGCCAGCGCTTCGAAATCGGGGTGGTTGGAGACCACGCAGGCCACGTCCACCGGCAGCTGGCGGTTGTGCCAGCGGTAGAGCAGATCGTTCAGGCAGTGCCCGAACCGGCTGACCAGCAGCATCACGCGCGGGCGCTGACCCAGCGCGTGAAAACTGTGCTGCATCTTCAGGGCCTGCGCGGTCGGCGCAAAGCGCTGCTGCAGCGTCTCCAGCACGTCACCGGCAGCGCCGTCATTCTCGGCCAGCGCCTGAACATGCACGCGCATGAAAAATCGCCCCGAAGCGTCGGCCTCGAAGACATCGCCGTACTGCTGCGATTCGACGATGTTGCAGCCAGCTTCGTGCAGCACCTGCGAGACGCGGTGCACGATGCCCGGCGCGTCCGGGCAGGACAGGGTCAGGACGATGTCCTGCAGGGCGCTCATGGGGCTGTCGCGCGGGTGTTCAGTGTCCGCCGCCAGCCACTTCGCCCTCTTTGAGCTGGTACTGCGTGCCGCAGTAGGGGCAGACGCCCCGGCCGGTGTGGCTGATGTCGATGAAAACGCGCGGGTGGCTGTTCCAGGCCGTCATTGACGGATTGGGGCAGCACACCGAGGTGCAGCCGTGCAGTTCGCGGGCGGTGACGATGACGGGGGAGGCTGTCGGAGTGCTCATGACGGAACCTTGGCGCGATCAGGCAGAAACGGGCGTGAGCCAGTGGGCGTACTTGGGGTTGCGGCCGTTCACGATGTCGAAGAAGGCCGACTGGATCTTCTCGGTGATGGGGCCACGCGAGCCCGCGCCCAGGGCGATGCGGTCGAGTTCGCGAATAGGCGTGACTTCAGCGGCGGTGCCGGTGAAGAAGGCCTCGTCGGCGATGTAGACCTCGTCGCGGGTGATGCGCTTCTGGATGATCTCCAGGCCCAGGTCTTTGGCGATGTGGAACACGGTGTTGCGCGTGATCCCGTTGAGCGCACCAGCCGACAGGTCGGGCGTGTAGATTGTGCCGTCCTTGATGACGAAGATGTTCTCGCCCGCGCCTTCCGACACGAAGCCGCTGGAATCCAGCAGCAGCGCTTCGTCGTAGCCGTCGTCCGTGACTTCCATATTGGCCAGGATGGAGTTGGTGTAGTTGGACACCGCCTTGGCCTGCGTCATCGTGATGTTGACGTGGTGGCGTGTGTAGCTGCTGGTCTTGACGCGGATGCCGCGCTTCAGGCCTTCTTCGCCCAGGTAGGCGCCCCAGTTCCAGGCGGCGACCATGGCGTGCACGGTGTTGCCCTTGGGCGAAACGCCCAGCTTCTCGGAGCCCAGCCAGACCAGCGGACGGATGTAGGCGCTGTCCAGCGCGTTTTCGCGCACGACCTGACACTGCGCGGCATTGAGCTGATCGGCCGTCCAGGTGATGGGCATGCGCAGGATCTTGCTGCTGTTGAGCAGGCGCTGGGTGTGTTCCTGCAGGCGGAAAATCGCGGTGCCCTTGTCGGTTTTGTAAGCGCGCACGCCTTCGAAAGCGCCGCAGCCGTAGTGCAGGGTGTGCGTCAGCACGTGGACTTTGGCGTCGCGCCAGTCGACCAGCTGGCCGTCCATCCAGATTTTTCCGTCTCTGTCATCCATTGTCAGCGCCATGGTCCTGCTCCGCATCCAGTTGTCGTTGAAGCAACAATTCTAGCCGCAGCCGTGGCCTTGTGCGCCTGGCCGGGGGCGTCGTGCGTGGCGGGTGTCCGGTGGCGGCTTGTCTGGCGTCGGGCTGCAGTACAGTGCGGACTCTTGTATTTGCAACCGGGCGCTGCGGCGCAGGAGATCACGATGGGACTGTTCGATAAAGTGGCTGAGATGGCTGCAGGCGTCATGGGCGGCCAGGGCGGCAACGGCAACCTGATCGGCGCGCTGGTCAGCGTTCTGGGTCAGCAGGAAGGTGGCCTGCAGGGCCTGATGGCCAAGGCGCAGCAGCTGGGCCTGGGCGACATCGTCCAGTCCTGGATCGGCAAGGGCGCCAACGAGCCCATCGCCCCCGGTCAGGTCAGCGAACTGCTGGGCACGGACACTGTCAACCAGCTGGCCAGCAAAGTGGGCACGACCGCCCCCGAAGTCACGGACCAGCTCAGCCAGCTTCTGCCCGGCCTGATCGACCGCATCAGCCCCAACGGCCAGCTGCCCACCGGCGGCATCGCCGAAATCGCCCAGCAGGCGCTGGGTTCGCTGTTCAAGCGCTGATCAGGGCTTGTCTGGTGTGCGGGCTTCCTGCAGCACTTCGCGCAGGGCCTGCTTGATCGTTTCCAGTGGCGCTGACCCTGCGCTCCCGCCTTGAGTTGACAGCGCTGCACGCAGCGTACTGTTAATCAGCGACTGATAGCCACGCCCACCCGCTAGAGCCTTGAACTGATCCACCACCGTCCGATCCAGCGAGATCGTGATGCGCTGGCGCCCCTTTTCAGAATCCGCCAGAACCTGCGCCAGCGGCCGAAGGCGCACCGCTTCCGCTTCGGTCAATTCCGGGCTCTCGTCGTCGGGCTGACCGGCGTGGGGCGCGGCATCTGCTCTGGCCCAGTCAATGGCGGGTCTGGGTTCGCCAACGGATAGCGTCAACCATTTTTTGCTCACGATCATTGGCCTTTCTGAGTGAAATAATCCGCATGATGTGCGGTTCTGGCTGACAGAAAACCACCACCATCAGGCGGCTGCTGATGTCGTTGTACCCCCGGAAACGCGGCTCAGGATAGGCGTTGCGCAAGTCTTCGATCACAAGCATGGCGTCACTGGCAGGCGGGAACATGGCTATGGCCTGCAGCAGACCAATGCCGTGTTTGACGATGTTGGATTCGTTTTTGCCTGGATCACATTCGAACTTCATGGGCAACTCCTGTTTTTGTTGTTGTGTGGAGTAGTTTGAAAGATTCAGACAACATTGATTATGCATGTTCATGCATAAGAGTCAATCGTCGCATCTCTTGATAGTCCTCCTCAGCGGCTCGGCGGCAGAATCTGTCTCGGGTGGGCCAGCGATTCGTGGGCGGCGTGCAGGCGGCGCACCAGCACCTGAATGAAGGCCTGGTCGAAGCAGTGGCGGGTTTCGGCGCTGAACTGCGCCATGCTTTCTACTGTCAGGCCCAGCGCCGTGGTGGCTTCGCTGGCGCGCACCAGTGCGCTGTGCTGGCGCAGTTCGGGGCTGGGGGCCAGATAGGCCATCTCGCCGACCGAGGTGCCGCTGCCCAGATCGGCCACGCGCAGATCGCCCCGGAAAACCTCGACCCGGCCACGGCCCAGAATGTAAAAGCGCCCGCCGATTTCGCCGGGGGTGAAGAGCGCCTCGCCCGCCGCAAAACGCTGCCAGTGGCCGCGCCGGGCCACTTCCCACAGCTGCACGTCGTTGAATCCGCCAAAAAACTCCAGCCCGCGCAGCAGCGCAAAGCGTTCGGTGTCCAGCACCTCCTGCTGGCTGGCCTGGCCCAGATCGCCCCGGCTGACCAGATCGGCGAGCTGCTGCGCCACCTGCGCCCAGTCGGGCCAGCGCTCAGCCGGGTCTTTGGCCAAGCCGCGCGCCACCAGCGCGACCAGCGCGGGCGGCAGGTTCTGGCGGCGCTGGTCCAGCAGCAGCGGCGTCTGGCTGTAAATCTGGTGGACCAGCATGCCGTGGTTGGCGGCCTCGAAGGGCGCGCGCCCGGCGATCAGGTGGTAGAGCACCGCACACAGCGCGTACTGGTCGGCGCGGTGATCCAGATCCTTGCCATCGAGCTGCTCGGGCGGCATGTAAGACAGCGATCCCACGCGGAAGACCTGCGTCTGGTCTGAGGTGAAATTGAAGGCGCTGCCGAAATCCGAAATCTTCACATCCAGGCCGTGCCCGCCGCTGCGCGAGTAGAGAATGTTGGCCGGTTTGATGTCGCGGTGCACCACGCCCTGGCGGTAAACATGGTCCAGCGCCTGCGCGCACTTGAAGCCCGCGTCCACCACCTGATCCAGCGGCAGCAGGTGGTCGGCGGCGCAGAACTCGCGCAGCGTGCCGCCGGGCACGTACTCCATCACCAGAAAAGGCGGCTGCGCGTGCGCGTCAGCATCCAGAATCTGGACGATGTTGGGGTGGTTCAGCCGCCCGACCAGTGCGGCTTCTGCGGCAAAAAATCGCGGCAGGAAATCGGTCTCGCCCTCGCAGGCGCCTTCCTGCTGGACCAGCATGCGTTTGATGGCGACCAGGCGCGAGCTGAAATCGTCGCGCGCCAGAAACACTTCGGCGGTGGCGCCACTGCCCAGACGCTGCATCACGCGGTAGCGCCCGATGTGGCCGGGCAGGCCCGTGGCGCTGGCGGCCCCGGGCGGGTCTGAAGCGGCGTGCGCAGGCAGCGCCTCGCCCGCCTGCGGCCGACGCTGGCCCGCGGCCCAACTGGGGAAAAAGCGCTTCATCCCCGAAGTGTGACCGCTTGGCAACGGGGCGCCGTTAAAATAAGCGCCATGATTCAAGCCAAAAAACACCTTCAGCAGGCGCTGGACGCCGTGCTGGTCCGACTTTCGCCCCCCGACGCGCCGGTACGCGCCACCCTCGAACTGCCGCGCCAGGCCGCCCACGGCGATTTCGCCATCACCGCCGCCATGGCGCTGGCGCGCCCCCTGCGCCAGCCCCCGCGCGAAGTCGCCCAGGCGCTGGTTGCCGCGCTGGAGCAGGAAGAGGCCTTTCGCCAGCACGTCGAATCGATGGAGCTGGCGGGCCCCGGCTTCATCAACCTGCGTCTGAAGGCCGCCAGCCGCCAGGCGGTGATCGCCGAAGTGCTGGCTGCCACCGACGCCTTCGGCCACCAGCCGCCGCATGAGCAGCGCGTGATGGTCGAGTTCGTCTCGGCCAACCCGACGGGGCCGCTGCACGTGGGCCACGCCCGCCAGGCGGCGCTGGGCGACAGCCTGTGCCGCCTCTTCGCCACCCAGGGCTGGCAGGTGGCCCGCGAGTTTTACTACAACGACGCGGGCGCGCAGATTCACAACCTGGCGCTGTCGGTGCAGGCGCGCCTGCGCGGCCACGAGCCCGGCTCCGACGAAGCGCCCAACCCCGATTGGCCCAAAGACGGCTACCGGGGCGAGTACATCATGGACATCGCCCGCGAATTTGCCGCGCGCGCCAGCGTCCAGGCCGACGACCGCAGCACCACCGCCAGCGGCGACGCGGACGATCTGGACAGCATCCGCGAGTTCGCCGTGGCCTATCTGCGCCGCGAGCAGGATCTGGACCTGCGCGCCTTCGATCTGCGCTTCGACCGCTACTTCCTGGAGAGCAGCCTGTACACCAGCGGCCAGGTCGAGGCGACGGTGTCGGCGCTGGTCGCCGCCGGTCACACCTTCGAGCAGGACGGCGCCCTGTGGCTGCGCACCACCGATTACGGCGACGACAAGGACCGCGTCATGCGCAAGGCGGATGGCAGCGGCTACACCTATTTCGTGCCAGACGTGGCCTACCACGTGGACAAGTTCCGCCGGGGCTATCACAAGGTCATCAACGTGCAGGGCACCGACCACCACGGCACCATCGCCCGCGTGCGCGCCGGGCTGCAGGCGCTGGACATCGGCGTGCCGGGCGGTTTCCCCGATTACGTGCTGCACAAGATGGTCAAAGTCATGCGCGGCGGGCAGGAGGTGAAGCTGTCCAAGCGCGCGGGCAGCTATGTCACGCTGCGCGATCTGGTCGAGATGACCAGCAAGGACGCCGTGCGCTTTTTCCTGGTCAGCCGCAAAGCCGACACCGAGTACGTTTTCGATGTCGATCTGGCCGTGCAGCACAGCGACGACAACCCGGTGTTCTATGTGCAGTACGCCCACGCGCGCATCTGCTCGGTGCTGGCGCAGTACGCGGCACGCACCGGCCTGCCCGCTGATGTGCTCGATGCGGCCTGGCTTGAGCACCTGCGCAGCGCCGATCTGGCCCTGCTGACCGACCCGCTGGAGCTGGCGCTGATGTCGCGCCTGGCCGAATTCCCCGACATGCTGACCCGCGCCAGTGTTGGTCTGACGCCACACGACGTGGCCTTTTACTTGCGCGACCTGGCAGCGTCTTTCCATTCCACTTATGGAGGGGTGAGATTCCTTGTGGATGATGCGACACTGGCGGCCGCACGCATGGCGCTCCTCTGGTCGACGGCGCAAGTGTGTCGTAACGCATTGCAGGTTTTGGGGGTCTCGGCCCCGCAGCGGCTGGAGCGTGCAGCTGCCCCCGACTGATCTTTTGCAGGAATTCCGTATGTCTTTTCAAGAGTCCCGTCCCTCCAGCGCCACGGTGTTCCGGCCCCGTCGCGCGGACGCCCAGGCAGCCGCCCGGCCGGTGACACAGTCCCGCTTCCAGGCGGGTGGTTTTGGTATCGGCCTGGTCATCGGCCTGCTGCTGGCCCTGGCTGCCGCCCTGATCGCGGCGCTGGTCATCACCCGCACCCCCGCGCCTTTTGTGGACAAGGTGCCGTCGTCCAGCGCGACCGATCGCCTGCCCATGACCGACCCGAACGCCGGCCTGAGCTCGGCGAGCAACTCCACCAAGGTCGTCACCCCGAACCAGCCCGCGCCCGAGCCGGCCGCCCCCGAGCCCGGCGCACAGCTGGCGACCGGCATGGACGATGCCCCGGCTGTGCCTGCGCCCACGGTGCCCAGCACCGCCACGCTGCCGTCGACGGCCCAGGCGCCAGCTGCACCTGCAGCGCCGGCCGCCCCGCCGGCCCGTGTCGCGGCCCTGACGCCGCCTGCCGCAGTGCTGCCCCCGGCGGTTGACCCGGCTGAAGCCGCCCGCAAGGCGAAAGAGGCCAAAGATGCCGCCGACCGCAAAGCCAAGCTCGCTGCCGAGCGCAAGGCCAAGGCCGAAGCTCTGGCCGCCGCAAAAGCCCGCGATGCCGACGCCATCCTGAATGGGGGCCAGGCCAGCGCGCCCGCGCCGCAGGCTCCGGCGGCCCAGAACCAGCGCACCTACGTTCAGGCCGGGGCTTTCTCCAGCCGCGAGCAGGCCGACCGCCAGCGTGCGCAGCTGACACTGCAGGGCTATGTGGTTCAGGTGCAGGAGCGCCAGGTCAACGGCAACACGATTTACCGCGTGCGCCTGGGACCTTTTGCCCGCCGCGCCCAGGCCGAAGTGGCCCAGGCCGAGCTGCAGGCCATGAGCGTGCCGTCCATGGTGGTGGGCGGCGGCAACTGAGCCTGGTGGCGCGGGTGGGGTGGGGAACTTCGCCGCACCCTGGCCCTCCAACCGCTGGGGTGGCCGCAGGGCCATAGGCCCCGACCGTCGCGCACCGGGCCGCTTCAGGCCATACTGTGCGCTGTGTTCCATCCAGTCCATCCATATCTCATGAACCGACGCGAATTTGTGGGCAGCACCGCTGCCCTGTGCCTTGTGACCGCTCCTTTGCTGGCCCGTGCCCAGACGGCAGCGGCGCCTGCAGCCGGTGCTGCGATGTCCGCCGCAGCGCCCAAGGTGGGGGTCAATTTCAACCGTCTGCCCAAGCCCGCGCCGGTGTCCGTGCCCAAGGGCAAGGTCGAGGTGCTGGAGTTTTTCTCTTACGCCTGCCCGCACTGTTTCCACTACCACGACGCCTTCGACGCCTGGGCGGCCAAAGTGCCCGAGAACGTCGTCGTGACCCTGGTCCCCGTCGGCTTCAACCCCACTTACACCCGCCTTCAGCGCATGCACTACACGCTGCAGGCGCTGGGGCTGATGAATACAGCGCTGAGCACCCGCATTTACAACACCATCCACGTGGATGGCAACCGTCTGGACACCAACGCGCTGGAGCAGGCTTTCGTCAAGTCACTGGGCGTGGACTGGGCCAAGTACCAGCAGGTGACCCAGTCGTTTGCTGTGGTCGGTAAACAGCGTCAGGCCCAGTCGCTGATGCAGGCCTATAAAATCCAGGGCACCCCCACGCTGGGCGTGCAGGGCCTGTACACCACGGATCTGGGCATGACCGGCGGTCCGGAAGGCTCGTTTGCAGTGCTGGACTATCTGATTGGCCGCGTGGCCGAAGGCAAACCCGCCTGATCTTTTTCTCTGACCTGGCCGCCTGTCCGTGACGGGCGCCTGGCCCAAAGCAGCGTGACAGCGGCTTTGGGTTTTGGTTTTTCTGGAGTGCCATGAGCGCGCAGGACACAATTTCCCCGCAAACCCCATCCCCGGCCGCGCCGGATCGCCACGCGGCCGTGGTGTTCGAGCAGGTGCACAAAACCTACCCGGGCGGCTTCCAGGCGCTGCAGGGGGTCGATTTCCAGATCATGCCGGGCGAATTTTTCGGCCTGCTGGGCCCTAACGGCGCGGGCAAGACCACGCTGATCAGCCTGCTGGCCGGGCTGTCGCAGGCCACGTCGGGCCGCGTCACCGTGATGGGTCACGACGTGCGCGCCGATTTCGCCACCGCGCGCAAGCTGCTGGGCGTGGTCCCGCAGGAGCTGGTTTTTGATCCGTTTTTCAGCGTGCGCGAATCGCTGGTGCAGCAGAGCGGCTATTTTGGCGTGCGCGGCAACGGCGCCTGGATCGACGAGGTGCTGGAAGGCCTGGGCCTGGCCGACAAGGCACGCGCGAACATGCGCCAGCTCTCGGGTGGCATGAAGCGCCGGGTGCTGGTGGCGCAGGCGCTGGTGCACAAACCGCCCGTCATCGTGCTGGACGAGCCCACCGCCGGGGTGGATGTCGAACTGCGCCAGACGCTGTGGCAGTTCATCAGCCGCCTCAACCGCCAGCAGGGCTGCGCGGTGCTGCTGACCACGCACTATCTGGAAGAGGCCGAAGCTCTGTGCCAGCGCATTGCCATGCTCAAAAAAGGGCGCGTCGTGGCGCTGGACAGCACCAGCCGTCTGCTCTCCAAGGCCTCGCAGAACCTGCTGGTGTTCAAGACCGACGACACGCTGCCGCCCGATCTGGCGGCCGAAGCCCGTGTGACGGGCCGCGTGGTGCAGATGCGCTGCGCGGACGCTGCGGGGCTGGAGCTGCTGCTGCAGCGCCTGCGCCAGGGCGGCGTGCGCGTCGAAGATGTCGAACTGGCGCGCACCGCGCTGGAGGATGTCTTTCTGGACATCATGGGCGAGAGCGCCGAAGGAGAATCCGCATGAAGCCCGCCGTATCCCGCCTGCCCACGTCGGCCATCGCCTGGAACGACCCGGCGCTGTGGCGCCTCGACGGCGCCCGCGCCCTGTGGCGCAAAGAGGTGCTGCGCTTCTGGAAAGTCGGTTTCCAGACCATCGCCGCGCCGGTGCTGACCGCCATGCTTTACCTGCTGATTTTCGGCCATGTGCTGGACAAGCACGTGCAGGTGTTCGACGGCGTGCCCTACACCAGCTTCCTGATCCCGGGGCTGGTGATGATGAGCGTGCTGCAGAACGCCTTTGCCAACACCTCGTCCTCGCTGATCCAGAGCAAGGTCACGGGCAACCTGATTTTCCTGCTGCTGACGCCGCTCTCCCCCGCCGCCTGGTTTGCGGGCTATGTGGGGGGCGCCGTGGTGCGGGGTCTGGCGGTGGGCGTGGGCGTGCTGGCGGTGTCGCTGTGGGCGGGTCTGCCCTGGCCCGCGCAACCGGCCTGGGTGCTGATTTTTGGCGTGCTGGGCGCGACGCTGATGGGCGCGCTGGGCCTGGTCGCCGGGCTGTGGGCCGAGAAGTTTGACCAGCTCGCGGTCTTCCAGAACTTCATCATCCTGCCCATGACCTTCCTGGCCGGGGTGTTCTACTCGGTCCAGGGCCTGCCCGCGCTGTGGCAGGTCGTCAGCCACCTGAACCCCTTCTTTTACATGATCGACGGCTTCCGCCACGGCTTTTTCGGCCAGGGCGACGTCTCTCCGTGGCTCAGCCTGCTCATCGTGGGCACCGCCAACCTGGCCGTGGTGGCCTGGGCGCTCAACCTGCTGCGCACCGGCTACCGCATCCGCAGCTGATTTTTCAGGCAGAACCGACATGAATCCCAGCCCCGACGACGTTCACCGCTACCTGGCCCAGGGCCTGGCCTGCGACCACCTGCAGGTTGAAGGAGACGGACGGCATTTTTTCGCCACCGTGGTCTCGCCCGATTTTGACGGCCTCTCGCGCGTGCAGCGCCACCAGCGCGTTTACGCCGCACTGGGCGAGCGCATGCGCGAGGAAATCCACGCCCTGTCCATGAAGCTGCACACCCCCGCCGAGTGGGCGCAGCGCGTCGCGCCTTAAACTGGCGGATTCGATTCCTTCTTCTTTTTTCCGGTCTTTTTTGCGGGAACACATCATGGACAAACTCGTCATCCGCGGCGGCAACCCCCTGCGCGGCCGCATCGACATCGCAGGCGCCAAGAACGCGGCCCTGCCCGAACTGTGCGCGGCGCTGCTGGTGCCCGGCCCGGTGACGCTGCGCAACGTGCCCGCGCTGCACGATGTGGCGACCATGCTGGCGCTGCTGGGCAATATGGGCGTGACCATCGACCGCCAGGCCGACGGCACGGTGGTGCTCAATGCCGCCGACATCCACACCCCGGAAGCGCCCTACGAACTGGTCAAGACCATGCGCGCCGCCGTGCTGGCGCTGGGCCCTTTGATGGCGCGCTTTGGTCACGCCAAGGTCTCGCTGCCGGGGGGCTGCGCAATTGGCGCGCGGCCCGTCGAGCAGCACATCAAGGGTCTGGAGGCCATGGGCGCCCACATCAGCGTCGAGCATGGCTACATGATCGCCAGCCTGCCGCCGGGCCAGAAGCGCCTGCGCGGCGCCCGCATCAAGACCGACATGGTCACGGTGACGGGTACCGAAAACTTCCTCATGGCCGCCGCGCTGGCTGACGGCGTCACCGTGCTTGAAAACGCCGCGCAGGAGCCCGAGATCCCCGATCTGGCCGAGCTGCTGATCAAAATGGGCGCGCGCATCGAAGGCCACGGCACGCCGCGCATCACCATCGAAGGCGTCGAAGCGCTGCACAGCGCCGCGCACACCGTGGTCGCCGACCGCATCGAGGCGGGCACTTTCCTGTGCGCCGTGGCCGCGACCGGTGGCGATGTCGTCCTGAAAAACGCCCGGGGCGATCACCTGGACGCGGTGATCACCAAGCTGCGCAACGCGGGCGCGGCAGTGACGGCGGTGGACGGCGGCCTGCGCATCCACTGCGCGGGACCGGCCTGGTCGCACCTGCAGGCGCAGAGCTTCCGCACCACCGAATACCCCGGGTTCCCGACCGACATGCAGGCGCAGTTCATGGCGCTGAACTGCGTTTCGCGCGGTGATTCGCTGTGCATGGAAACCATTTTCGAGAACCGCTTCATGCACGTGGACGAGCTCAAGCGCCTGGGCGCGCAGATTCGCATCGACGGCAAGGTCGCGGTGGTTGACGGCCTGCCGCAGCTCTCCGGTGCGACGGTGATGGCGACCGATCTGCGCGCTTCGGCCAGCCTGGTCATCGCGGGCCTGGTCGCCGAGGGCGAAACCACCGTCGAACGCATCTATCACCTGGACCGGGGCTACGACCGCATGGAAGACAAGCTGCGCGCCCTGGGCGCCGACATCCAGCGCGTGAGTGACAAGCCCTCTGACAAGGCCAGCGCATGAGCCTCCCGCCGCTGACCCTGGCCCTGTCCAAAGGCCGGATTTTTGACGAAACCCTGCCGCTGCTGGCCCAGGCCGGCATCGAGGTGCTGGAAGACCCGGCGCGCTCGCGCAAGCTCATCCTGCCAACCAACCAGGACGGCCTGCGCGTGGTGCTGGTGCGCGCCACCGACGTGCCCACCTATGTGCAGCAGGGCGGCGCCGACATCGGCGTGGCCGGGCGCGACATCCTGATCGAGCACGTGGCCCAGCACGTCGGCTGGGGCGCTTCGGGCCTGTATCAGCCCCTCGATCTGGGCATCGCCCGCTGCCGCATGAGCGTGGCCTGCCCCGAAGGCTTTGACTACGCCGCCCGCGTGCGCCAGGGCGCGCGGCTGCGCGTGGCCACCAAATACACGCACATCGCCCGCGAGCACTTTGCGCGCAAGGGCGTGCACGTCGATGTGATCAAGCTCTACGGCTCGATGGAGCTGGCGCCCCTGACCGGCCTGGCCGACGTCATCGTCGATCTGGTGTCCACCGGCGCGACGCTCAAGGCCAACCACCTGGTCGAGGTCGAGGCCATCATGGACATCAGCTCGCATCTGGTCGTCAACCAGGCGGCGCTCAAGCTGCGCCAGGCCCAGATCCGCCCCCTGATCGATGTCTTTGCCCGCGCCTGCGCCCCCGAAGCGCAGAGCGCCTGACTGCGGAGAACTGCCCAATGAATGCCCCTGTGAACGATCTTGCGGCTCTGGCCCCACTGGAGATACGCCGCCTGTCCACGGCCGATGCCGGTTTTGACGCCGCGCTGGACCATCTGCTGCGCGTGCCCACCGATTCCGACCCCGGCATCGCCGAGCGCACCGCCGCCATCGTGAACGATGTCCGCCAGCGCGGCGACGCCGCCGTGCTGGATTACACCCGCCGCTTCGACCGCCTGGACGCGCCCTCCGTGGCCGCGCTGGAGCTGGGTCAGGCCGACCTGAAAGCGGCATTTGAGGACCTGCCCGCCGCCCAGCGTCAGGCGCTGGAGGACGCTACGCGGCGCGTGCGCGCCTACCACGAGCGCCAGCTTCAGGCCTGCGGCCAGGGCTTCCAGTACCGCGACGAGGACGGCACCCTGCTGGGCCAGAAGGTCACGCCGCTGGACCGCGTGGGCGTTTACGTGCCCGGCGGCAAGGCGGCCTATCCGTCCAGTGTGCTGATGAACGTCGTCCCGGCGCACGTCGCGGGTTGCGGCGAAATCATCATGGTCGTGCCTACGCCGGGTGGCGAGCGCAATCCGCTCGTGCTGGCTGCGGCCTACATCGCAGGCGTCAGCCGCGCCTTCACCCTGGGCGGCGCCCAGGCCGTGGCCGCGCTGGCTTACGGCACGGCCACAGTGCCGCGCGTGGACAAGATCACCGGCCCGGGCAACGCCTACGTGGCCGAAGCCAAGCGCCTGGTGTTCGGCCAGGTCGGCATCGACATGATTGCCGGGCCTAGCGAGATTCTTGTCCTGGCCGACGGCAGCACCCCACCCGACTGGGTGGCCATGGACCTGTTCAGCCAGGCCGAGCACGACGAGCTGGCGCAGAGCATCCTGCTGTCGCCCGACGCGGCCTACCTGGACGCCGTGCAGGCCGCCATGGACCGCCTGCTGCCCACGCTGCCGCGCCGGGACATCATCCGTGCCTCGCTGCAGGGGCGTGGCGCGCTGATCTACACGCGCGACATGGCCGAGGCCTGCGCCATCAGCAACCGCGTTGCGCCCGAGCACCTGGAGGTCTCCAGCAGCGAGCCCGAGCGCTGGGAGCCGCTGCTGCGCCACGCCGGGGCCATTTTCCTGGGCCAGTACACCAGCGAATCGCTGGGCGACTACTGCGCCGGGCCCAACCACGTGCTGCCAACCAGCGGCACGGCGCGCTTTTCCAGCCCGCTGGGTGTCTACGATTTCCAGAAGCGCTCCAGCCTGATCGGCGTCAGCGCGGCCGGGGCGCAGGTGCTGGGCCGCATCGCCGTCACCCTGGCCGAGGGCGAAGGCCTGCAGGCCCACGCTCAGGCTGCGGCCTTGCGCCTGCAACCCTGATTTTTCGGCGGCTCTTTCGGGTTAATCCTGGCTGGCAGACGCTGTGATCGAAGTTACAGTTCATCCACTGGATCAGCGGCTCAGCCGCCGATCCGGAGGATGAGGAGACATTGTCCTGAATAGAGGGAAGGACACACGCCAGCCAGCAGGCTGGCGTTTTTTTTTACCGTCCAGCCAGCAGGCTGGCGTTTTTTGGCGCTGGCGCTTTCTTTCCCGCCTCTGGAGCTCCACCGCATGAACACAATCCCAAACGGCTGGCCCGCGCGCGTGCTGTATCTGCACGGCTTCCGGTCGTCGCCGCTGTCGGCCAAGGCGCGTTTCGTGCGCGAGCGTCTGGCGCAGGACGCGCCCGCCACGCAGTGGCTGTGTCCGCAGCTGCCTGCATCGCCCGCCGCCGCGATGGCGCTGATCCTGGAGCTCACCGCCTGCTGGCCGCGCGGCGATGGCGGCACGCTGGTCATGGGCTCGTCGCTGGGCGGCTTTTATGCCGTGCAGGCCGCGCACGCGCTGCAGGCACGGGCGGTGCTGCTCAACCCGGCGGTGTCGCCCGAGCGCGATCTGGCCCGCCACCTGGGCTTGCAGACGCAGTGGCACGATCCGGCACAGCGGCTGGATTTCCGCCCCGAATTTCTGCCCGAGCTGCAGGCGCAGCAGGCCGCGATCGCGCGTGAAGGCATGCGCGAGCGCCTGAGCCCCACCAGCGCTTTCGCCCTGATCACCCAGGGCGACGAGGTGCTGGACTGGCGCGAGATGCACAGTGCGCACGCCAGCGCGCGTTGCCACGTACTGCCCGGCGGCGATCACGCCATTTCGGATTTCGCGCAGCACTGGCCGCTGATCGCCGCCTTTATCCGCCAGCCGCCCGAAACTTCAGCGCAGTGACTGGCCCAGTGCGATAAGCGTATCGCAACCCGATTCTGGAGGCTGTCATGCCCATGTCCCTGCGCCTGCCCGGTGATGTCGAGGCCCGGCTGAAAAAACTGGCTGATCTGACCGGCCGCAGCAAAACCTATTACGCCACCGAGGCCATCTGCGAGCACATCGAAGATCTCGAGGATTACTACTTGGCCGAGCAGCGTCTGGCCGATATCCGGGCTGGACGGACCGAGACCGTACCGCTGGAAGACGTCCTGAGGGAATATGGCCTGGCGGATTGATTTCGACCCCGCAGCCCGGCGCGAACTGGCCCGGCTCGACCCGCAGCAGTCGCGCCGCGTCCTGGCCTTTCTGCGCGAGCGCGTGGCCGTATTGGAGGACCCGCGCAGTATCGGTGGTGCTTTGACCGGCGCGCGACTGGGCAGCTTCTGGAAATACCGGGTAGGCGACTGCCGCATCATCGCCAGCATTGAAGACGGTGCCCTGCGCATCCTGGTGGTGCGCATCGGCAACCGCCGCGACATTGACCGCTGAGCGGTTTTCAGACCCGCCGTCCGGCCAGCGGCCCCTGACGCAGGCGCTCCAGCAGCTCGTCCCGGCTGCCGCGCCAGACGATGCGTCCGCCAAAACCGTCCTGAAGGCGGTGGGCGTACAGGGGGTCGTAGTAATCGCGCAGCAGCGGGGCGATCCAGGCCAGATGCGCGGCCTGGCGTTCGGGACCAAAGGCCAGCGCGGGATCGTCGCTGCCGGTGTCCAGAGCCGCTTGCATCGCCTGGCGCAGATTCTGGTGTCGCACGCCGCCCAGCTTGCGCGAGATGCGGTCCAGGCTGTCCAGCAGGTGGCGCGCGCAGGCAGCGGGGCCTTCCTGCGGGCCCAGCAGGGCGCTGAACTCGGCGCACTGGCCGCTGACGTAATCGCGGTGGATGCGCAGGGCGCGGACGTCGAAATCTTCTTCCAGCCACAGCAGCGGCGCGGTCGACGTGCGCTCGCGCAAGGGGGCAGGCAGGGCGCAGCGGCCGATCAGGCGGCTTTCGTCTTCGACCAGCACGGTGGGCGAGGCGGTTGCGTGCTGCAGGCGCAGCAGGGCTGCGCCCAGGCGGTTCTCGAAATCGATCTGGTTGGGCTGGGGCGTGGCGTGGCGGCCAAAGCCGCTGCCCCGGTGGTGGGCCAGCGCCTCCAGATCCAGCGCAGCGGTGTGCTGCGCTACGGCGGCATCCAGCGGGAGTGCTTCCAGCAGCTCGGTTTTGCCGCTGCCCGTCAGCCCGCCCAGCACCAGCAGGGGCAGGGCGGTGCAGGCACTGCGCGTGGCGTCGATCAGGAACTGGCGCAGCGCCTTGTAGCCGCCTGCGATGCGCGGCAAGGCGATGCCGCCTTCACTGTGCAGCCACTGCTGGCTGATCTGCGAGCGCATACCGCCGCGAAAGCAGTACATCACGCCATCCGGGTTCTGGCGCGCCCAGTCGGCCCAGGCGGCGATGCGCGCGGCCTTGAGATCGCCCCGGACCAGTTCGTGACCCAGCGCGATGGCGGCGTCCTGACCCTCTTGGGCGTAGCACAGGCCGATGCGGTGGCGCTGTTCGTCGTCAATGAGCGGCAGGTTGGTGGCGCCGGGAAAAGCGCCCTGGGCGAACTCGATGGGCGCGCGCACGTCCAGCAGCGGGCGCTGCTGCGTGAAAAGGCGGGCGTAGTCGCCGGGCTGCAGCAGCTCGCCGGGGGCGGCCATGGCGCGCTCAGACAAGGCGGATGCGCGGCTGGCCCTCGGCGGGCGCAGCGGGTGATGCAGCCAGGCGGCCGATGGGCGCGAGATTCAACCCAGCGCCGCGCGTCACGGCGTAAAAATCGTCCAGCGCATCCGGGCCGACCGCGACAAGCAGGCCGCCGCTGGTCTGCGGATCGCACAGCAGGTCGTGCGCCCAGCCGTCCAGCGCGGGCAGCCGTGCGCCCAGGCTGGCGGCAGTGCGGCCCGTGCCGCCGGGCACGCAGCCCAGGGCGTGGCACTCGCGGGCGCCGGGCAGCACGGGCAGGGCGGCCAGCTGCACTTCGGCGTCCAGTCCGCTGCCTTCGGCCATTTCCAGCAGGTGACCGGCCAGGCCAAAGCCGGTGACGTCGGTCATCGCGTGGACGCCGGGCAGCCGGGCCAGATCCTGGCCGATGCGGTTGAGCGTGCACATGCTGTCGCGTGCGACGTCGCGGAAGGCGGCGGGCAGCAGGCCGCGCTTTTCGGCGGTGGTCAGCAGGCCAACCCCCAGGCCTTTGGTCAGAAAGAGCACATCGCCCGCTTGCGCCGTGTCGTTGCGCTTGATCTGGCTGCGCTCGACCAGGCCCGTGACGGCCAGGCCAAAAATGGGTTCGGGCGCGTCGATCGAGTGTCCGCCCGCCAGCGGAATCCCCGCTGCGTCGCACACAGCGCGGCCGCCCCGGACGACCTCGCGCGCCACTTCGGGCGGCAGGACGTTGACCGGCCAGCCCAGAATGGCGATGGCCATCAGCGGTTGCGCGCCCATGGCGTAGATGTCACTGATGGCGTTGGTCGCGGCGATGCGGCCAAAATCGTAGGCGTCATCGACGATGGGCATGAAAAAGTCGGTGGTGCTGACCACGCCGCGCGTCTCGTCGATGCCGTACACGGCCGCATCGTCGCGCGACGCGTTGCCCACCCAAAGGCGCGGGTCCAGGTTCTGGGCGCCGCTGCCCGCCAGAATGGTGCCCAGCACGGCGGGCGAAATCTTGCAGCCGCAGCCCGCGCCGTGGCTGTACTGCGTCAGGCGGACGGGACCGGCGCTCATGGCGCTGCGGCAGGCGCCGGGGCGGCCGCCTTGAGCTGGTCTTCGAAAACTTTGACCTTGTAGCGCGTCTTCAGATCGTCGTAAAAGGCCTGCGCCTGGGCATCGGCGCGCAGGCGCACCAGCGACTGCGTCAGCTGCGCTTTTTCGGCGGGAGGCAGCGGCGTGTCGGTCACGGCGGTGATGCGGCCGGTCACGTAGCCCACACCGGGCATGTCCAGCGTGAAGGGGTGGGGCAGCGGGCTGGCGGGAAGGGCCAGCAGGCGTTCGACCACCGGCAGGGCGAAGCCGCTGGGCTCGCGGCGCGACACGGTGGCTTTGGAGGGCAGGGCCTGTGCAGGATTGCTTTTGAGCGTGGCCAGCAGCGCTTCGGCGTCGGTCTTGACCTTGGCCTGCGCCAGCTCGCGGCGCACAGCCAGCTCGAGTGCCGGGGCGGCTTCGGCCTGCGTCTGCGGGCGCTGCGCCGAGTGCGACAGCACGCGCACGGCGACGTGCTCGCCCGGCTTCACGTCAAAACCGGCGCTGACGGTTTTGCTCTCCAGCACCTCAGGCGAAAACACCTGACGCAGGAACGGCATTTCGGCCAGCACGCCGGTCGCGCCAGGCGCGGGCTGCGGCGTCACGGTGGCCTTGTTCACGGTCAGGCCCAGGGTTTTGGCCAGCTCGGTGAAATCGGCCGGTCCGGTCTTGAGCAGGGTGTCCATCTGGTCCATGGCCTTGTTGTAAGCGTCGCTCAGCCGCGTGGTGCGCAGGGTGTTCTCGATCTGCGTGCGCACGGCGGACAGGGGCTGGACTTCGCCGCCCCGGATGTCGTCCACGCGGATGATGTGGTCGCCAAACTCGGTGGTGACGATGCCGCTGGTTTCGCCTTTCTTCAGCGCGAAAGCGGCTTTTTCGAAGGCCGGCACCATGACGCCTTTGGCGACAAAACCCAGATCGCCGCCGCTCTGGGCCGAGCCCGGGTCCTGCGAGTTGGCCTTGGCCAGCGCCTCGAAACGGTCGGGGTGCGCCTTGAGCTCGTCCAGCAGCTTCTGCGCCTTGTCGTGCGCGGCTTTTTTCACGGCGTCGCTGGCGCCCTCCGGCACGGCGATCAGGATGTGGCGCAGGTGGCGCTCTTCGGGCTGGCGGTAGTCTTCGATGCTGCTGTCGTAGGCCTTCTGGATGTCGGCGTCGCTGACGCTGATTTTCGACATCACGGCGGCTTGGTCGAGCAGCACGTATTCGATCTGGGCCTGCGCGGGCTGCTGGAAGGTCTTGCTGTTCTTTTTGAAGTAATCGGCGAGCTGCTGCGCGGTGGGCTGGACTTCGGTCTGCGCCTGCTGCAGATCAAAGCGCTGGAATTCGATAGCGCGGCCCTGAAAGTAAGCCTTGAGCGCCAGATCAGTCAGCGCCGGGGTGGCAAAAGCGGTTTCCTGCACGCCGTCGATGACCTGGCGCAGCGTGTACTCCTGGCGCAGCTGCTGTTCCAGCAGGGCGGCGTTCATGCCGCGTGCGGCCAAGGCCGCGTCGTCCAGACGGCCATCGGGCTTGCGCACGGCGGCCAGTTGCGGGTCGCTCGCGAAAAGACGCACCAGGCGGGCGTCGTCCACGGCCAGGTGCTGGTCCTGCGCGGCCTGGGCCAGCACCTGCTGGCGAACCAGCCCGTCCAGCGTCTGGCGCAGCATTTCGGGCGTATCAAAGAGCGCGGCGTCCAGATTGGGCATCTGGGCGCGGGCGGCGTTGACCTGCTGCTGGTGCGCGGCGTCCAGCTCGGTGCGGGTGATTTTGGCTTTGCCCACTTCGGCGACCGTGGCCGATGCAGAGCCACTCATGCTGCTGTAGCCCTCGACCCCGACCAGAACAAACGAGGGAACCACCGCCAGCAGGAGCAGGAACTGCATCAGACGCTTGTGGTTTCGGACGAAATCAAACATGGGCGGGTGCGGCCAGGCGGCCGGAAACGGTCAAAAAAAATGCGAACCGCAGTCCGCATCGGGGCGGGAAGCCGCCTCCTGTGCTGCGGTTGGTGGGTGCTGACGGGTTCGAACCGCCGACCTACGCCTTGTAAGGGCGCCGCTCTACCAGCTGAGCTAAGCACCCGCAGCCAGCTTTGGATTGTAACCGCTCAGGCCCGGCCTGAAGCCGACGGCGCCGCATCGCGCCAGGCGGACACTGTGGAGGCGCTGCACAGGCCGCGAGCGTGCAGCAGCGGCAGGTGCTGCTGCGCCAGGGCCGTGGCCGTACGCAAACCGTCCGGCGAGGTGGTCTGAAGGCTCCAGTACAGCAGCCCCTCCAGATGCAGCGCACTTGTGGCATGCAGGGTGGCGGCGCTGTCCGCATCCAGACCCGGTTGGCCCGCCTGCAGCCAGCCGGCCTGCACGCGCAGGCGGTGCCATTGCGCCAGACCGCCCGAACCCGACAGCAGCGGTCCAGGATGCTGGCTTTCCTGCAGCACATGGCTGGCGTGCAGGCCCGGATCAAAGAGCAGCAGGTTGAGCAGCCCCTGCACGCGCACCAGCTCGATCAGGCCCAGATCGCGCCGGGCGTGCGGCAGCAGCGCTTCCAGCGCCTCCAGCGCCTGGCGCGCTTCGACGCGGCGGCGCGACAGCGGCCCCTCGTCGCGCTGGCGCCACCACTGCAGGCGCAGCAGGCCCTGGCAGATGCGGGCTTCGGGCGTCAGTGGGCCGTCCAGCCAGGCGTCGAGGCGCTGCGGGGTGTGGGCGATGCTGCGTGCGCCGGGCGCAGCAGCTTCGAGCAGCACCAGCGTCTGCGCCGTCCAGGCGGCCAGACGCTGCAGCACGGTGTCGGTGTCGCTGCCGGGCAGATCAACAATCAGCGGCGAGGGCCACAGGCTGCGCCCGGGGCCGTGCGCCGGGTCATGCGCCATCGTCAGACTCTGGCGGGCAGCGGGCAGCGGGCTGTCGCCTTCGGTGTCCAGGTGGACGTCCACGGGCGTGCGGCCCGTCGCCGTCAGAAACCAGGGGCCGACGCTGAGCTTGCGCGGCGCGTGTTCCAGCGCCCAGGGGCGTCCGGGCAGCTCGTCCAGCCAGGCGCTCAGGCTCAGCACCAGGCGCTGCACCTGCGAGCGGTTCAGTGGCCGATTCTGTCCGCGTGCCATCAGGTGGGCGTTGAGATCGCTGGCCAGCAGCGGCTGGTGCAGGCGGGCGCGCTCCAGCAGCAGCGCCAGCATGTGAACTTCCCAGCGGCGGTTGAAGCGGTGCGGTTCGCTGTGGCCCCACTGCGCCCGGTTGCGCGCGGGCGACAGCGTCAGCGTCGGGCCAGGATCGGGCCCAGTCAATGTGGATGAGACAGTCATGGGCGCCACTGTAGGGGCCGAAAGCGCTGTCAGACCGGCTGGCCCGCTGCGGCCGCCCGGCCCGGCACGCGGCATGTGCAATCTGTCGCTATGGCGTTGTCAGGCGGCCTTGTGCTGGCTGCGCAGCCGCGTGGCCGTGATGCCGGCCGCGACGATCAGCGCCAGGCCGATCAGTGCACCGGGCGTGACGGCGTCGCCGAACAGCACCACGCCGTAGATCAGTGAAAAGACGATGCCGGTGTACTGCAGGCTGGCGTTGACCATGGGCTGGCCGCGCGTGTAGGCCACCGTCAGCAGCATCTGTCCGGCGGTGGCGAAAACCCCGGCGCCGATCAGCGCCAGCACCCCGCCCGGCGTGCTGTGCAGAAGGCTCTCCAAAGGGCGCACCTGCGCCGCCCCCTGCCACAGCGGGGCCAGCAGGCAGGCCGCGAGGCCCGATAGCGTGGTCAGCCCCGAAAAGTAAAACACCGTGCGCCAGGTGGGCTCGCCGATGCGGCCCAGCGCCGACACCTGCAGATAGGCCATGGCGGCGATCATGCCCGAGCACAGTCCGGACAGCACCGCCCACAGCGCGCCGTCGGGCATGGTCGGGCGCAGCACCAGCACCACGCCGCTGAAGCCGACAAAGACCACAGCGATCAGCCGCGCATCAACGCGTGCGCCCGAAATCAGCCCGCCTGCGGCCAGGAAAATCGCCAGCCAGATCGACGACATGTAGTTCATCGTCACCGCCGTGGCCAGCGGCAGCTGGCTGATCGCGTAAAACCACAGCGCCAGCGAACTCACACCAAAAATCGCCCGCCAGGCGTGCATGACGGGCACGGGCGTGCGCAGGCTCTGGCCGCGCCACAGCGCCTGCGCGCCCAGGATGATCACGCCGACCAGGCCGCGCGCCGTGATGACTTCGGCGACGCCGTAGTCATAGCGCGTGGACGCCCATTTGACGCACAGCGCCATGGTGGCGAAGGACAGCGTCGAGATCAGCATCAGCAGCGGCGCAGGCCAGCCGCTGCCGGGCCACAAACGCCTCATGCGCTGTGCTGCTGCGGCCACAGGCGGCGGCGATACCACTGGTGAAAGTGTTCCATGCCGCGCTCCATGGGCTGCTGGTAAGGCCCGGCCTCGTCGTCGCCCCGCTCGAAGAGCGCCTGCCGCCCGGCGTCCATGCGCTCGGCGATTTCGTCGTCCTCGATGCAGGTTTCCATGTAAGCGGCCTGCTGCGCTTCGACAAATTCGCGCTCGAAGGCGGCAATTTCTTCCGGGTAGAAGAAGGCCACGGTGTTGAGCGTTTCGCGCGGGCCGATCGGGTGCAGGGTCGAAACCACCAGCGTGCCCGGATACCACTCCAGCATGATGTGCGGGTAATAGGTCAGCCAGACCGCGCCAATGTCCGGCAGGCCGGGCGCGGGCTGCGGGCCCAGCAGCGGCAGGCCGGCTGATTGCGCCGCCAGCACCTGGTCGTGCCAGCGCGTGTAAACCGCGCTGCCCGGCTGAACCAGCGATCTGTGCAGGCCCACGGTCTGAAGACTGGCGTTGGGAAGGAGCTGCCAGGCCAGATCGTCGCAGGTGACGAAATGGCCCAGCCCCGGGTGGAAGGGGCCGACGTGGTAATCCTCGAGGTACACCTCGATGAAGGTCTTCCAGTTGTACGGGCAGCGGTGCTGCTCGACGCGGTCCAGCACATAGCCGTCGAACGAGAAGGCCGGGTGCTGCAGCAGCGGCCCCAGGTCGCCGCGCACATCGCAGCCATTGCGCTCGAACAGCAGGCCGCCGATGTTATCCAGCGGGTAACGCTGCAGGTTCAGGCAGGGTTGGGTGTCGAAGTGCGGCGCGGCCAGCAGCTGCCCCTGGGCGGAATACGTCCAGCGGTGCAGCGGGCAGACGATGCGCGGCTCAGATGGGCCACTGCCCAGATCGCCCGCGCCCTTGAGCATCACCGCCTGGCGGTGACGGCAGACGTTGGAGACCAGCTCGATCCCGTCTGGCGTGTGGATCAGGGCGCGGCCCTCGCCCTCGTGGGCCAGCGTCTGGTAGCGCCCCGGCTGGGGCACCTGCAGCGCGTGGCCCACGTAGCGCGGGCCGGAATCGAAGAGCAGCGCCTTTTCGCGCTCGAACAGCGCCGCGTCAAAGTAGCTGGATACTGGTAACTGAGAGCGCGTGCGCTCCAGAGCTTGCAGCGTGGTGCTGAGGTCCGACATGATGCCCCTTGGGATCAAAAGTGCCAGTCAACCCTTCCGCCCGGTGGCCCCGCGGGCGGAATTTCATGGTGAACAAAAGAAGCGGGATTGTCTCAAAAACGGTCGCCTGGGGCCAGATTTCCGCGCAAAACCTGCGCAAAACAGGCCAGAAGTCCCCTGAAGGCCTGCCGGGTGTGGTCTATCGGCCCACTTTGGTTTTGGGGGCAGCCGCATCGCGCAGCGCGCGGGCGCATTCGCCGACCAGATCCGGCCCTTTGTAGATCAGGCCGGTGTAAATCTGCACGGCGCTGGCGCCCGCGTGCAGCTTGTCGACGGCGTCCTGCGCGCTGCTGATGCCGCCCACGCCGATCAGCGGCAGTCCGGGCAGACGCTGGCGCAGGCGGGCCAGCACGCGCAGGCTGGCGGCGCGCACGGGCGGGCCGGACAGGCCGCCGGCCTCGTTGCCGTGCGGCAGGTGGCTGACCGCATCGCGCGCCAGCGTGGTGTTGGTGGCGATGATGCCGTCCACGCCGCTGGCGCGGACGGTCTCGGCCAGCACATCGACGGCCGCGTCGTCCAGGTCGGGCGCAATCTTGACAAACAGCGGTTTGCGCGCGCCGTGCTCCAGCGCCAGGCGGTCGCGCTCGGCCATGAGCTGGCCCAGCAGGTCAGCCAGCGCCTGGCCTTCCTGCAGGCTGCGCAGGTTCTGCGTGTTGGGGCTGGAGATGTTCACCGTGACGTAATCGGCCAGCGCGTACACGCCGCGCAGCCCGGCCAGATAGTCGCTCGCGGCGTTCTCGATGGGCGTGGCGGCGTTCTTGCCAATGTTCAGGCCCACCACGGCACGGCCGCCGCCGCTGCGCAGCTCGCGGCTGGTTGCCACGTTGCGCACGAAGGCCTGCAGACCGGCATTGTTGAAGCCCATGCGGTTGATGATGGCCTGTGCGCCTTCCAGCCGGAAAATGCGCGGTCTGGCGTTGCCCGGCTGCGCCAGCGGCGTCACCGTGCCGACTTCGACAAAGCCAAAGCCCATGGCGGCGAAGGCGTCGATGCAGCGGCCGTTCTTGTCCAGCCCGGCGGCCAGGCCCACGCGGTTGGGCAGGCGCAGCCCGGCGATCTCGACCGGATCGCTGACGCGTTCGCGCGCAAAGGTGCAGCGCAGCGGCGTGTGCTGCAGGCGCGCCAGCGTATCCAGCGCCAGGTCATGGGCGCGCTCGGCATCCATCGCAAAGAGGGCTTTGCGGGCCAGCGAAAAAGGCAGGGCGAACATGGCTGAAACTTGAATCCGAAAACAGTGAGGGAAGGGCCCGTATTGGACCACAGCGCCTGTGCCCCTGCGGTCCCGCTGGCCCGGCGGCTGGCGCACAATAGGGGCCATGAGTGACAGCCCCCTCCTTGATAGCCCTGCGCCGCCCGCCAGCGTGGATGAGCTGGTCCAGCGCATCGCGCAGGATTACGACGGCCTGAGCCGCCAGCTCAAGGTCATCGCCCGCTACATCGAGCAGCACCGCGACCACGTCGGCCTGGACGGCATCCAGACGGTGGCCCAGCAGTGCGAGGTCCAGCCCTCGGCGGTGGTTCGTTTTGCCAAGCACTTTGGCTTTTCCGGTTTTTCGGCGATGCAGGCCGTGCTGCGCGCCGGGCTGACGCAGCAGATTGCGCCGTCGCGCAGCTACCAGGCGCGCATCCGGGGCCTGATCGACGAAGGCAGCACGCGCCTGTCCGCCCCCGACATCGCCCGCGAATTTCTGGGCGGCAGCGTGGCGGGCATGCAGGCGCTGCAGCAGCAGCTGGACGAAGCGGCGTTTGCGCAGGCGGTCGATCTGCTGGCGGACAGCGATGCGCTGTGGATCGTGGCCTCGCGCCGCTCGTTTCCGGTGGCGGTCTACCTGGATTACGCGCTGCAGCACACCGACAAGCGCGTGGGGCTTTTTTCGGCGCTGGGCAGTATGCACGAGGGCCAGGTGCGCTCGGTGCGCACGGGCGACGTGCTGGTCGCGGTGTCTTTTGCCCCTTACGCCGAAGAGACGCTGGCTGTGGTCGACCAAGCGGTGGAGCGGGGCGCCCGCGTCATCGCCCTGACCGATAGCCGCATGTGCCCGCTGGCGCGCCGCGCCGAGGTGGTGCTGGCCGTGCAGGACAACGTCACGCTGGGCTTTCGCGCCCTGACCAGCACCATGGGCCTGGCGCAGAGCCTGTTCATCGCCCTGGCCTACCGGCTGGAGCTGCCCTACCGCAGCACGACGCGCACGCCGGGCGGTTCTGACGCGCCGGGGGCCTGAAGATGGGCGGTTTGTGCTCTTTTGTGCCGTATCCTTGCGGTTTTGATGTCTGGAACAGATCGGCGCCCCGGCGATGAAAAAAGGCTTTTACACCATCATGACGGCGCAGTTTTTCAGCTCCCTGGCTGATAACGCGCTGCTCCTGGTGGCCATCGCGCTGCTGCGGCAGTCGCATGCGCCGTCCTGGCATGTGCCCGCGCTGGTGCCCATGTTTGCCCTGTTTTATGTGCTGCTGGCGCCGGTGGTCGGGGCCTTTGCTGACGCCATGCCCAAGGGCCGCGTCATGTTCATCGCCAACAGCATCAAGGTGCTGGGCTGCCTGATGATGCTGGGCGGCCATCACCCGCTGCTGTCTTACGCGGTGGTGGGCCTGGGGGCGGCGGCCTATTCCCCGGCCAAATACGGCATCCTGACCGAGCTGCTGCCGCCCTCGCAGCTGGTGCGCGCCAATGGCTGGATCGAGGGCCTGACCATTGCCAGCATCGTGCTGGGCGTGCTGCTGGGCGGACAGATGATCAGCCCGGCGGTGATGCACCCGCTGGATCAGGCCTTTGTCCGGATCGGCGTCGATTTTGCGCTGCCGGTGCAGGCGTCCATCGTGGTCATGGGCGTGCTGTATGTGATTGCGGCCGGCTTCAACCTGGGGATTCCGCGCACCGAGGTGCCCATGATTCCGCTGCGTGGCTCGGTCTGGGTGCTGATCACCGATTTCATGCGCTGCAACGCCTGGCTGTGGCGCGACAAGCTGGGCCAGATCACGCTGGGCACGACCACGCTGTTCTGGGGCGTGTCGGGCAATCTGCGCGTGATTGTGTTCGCCTGGGCCGCCGTGGCACTGGGCTACACCACGACGCAGGCGTCCAGCCTGGTCGGCGTGGTCGCCATTGGCACCGCCGTGGGCGCGGTGGCGGCGTCCATGCTCGTGCGCCTGCCCGCGGCGCCCAAGGTGATCCCGCTGGGCGCGGCCATGGGCATTTTCCTGATGGGCATGGTGTTCATCGACAGCGTCTGGATGGCCATCCCCTTCCTGCTCATCATGGGCGCGATCGGCGGTTTTATGGTTGTGCCCATGAACGCGCTGCTGCAGCACCGGGGCCACAACCTGATGGGCGCCGGGCGCTCGATTGCGGTGCAGAACTTCAACGAACAGGCGTGCATCCTGATGCTGGGCGGCCTTTATGCGCTGCTGGAGCGCGCGGGCGTGTCGGCCTACACCATCATCGTGCTGCTGGGCGCCACCGTGACCCTGGTGATGGCCGCGCTGGGCTACTGGCACCACAGCAACCTGCGCCGCACGCCGGGGCGCGTGCAGCGGCTGCTGCGGATTGCGGAGGGTGGGGGGCATTGAGCCCTGCTGCCCTGACCTGCTGATCCACTGACAGGGTCAACCCCTTTGGCCTGAATTTTCCAGATCCCCCGGCGTGTTGCAGTTGACGAAATCGGTCGCGCTGCCGTCTGCCATATTCACAGCCACGCCGCCCAGGGCGTGCAGCAGCCGCACCACGCCGCCGCGGCCGCCTTCCAGCGCCTCACGTACAGCTTGGGCACAGCCCAGCGGCCACAGCGCGCAGGCGGGGTGATCGCGACCCTGGTGGCGCACCCAGCGCGGCTGGGTGGCGTCTGCGCCAGGGGGGGCCAGCAGCGCCGCCAGCAGGCCGGGCGGGAACTGCGGCACGTCGCAGGGCAGGGTCCACAGCCAGGCGCGGGATTCAGTCGTGCCCGGCGAAGTGATCTGGCCCAGGTGATGCAGCCCGGCCTCGACGCCCGCCAGCGGGCCGGGCCAGCCGGGGCGCAGGTCGGGCAGGATGGTGGTGCAGCGGCGGGCGTAATCCCCTTCGTTTCGATTGGCCGAAATGGCCAGCGCCTGCACGGGCCGCGTCTGCGCCCCGACGCCATCCAGCACGGCATCGACCAGCGCCCGACCCTTCCAGGGCTGCAGGCCCTTGTCCACGCCGCCCATGCGCCGCCCCTGGCCGCCCGCCAGAATCAGCGCCAGGACGGTGTCGCTGCAGGGGTCTTCTGAAAGCGCTGTCACGGCAAGGAGCGGCCACCGCACACCGGGCAGTGCGGGTCGGCGGGCACGTCCATGCGCTGGTGCGACAGGCTGCGCGCGTCAAACAGGTGCAGCGCCCCGGCGGCCGGGCAGGGCCAGCCCAGAAGAATCTGCAGCGCGGCCAGCGCCTGCAGGCTGCCCACCCAGCCCACCAGCGGCGCCAGCACGCCATAGGTGGCGCAGCGCTGTTCGATATAGGCCTGTCCGGGCGGGAAGACGCAGGCATAGCAGGGGGCGCCAGACTGGGCCGGGTCACGGATGAACATCTGCCCGTCCAGCCCCAGCGCGGCGCCGGCCACCAGCGCCACGCCGTGGCGCACGGCAGCGGCATTGAGCGCCTGGCGGGTCGCCATGTTGTCGCTGGCGTCGATCAGCAGGGTGATGGGCGGCCAGGCGTCCGGGCCGTCTGCACGGGCCTCAGGCGTCAGCAGCGCATCCAGCGCCGCCGCATCCACACGCTGCGCCAGCGGGCGCACACGCACATGCGGGTTGAGCGCCGCCAGCGTCTGCACCGCCGATTCAACCTTGGCCTGGCCCACGCTGGCCTCGGTGTGCAGGATCTGGCGCTGCAGGTTGGTCAGATCGACGGTGTCGTCATCCGCCAGGCTGATGTGGCCCACGCCACTGGCGGCCAGATAAAGCGCCACCGGCGAGCCCAACCCCCCCGCACCGACGATGAGCACGTGGCTGGCGGCCAGGCGCTCCTGGCCTTCGACGCCGACCTCATCGAGCAGGATGTGGCGCGCGTAGCGCTGCAGCTGGGCGTCGTCGAGGCCGTCCACGGAATCAGTGCTTGACTTTGAGGGCATCGGGGTTAACGACGCCCGTGGGCTGGCCTTTGAGGAAGTTCAGGATGTTGTCGAAAGCGTGGCTGAAATAGCTGTTGTAGTTGTCCAGCTCGACATAGCCGATGTGCGGCGAGCAGATGGCGTTTTCCAGGCGCATGAGCGGGTGGCCCTGCAGGATGGGTTCGGATTCGAAGACATCCACCGCCGCCATGCCCGGCCGCCCCCGGTTCAGGGCGCCGACCAGGGCGTTTTCGGCGACCAGTTCGGCGCGCGAGGTGTTGACGAAGAGCGCCGTGGGCTTCATCAGCGCCAGATCGTCGGCGGTCACCAGGTGGCGTGTGGTGTCGGACAGGCGCAGGTGGACGCTAAGCACGTCGCTGGCCTCAAAGAGTTCGGCGCGCGAGGCGAAGGTGTCGTAGCCGTCCGCGCGGGCGCGCTCCAGCGATTCGCTGCTGGACCAGATTTTCACCTGCATGCCAAACGCGCGACCATAGCCCGCGACGATCTGGCCGATCTTGCCGTAGCCCCAGATGCCCAGCAGCTTGCCGTGCAGGTTGGTGCCCAGGCTGAAATTGGCCGGCATGGACGCTGAGCGCAGCCCCGACTGCTGCCAGGCGCCGTGCTTGAGGTTGCCCACGTACTGCGGAATGCGCCGCATGGCCGACAGGATCAGTCCCCAGGTGAGCTCGGCCGGGGCGCGCGGCGAGCCCGGCCCCTCGGTGACGACGATGCCCTGGCGGGTGCAGGCCTCCAGATCGATGTGGCCGGAGACGCGCCCCGTCTGCGCGATCATGCGCAGGCGCGGCAGCTTGGACAGCAGCGCCGCATTGAAATGCGTGCGCTCGCGGATGGGCACCAGAATCTCGGCGTCGCGCAGCCGCACGGCCAGCTGCCCCGTGCCCTTGACGTTGTTGGTGAAGATTTTGTAAGGCAGGCCGTCGAGTTTCTGGATGCAATCCAGCTTGCGCACGGCGTCCTGGAAGTCGTCCAGAATGATGATGTTCACAGGCTTTTGTCCGCTGGCCCCGCAGGGCGTTGTCCCTTTGATCCAGTTTATCACCCGCCAAAGTGCGTGGGCTTTGCCAGGGCAAACCCCCCCCCGCGCTGTCAGAGACCAGCAAGACCCGCTCACTAACCTTGCTCCCGACACAGCGGTAAGGTGCCGCTGGTTTTTTTCGGGGAGTCATCGATGAAAGACGAACTCGGCGACCGCATCCGGGCCAATCCTAAATACCAGGAACTGGTCTCGAAGCGCAACGCCTACAGCTGGGCCATGACCATCGCCATGATGGTGGTGTATTACGGCTTTATTGGGCTTATTGCCTTTGATAAATCAATGCTGGCCAAAAAACTGGGCGCCGGCGTTTCGTCGGTGGGTATCCCGGTGGGGCTGGGCGTGATCGCCTTCACGGTGATCATCACGATCATCTACATCCGTCGCGCCAATGGCGAATTCGACACCCTGAAAAAACAGGTCATCAAAGAGGCGGGCCAATGAAACGCAGTACTCAACTCCTGGCAGGCGCTTTGGCCCTGCTGGCCGCTGGCGGAGCGCTGGCGGCAGGCGCTGACCTGGGCCAGGCCCAGAAACAGGCCACCAACTGGACCGCCATCGTCATGTTTGCCCTGTTCGTGGTGGGCACGCTGTTCATCACCAAGTGGGCGGCGGCCAAAACCAAATCGGCGTCGGACTTCTACACCGCTGGCGGCGGCATCACCGGCTTCCAGAACGGCCTGGCGATTGCGGGCGACTACATGTCGGCGGCTTCTTTCCTGGGCATTTCGGCGGCCGTGATGGCCAACGGCTACGACGGCCTGATCTACTCGATCGGCTTTCTGGTCGGCTGGCCCGTCATCACTTTCCTGATGGCCGAGCGCCTGCGCAACCTGGGCAAGTTCACCTTTGCTGATGTGGCCGGTTACCGTTTCCAGCAGGCCCCGATCCGCGCCTTTGCGGCCTCGGGCACGCTGGTGGTGGTGGCCTTCTACCTGATCGCGCAGATGGTGGGTGCGGGCCAGCTGATCAAGCTGCTGTTCGGCCTAGACTACTGGATCGCCGTGGTGGTGGTGGGCGCCCTGATGATGGTTTACGTGCTGTTCGGCGGCATGACGGCCACGACCTGGGTGCAGATCATCAAGGCCGGCCTGCTGCTGGCGGGGGCTTCGTTCATGGCCTTCATGGTGCTGCTGCAGTTTGGTTTCAGCCCCGAAGCGATGTTCGCCAAGGCGGTCGAAATCAAGACCATGCTGGCCGGCAAAGACCCCAAGGTCATCGCTGACGCCACCGAAAAAGGCATAGACCTTGCGACAGCGGCGGCCAAGGCCGGGGATTCCATCATGGGCCCGGGGACCTTCGTGAAAGACCCCATCTCCGCCATCAGCTTCGGCATGGCGCTGATGTTCGGCACGGCCGGTCTGCCCCACATCCTGATGCGCTTCTTCACGGTGCCGGATGCCAAGGAAGCCCGCAAGTCGGTGGGCTGGGCCACGGTGTGGATCGGTTACTTCTACATCCTGACCTTCATCATCGGTTTCGGTGCCATCACCTTCGTGCTGACCAACCCCGATTTCCTGGATACGGTCAAGGGCGGTCTGCAGGGCGGCAATAACATGGCGGCGGTGCATCTGGCGCATGCGGTGGGCGGCAACGTCTTCCTGGGCTTCATCTCGGCGGTGGCTTTCGCGACCATCCTGGCTGTGGTGGCTGGCCTGACGCTGTCGGGCGCATCGGCGGTGTCGCATGACCTGTACGCCACGGTGTTCAAGAAGGGCAATGCCGACAGCGCCTCCGAGCTGCGGGTGTCGCGCATGACCACCATTGCCCTGGGCATTGTGGCTGTGGTGCTGGGCATCGCCTTCGAGAAGCAGAACATCGCCTTCATGGTGTCGCTGGCCTTCGCGATCGCGGCTTCGGCCAACTTCCCGGTGCTGTTCATGAGCGTGCTGTGGAAAGACTGCACGACCAAGGGCGCCGTGATCGGTGGCTTCCTGGGCCTGATCTCGTCGGTGGCCTTGACGGTGGTATCGCCCTCGGTGTGGGAAGCCACGCTGGGCAACCCCAAGGGCTCGGCCTGGTTCCCCTACACCTCGCCTGCTCTGTTCTCGATGACCATCGCCTTCGTCGGCATCTGGGTGTTCTCGCTGATGGACCGCAGCAAGCAGGCCGCCGCCGAGCGCGCCGCTTTCCCGGCACAGCAGATCCGCTCGGAACTGGGCATTGGTGCCTCGGGCGCGTCGGGCCACTGATCGCCTGACGTCTGACTCAAAGCCCCGGTTCGCAAGGACCGGGGCTTTTTTTACGTTGGGCCCGGGCCCGCAGCTTCGGGCCAGATGACTTGCACGCGCAGGCCCGTGCCGCCGGGCGGCTGGCCCAGCACGACCCGTGCGCGGCAGGCCTGCGCGGCTTCGCGCACGATGGCCAGCCCCAGGCCGCTGCCGGTGACATGGGCGCCTGGCGCACGAAAGAAGCGGTCGAAGACGCGTTCGCGCAGTTCGGGTGCGATGCCGGGCCCGCTGTCGTCCACCTGAACAAAGGCGCCCGTGCTGTCCTGGCCCGTGCTGACGGTGACCTGGCCTCCGGGCGGCGTGTGGCGCAGCGCGTTGTCGGCCAGATTGAAGAGCAGGGCGTGCGCCAGCGCAGGCCAGGCTTTGACCGTGAGCGCCGGGCTGGCCTCGTCCAGACCCAGATCCATGCCGCGTGCGGCGGCCAGCGGTGCCAGCTCCAGCAGCACCTGCTGCGCCAGCGCCAGCAGATCGACCGCCGTGCTGGGTGGTGTGCTGCCGCGCTGGGCTTCGGCCTGCGACAGATCCAGCAGCTGGTTGACCAGCTGCCCGAGCTGGCGCACGCCGGTGCGCGACGACTGCAGTGCCTCGCGCGCGGCAGCTGGAACGGCCGGACCGGCGTGATCGCGGGCGTAATCGAGCTGGGTGGCCAGCAGCGCCACGGGCGTGCGCAGCTGGTGCGCCGCGTCGGCAATGAAGCGCCGGTGCTGGTCCACATGCCGGGTCAGGCGGGCGCTGTAATCGTTCAGGGTCTCGACAACGGGGCGGATTTCCTGCGGCAGTTCGCTGGTGCGCAGCGGGGAGAGATCGTCCGGCGCGCGCTGGTGCAGCGCATCGCGCAGGCGCACCAGCGGGCGCAGTGCCCGGTTCAGGCCGAGCAGCATGCAGGCCAGCGCCAGAGCCAGCAGCCCGGCCTGCGCCAGCAGCGTGGGCTCCCACAGGCTGTCACGCAGGGCGCGGGCGCCCTCGCGCGTCTGTGCGACGGTGACGTAAACCGGCTGCGCCTGGTCGCCGGTGTAGAAGCTGCGCACCAGGGTGACGCGCCGCACGGTCTGGTCGCGAAAGGTGCTGTCGTCAAAGCGCAGGCCCTGGCTGTCCACCCCGGCGATGGGGTGCAGATCGGGCCAGCCCGCCAGCAGATCGCCCCGGCCCGAAATCACCTGAAAGTAGACGCGGTCATGCTGCGCGGTGCGCAGGCTCTCCAGCGCTTCGGGGGGTGTGCTGGCCACGAGTTGACCTTCGTGCACATCGACCTGACTGGCCATGAGCTGGGCCGTGGCCAGCAGCTGGTGGTCCTGCATGGTGCGCGAGACATCCACCGCGCGCTGGCGCGCCATCGAGACACTCACGGCGATGACGACCAGCATGGGACCCAGCACCCACAGCGCCAGTCGCCAGCGCAGGCTGTTGCCGGCCATGACCGGGCTCAGAGCGCCGCGCCTGCGGCGTCGCTGTCCTGCAGCAGATAGCCCAGGCCACGCAGGGTCAGGATGCGCACGCGAGCGGTGTCCAGGCGGCGGCGCAGGCGGTGGATGTAAAGCTCGATGGCGTCTTCGCCCGCCTCGTCGTGCGGGCCGAACACGGTCTGCGCCAGTTTGTCCTTGCGGGTGGTTTTGCCCTGGCGCAGCATCAGCGCTTCGAGCAGGCTGTGTTCGCGCGGCGGCAGCGCCAGCGTCGCACCGGCCAGCGTGAAGGTGCGCGTGTCCAGGTCGTAGTGCAGATCGCCGCACTCCAGCGCCGACTGGCTGGCGCCGCTGTGACGGCGGATCAGCACCTTGATGCGGGCAACCAGTTCGCGCATTTCGAAGGGTTTGACCAGGTAGTCGTCGGCGCCCATGTCCAGGCTGTCGACTTTGATGTCCAGCGAGGCGCTGGCCGTCAGCACCAGCACTGGCAGGCCATTGCCGCTGCGGCGCAGGCGGCGCAGCACGGCGCGGCCGTTCATGTCGGGCAGGTTGAGATCCAGCAGCAGCAGATCGAAAGGCTGCTGCGCCAGGTGGGCCAGCGCGGTCTCTCCGTCGGCCGCGTGGGTGACGGTGAAGCGCGCCTCGTGCAGCGAGCGACCCAGCCACAGGGCCAGCTCGGCGTTGTCTTCCACCAGCAGGATGTTCATGGAGCGAGCATGCCACAGCCGCCTGCGCCGCGATTCGGGCAAACCCCTAAAAATCAGCGTCCTGGCTGAAAGCTGGATGAAGGCTGCGCCGACGCATCATCGTTTTCACTTTGATCCTGACCGATCCCCTTTGATTCTGACTGCGAGGCATACCATGTTCCGTCCCCTGACCGCTTCCCTGAAACTGGCGCCGCTGGCTCTGGCCGCCGCCGTGACCCTGGCCGCTGCACCGGCCCGCGCCGCTGAACCCGTCACCCTGATGGTGGGTGGCATCAACAAGATCATCTACCTGCCCGCCAAACTGACCGAGCAGCTGGGCTACTTCAGGCAGGAGGGCGTGGACGTCAAGCTGCTGTCCGAGCCCGCAGGCGTCAACGCCGAGAACGAGATGCTGGCCGGGGCCGTGCAGGGTGTGGTCGGCTTTTATGACCACTGCATCGATCTGCAGGCCAAGGGCAAGCAGGCGATGTCGGTGGTGCAGTTCGCCAAAGTGCCCGGCGAGGTCGAGCTGGTTTCGGCCAAAGACGCGGCCACGCTCAAATCGGCGGCTGACTTCAAGGGCAAATCGCTGGGTGTGACGGGTCTGGGCTCGTCCACCGATTTCCTGACGCAGGCCATGGCCGTGCGCGCGGGCCTGAAGCAGGGCGACTACTCGCTGCTGCCGGTGGGCGCGGGCAACACCTTCATCGCCGCCATGCAGCAGGGCCGCATCAACGCGGGCATGACCACCGACCCGACCGTGGCGCAGATGCTGTCCACTGGCCAGGCCAAGGTGCTGTTTGACATGCGCACCGAAGCGGGCTCCCGAGCCGCCGTGGGTGGCCTCTACCCGGCGGCCAGCCTGTACATGCCCGCTGACTGGGTGGCCGCGCACAAGGACGAGGTGCAGAAAATCGCCCGTGCCTTCGTGCGCACCATGAAGTACATCAGCACGCACAGCGCCGAAGACATCGCCAGCAAAATGCCCGCCGACTACTACGGCAGCGACAAGAACCTGTACATCAGCGCCATCAAGGCCTC
This sequence comes from Amphibiibacter pelophylacis, assembly GCF_037688875.1. Classification (NCBI taxonomy): domain Bacteria; kingdom Pseudomonadati; phylum Pseudomonadota; class Betaproteobacteria; order Burkholderiales; family Sphaerotilaceae; genus Amphibiibacter; species Amphibiibacter pelophylacis. The sequence goes on from NZ_JAWDIE010000006.1 coordinate 38,119, forward strand.
GATGCCCATGTTCACCGCGGACGGCCGCATGCCCGCCACGGGCCCGGAAACCGTGCTCAAGGTGCTGTCCGAGTTCAAGCCCCAGATGAAATCGGCGCACATTGATCTGGCCAAAACCTACACGACGGCGTTTGTGGATGAAGCGCTGAAGACGGTGAAATGAGCGCGGGAGATACGGCCATGCCGACACGCCACACCCCGTCCAGGAGGCTGAAGCGGCTGACGGTCGCGCTGACAGCGTTGGCGGCCCTGACCGCAGCGCCTGTGCATGCGGCAGAAAAAATCACGCTCATGGTGGGCGGCATCAACTACATCATCTATCTGCCCGCCATGCTGACCCAGCAGCTGGGCTACTTCCGCGAGGAAGGGCTGGATGTGACGCTGCTGTCCCAGCCTTCGGGCTCCAGTGCCGAAAACGAGCTGCTGGCTGGCTCGGTTCAGGGCGTGGTCGGCTTTTACGACCACTGCGTGGATCTGCAGGCCAAGGGCAAAGCGCTGCAGTCGGTGGTCCAGCTGGGCAGTGCGCCGGGCACGGTGCTGCTGGTCAGCCAGAAGTCACCTGACATCACCCGTGCAGCGGCGCTCAAAGGCCAGACGCTGGGTGTGACGGGCCTGGGATCATCGTCCGATTTTCTGACGCAGTACACCGCGATCAAGGCCGGCCTGAAGCCGGGCGATTTCTCGGTGCTGCCTGTCGGTGGTGGCCAGACCTTCATCGCCGCCATGCAGCAGGGGCGTATCGCTGCCGGGATGACGATAGACCCAACCGCGACCGAAATGGTCCGTACCGGCCAGGCCCGGGTTCTGGTGGACATGCGCACCGAATCGGGGGCACGTCAGGCGCTGGGCGGTGCTTACCCGGCCGCCAGTCTGTACCTGTCGGCCGACTGGATCAAAACCCACGGCAGCGAGGTCCAGAAGCTGACGCGTGCCTTCGTGCGCACGCTGCAGTTCATCCACACGCACAGCGCCGAACAGATCGCTGACCGCATGCCCGCCGATTACTACGGCGGCGACAAGGCCCGCTATGTCGAGGCGCTCAAGGCGTCGCTGGGCACGTTTTCGGCCAATGGGCTGATGCCGGCGGATGGCCCGGCGACTGTGCTCCAGGTGCTGTCGGCGTTCAAGCCGCAGGTCAAGGCGGCCCACATTGATCTGTCCCGCACGTACACCACCGCTTATGTCCAGGCCGCGCTGAAAAGCCGGCCTGAAAGTCACTGAGGCCCTTGCGGCCCGCAAACCCGGAGCTGTTTATGACACCCACTCCCACGCCAGCCATCGAGCTGGATCACGTCACCTGCCGCTTCCTGTCGCCCGACGGGCGCGCCACGATTGCGCTGCAGGACTTTTCCATGACCGTCAACCGCGGCGAGTTCGTTGCGGTGGTCGGCCCGACCGGCTGCGGCAAATCAACCACGCTCAGCCTGATCACGGGGCTGCTCAAGCCGACCGTGGGGCAGGTGCGCATCATGGGCCAGCCGGTGACCGAGATTGATCCGCGCATCGGCTTTGTCTTCCAGAACGACGCCGTTTTTCCCTGGCGCAATGTGCTGGACAACGCGGCCGCCGGGCCGATGTTCCGGGGCATGCCCAAGGCCCAGGCGCACGAGAAGGCGCGCGACTGGCTGCGCCGCGTGGGCCTGGCGGGCTTCGAGAAGCACTACCCGCACCAGCTTTCCGGCGGCATGCGCAAGCGCGTGGCGCTGGCGCAGACCTTCATCAACCAGCCCGAAATCCTGCTGATGGACGAGCCCTTCAGCGCGCTGGACATGCAGACCCGCACGCTGATGCAGGACGAGCTGCTGCAGCTGTGGTCGGCCAGCGGCGGTTCGGTGGTGTTCGTCACCCACGATCTGGAAGAGGCCGTTGCGCTGGCCGACAAGGTGCTGGTGCTGAGCGCGCGCCCGGCCACGGTGCGCGCGGTGTACGAGATCGATCTGCCCCGGCCGCGCATCATGTCGCAGGTGCGCTACGAGCCGCGTTTCATCGAGTATTCCCGGCAGATCTGGGAAGAACTGAAAGAAGAAGTCCACATCTGAGGTCACCATGAGCACAGCACTGAAACTCTCCCCCATGCAGGCCGCTGCCCTGCAGACCGCGCAGGACGAGGCCAACGCCGAATCCATGCGCCGTGTCAGACGCCGCCAGCAGCTGGTCATTTTCTGGCGCATCGCCGTTCTGGTCGGCATTCTGGGCGGCTGGGAAGTGGCCGCACGGCTGAAATGGATAGACCCGTTTTTCTACTCCATGCCCAGCCAGATCGCCAACCAGATCTGGGTCTGGATGCGCGACGGTACCTCGCAGGGCCCCTTGTGGCAGCAGGTGCTGGTGACTCTGGAGGAAACCGTTCTGGGCTTTCTGATCGGCGCCATTGGCGGCGTCATCTGCGGCATCCTGCTGGGGCGCAACCGCTTTCTGTCGGACGTGTTCAGCCTGTACATCAAGATCGCCAACTCGATCCCGCGCGTGGTGCTGGGCTCGGTCTTCGTGATCGCGCTGGGCCTGGGCATGGCGTCCAAGGTGGCGCTGGCGGTGGTGATGGTGTTCTTTGTGGTCTTTGGCAACGCCTTCCAGGGGGTGCGCGAAGCCGACCGCTTCATGATCGCTAACGCGCAGATTCTGGGCGCCTCGCCCCGCCAGGTCACTTTCAGCGTGGTTGTCCCTTCGGCCCTGAGCTGGATTCTGGCCAGCCTGCACGTCAGCTTCGGTTTTGCGCTGGTGGGCGCCGTGGTGGGCGAATTCCTGGGCGCCCGCGAAGGCATCGGCCTGCTGATTTCGACCGCGCAGGGCGCTTTCAACGCCAGCGGCGTGTTCGGTGCCATGATCGTTCTGGCCGTGGTGGCGCTGGCCGCCGAGTTTTTGCTGACGCGGCTGGAAAAGGTGCTGCTCAAGTGGCGCCCGGCGCAGTTCGAGAGCGCCTGATCCGCCCGGTGTGATGGTCCGCCGCGCAGCGCCCGGGTGCTGCGCGGCGGACTTTTTACTCACTTCAGGGGCACGGGATTGGGATTGTGACTATGATAAATCTACTCAGTGACGTTCTGTCATTGCAGTTTTTCCCTCTTTTTACCCCACACCCACCCCCACAAGGAGACCTCACATGGACGACAGCGTGACCCTGCACAAACAGAAACTCCAGGCGAAGATTGACGGCTGGACCGCTGATCTGGACAAGCTCAAAGCCGTCAGCAGCGAACTCAGCGCCGACGGTCAGCTGGCGCTCAAGGACCATGTGGAATCGCTGTCTGGCAAGCTGGAAGAGGCCAAAACCTCGCTGGCCAGCCTGGCCGAGGACGTGAAAGACGCGGCGGCTGGCGCTGTGGACAAGGCCAAGGACGCCGCCGAAGCGGTGGGCGACAAGGCCAAAGACATGGTCGAGGACAAGGAAGAATACAAGGCCAAGCTGCAGGCCAAGCTCGACGAGTGGGCGGGCGACATCGAGAAGCTCAAGGAACGCAGCGCCGATCTGGGCGAAGACGCCAAGGCCGCCATCCAGGAGCAGATCGACGCCATGGAAGGCAAGCTGTCCGAAGGCCGCTCCGAGCTGGACAAGCTGGCTGACGCTGCCGACGACGTCTGGGAAGGCGTCAAGGACAAGACCCAGAGCATGTTTGCTTCGCTGAAATCGGCTGTGGGTTCGGTGGTGGACAAAGTGCGCAGCTGATTTGCTTCAGTTGCCATGACAAAGAGGCCCCTCGGGGCCTCTTTTTTTGTCCGTGGACGGTTGCCGGGCGGTTGGTCGCTCAGCGGTTCTTGAACTGCGGCGGGCGCTTTTCGGCAAAAGCGGCCATGCCTTCTTTCTGGTCCTGCGTGGCGAAGCTGGCGTGGAAGAGGCGGCGTTCGAAGCGCACGCCTTCGGCCAGCGTGGTCTCGTAGGCGCGGTGAACGGCCTCTTTGGCCATCATCACGATGGGACGCGAGAAGCTGGCGATTTTCTTCGCCGTGGCCAGCGCTTCGGCTTCCAGCTCGGCGGCGGGAATCACGCGGGACACAAGGCCAATGCGCTCGGCCTCGACCGCGTCGATCATGCGGCCGGTCAGCACCATTTCCATGGCCTTGGATTTGCCCACATAGCGCGTCAGGCGCTGCGTGCCGCCCGCGCCGGGCAGGGTGCCGATGGTGATTTCGGGCTGGCCGAATCTGGCCGTGTCGGCGGCCAGGATGAAATCGCACATCATGGCGATCTCGCAGCCGCCGCCCAGGGCGTAACCGGCCACGGCGGCGATGCTGGGCTTGCGGCAGGTGGTCAGGCGCTCCCAGGTGGACGAAATCAGGTCACTGTCGTACACGTCCATAAAGCCGCAATCCTTGATGGATTTGATGTCGGCGCCCGCAGCGAAGGCTTTCTCGCTGCCGGTCAGCACGACGACGGCGATGTCCGGGTGGCGTTCCAGCGCGTCCAGCGCCTGGCTCAGCTCGGTGGTCAGCTCCAGCGACAGGGCGTTGAGCGCCTTGGGCCGGTTCAGGCGCACTAGCGCGACGGCATCGTGGCGCTCCAGCAGCAGGGTCTCGAAGGCATGGGCAAACACATCGTCGGTCAGAGTCGCGGGAGTGATCATGTCGGGATCCTTGGTGGTGGTTGATGGCGGTTGTCGTTGAGGAAGGCTTCGCGCTATTTTAGGGGCCGTGCTGCTTTTGACGGACGCGCCAGGCCGGATAATGCGGGAGTGCGCCGTCTTCTTCCTGACGGCGCGGTGCGTGCTGGCTGCCCGGCCGCCATTTCCTGTTCAATCAAGGTCATCAAACATGCTTTTTTCCAAGCTGTTGCCCCGCGAGGACAATTTTTTCGAGCTGTTCAACCAGCACGCCCGCCACACGGTCGAAGCCGCCGAGGCCTTTGTGCGGCTGATCCGCCATTACGACGATGCGGCGCTGCGCGAAAAGCACAGTAAAGAGGTCGATGACGCCGAGCACGCCGCCGACCGCATCACGCGCGAAGTCAGTCGCCTGCTGCACAAGACCTTCATCACGCCCATCGACCGCGAGCAGATCCATGTGCTGATCAACACCATGGACGACGTCGCCGACCTGGTGCAGGACACAGCGCAGACCATGACGCTCTATGACGTGCGCGCCATCACGCCCGAAATCGAGCGCCTGGCCGATCTCAACCTGAAGTGCTGCAACTGCGTGCGCGACGCCATCGCGCTGCTGGCGCATGTGTCGCAGCCCGACAGCGCGCAGGCCGCGATCAAGACCTGCGAGGCCATCGACCAGTTTGAGTCGGACGCCGACCGCGTCATGCGCTCGGCCATCAGCAAGCTTTTTCGCGAGCAGCCCGATGTGCGCGAACTGATCAAGCTCAAGGCCATTTACGAACTGCTGGAAACCATCACCGACCGGTGCGAGGACATCGCCAACCAGATCGAGGGTGTGGTGCTCGAAAACTCCTGACCCGGACCGCGACTGCTATGGATGTCACCCAAGTCAGCCTCGGGCTGGTGATCGCGCTGGTGCTGCTGGCGCTGGCTTTTGATTTCATGAACGGCTTTCACGACGCCGCCAACTCCATCGCCACGGTGGTGTCTACCGGCGTGCTCAAGCCCGTGCAGGCCGTTGTTTTTGCGGCCTGCTTCAACCTGCTGGCCTATTTTGTCTTTCACGTCAGCGTGGCGGCGACCATCGGCAAGGGCATTGTTGATCCGGGCATCGTGGACATGCAGGTGATTTTTGGCGCGCTCACCGGCGCCATCGCGTGGAACATCATCACCTGGATGTATGGCATTCCCAGCAGCAGCTCGCACGCGCTGATCGGCGGCATGGTGGGCGCGGGCCTGGCCAAGGCGGGCGCGGGCGTGCTGCAGATGACGGGCATCATGAAGGTGGTGCTGTTTATTTTCGTGTCGCCTTTTCTGGGCTATCTGCTGGGTTCGCTCATCATGGTGGCGGTGGCCTGGATCATGCGGCGGCGCTCGCCCTCGCAGGCCGACCGCTGGTTCCGTCGCCTGCAGCTGCTCTCCGCCGGGGCCTACAGCCTGGGCCACGGCGGCAATGATGCGCAGAAAACCGCCGGCATCATCTGGCTGCTGCTGATCGCCGCGACCAGCGCCCACGTCCCCGGCATGCCGCACTGGATGGAGGCGCACCCCGACCACCTGCCCGGCTGGGTGGTGCTGACCTGCTACGTCACCATCGGCCTTGGCACCATGTTCGGCGGCTGGCGCATCGTCAAAACCATGGGGCAGAAGATCACCAAGCTCAAGCCCGTGGGTGGCTTCTGCGCCGAAACCGGCGGCGCGCTGACTCTGTTCATGGCCACTGGCCTGGGCGTTCCGGTCTCGACCACGCACACCATCACCGGCGCCATCGTGGGCGTGGGCTCGACGCAGCGCGCCAGCGCCGTGCGCTGGGGGGTGGCCGGGCGCATCGTCTGGGCCTGGATCCTGACGATTCCGGCCTCTGCGCTGGTCGCCGCGCTGGCGTACTGGGTGGCGGACTGGGTGATGTGATCAGAATCGTTTTTTGGTGCATTAATCAGGAGACAGGCATGCGTATCCCCCATTCTTTGACTCTGGCTTTCATGGCCACCAGCGTTTTTCTGGCGGGCTGCGCGACCGCACCGCCGCCGCCGCCCGGCCGCATCCCGGTTGTTTACTCGACCGAGTCTCCCGGCGGCAGCAAGCTCAAGGAAAAGCCGACCGAAGTGACGGTTGTCAGTCGCGCCTCGACCCAGAAAGAGGTCGGCAAGCAGGTCGCTCTGAACATTGCCCTGGCGGTGATAGGGGGCGGCTTTGCCGCCAGAACCTTCAGCAAGGATGATCTCAAAGGCAGCCCGATTGACATCCCCGGAGACCGGGCCAATGTCAGGAATCCGGTCCCCGAGGATTTTGTGAAGCGCCTGGATCAGCAGATCAACGCCGTCATCAAGGCCGATCCCGCACTGTCCCAGATGTCGTGGAAAGAGCCGATCAACGTGTCCGATGGCTACGCCAGTCTGGTTTACGACACGCTGGGGGGCAACGACACCGAAAAGCTCAGCCTGGTCCTGCAGCTGAATATCAACAAGTATCGCGAAACCACTGGCCGGCTGAATTTCGCCAAACCGCCTTTTGAGGTCAACTGCAGCAGCAGCTCAGAGCCGCCCCTGCCGCTTGCGGCCTGGACCGCCAATAACGCCATCCGCGTCAAGACCGAGCTGGACAAAATGCTGGATCAGTGCTCGGGCAAAGTCATGGCGGCGTTACCGCAGATGCTGAAGTACTGATTTCCAGAAGGTTCCAGAGCGTTATCTAGCGCAGTATATTGAGGTTGGGCTTCAGGACCTACTGGCAGATGATGTCAGTTTGCCCGCTATGGCTGCGGGCCAGCAGAAACATGTCGCCGTCGTGAAAGCCCCATGTATACAGCCGTGAGTAAGGGCTTTGAGCCTGCGCAATGGCTTCGAGGACAATCAGGCCTGAGTATCCTAGAAACAGCATGTAGTCTGCGATGGGGTAAACAGATTGCCATTGTGCAAGCGAGTATATTTGGTGGAGTTGATAAAGCCCGTCAAGAAAGACAGACTCCCCATGCGTAAGCTGGCCATAAATCCAGTCGCTCTGGTTTAGGCGGGTGTCGCAAGTCGTCCAGCCAATATCAATGTTCTTGCCTTGGCCTTGATCCATATTCAAGGTGTCGAGGCCAAGATAGACCCCGGTTGGAGCGGCGATGTCCGCAAGCTGCAGCTCAAGCCACTGGTGCATGCGAAGAATATTGGCGTCAAATGGGACTTGCGCCAGAGACTGCCATAAGCTACGGCCTGTATGCTCTTCGAGTATATTCAGAACCTGAGACCAGGACGCTTCAAAATTACGATGATTTCGAAGAATTGAAAAAAGTTGTTCGATGGGCATAGGCTGGGCTTCGGGAGGTGAGTGTGTTCTGGGTTGTTGACGAGTCGGGATGCTGCCCGGTATGTATGCTGTGCCAGCTGTGGTTTTCTGCTCGTGAGTTTCTCATACTGATCATCATAGTAGCGTCCATACAGTCGGATTTGGCCCGATGCCTGCAGAAAGTGGCCATACTAATTTCAATGTCACAACACTGGCCGGAAAAGCTTTAGCCAGCTTCGACATGCTTGACTGTGACTATGATCTCGCTGCTGGCAAATCGGGGATTCCTGTAGAGAAATACACTCAGAAAATTTCTACTTCGCGATACAATGGATTTATAGGGATTGGTCTGTTTTTTATAAAATTTATGATGCGGCCTGATCAGACGTTTTTATGTGCTGCCTTTGTTTTCAGTCGAATCCGGTTTTGATAAAAATAGAAGAATGCCGGTTGCTAATATAAAAAATGATGCGGCCGTCATCACCTCATCTTGGATTTTAAGGTTGGTGGATGCGCCGAATAAAATCATTTCGAAGGGGATGCCTATTGTGCCAGCGCTTTGATCATATTGTGCAAATTCATGAATACTTTCGACCGAGCCTATTGACTGATCGAGCGTGTCCCATAATATACCGGCAAATGTTACTGTGGCTGAGCCGGCGAAGTAGCTCAATCATGAGCTCATATTTTTCTGATGCATAAGTAAATGCAAGAATTTGGATAAAAATGGCAATGGTGCAAATAATTTGAATTGGTCTCCAATGGGGGCTATTGCCGCCACTTATTAATGAAATCATTGAGCCTGTCAAAGAGCCGGCGACTATGGCGGTTGCTGTTATTGCCCATCCATTTGATGACAATCGGTCAATGATTAAAGCTGGCCCGGCAACGCCCATCAATCCAATTGCCATATAAATCATGAGCCATGAAACAAGGCCCATTTTATCCAACGAAGTAGCGCAAAGAATCTATGCGCATATTCGGGTATAGATTTTTGCCTAGGGCGGAATGCGGATTATTTGTTGCCTCATCCCGAATGGTTTTTTGCATTGGCTCTTTGATGCCATACAAAAACAGTGCTGCAACAAAAAACGTGATGACATCAAAGGCGAGGATGCTTTGAAAACCATATTCAATAATAATGAGCGACCCAGCTAACGGTCCGGTTATTGAAAAAGTATCGCCAAGAATTGATAAAAAGTTGCGCGGTTGACCGCGCTATATCAGATTTAATCATTCTGATGGCTGATCTTTCGGGGGCTTTAAACCTGCGAACAATTAAGACGCCCAAAATCCGCCCGCCCCACAGTGAAACCAAAACCGACGTGATTTCCCAGCCAGTTGGCTCAATACGATGACTCTCAATTGCAAAAGCAATTGGGATTATCGCGTCGCCAGGTCCTGATATCAGGGAGGCGAAAAATAACAGATTGAAATTTTGTAATTAAAACAGAGATGTCAGTAATTTTAACTTTTCGTTCATGTGTGTTCATTCAAAATTAACTAATATTTCATTGCATCTGAAATAAAATATTCGCATTGGTATTTATTTAATAATAAAATCTGGCTCTGATGAAAATAAAGGCTCCCTGTTAACTCACATACTTTTGGGAGACGCTCTTTTTCAATGGTCAGCGCTTCACCCACTCACACCGCCCCTGCGACTGCGCCGCGCCGCGGTAATCGCTGCTCCATTGCAGCGTGCCGGTGTCGATCTGGATGCGTTCGTTGTCCAGTGCGGTAAAAATCCGGGTGCCATTGATCTGGAAGGAATACACCTTCACGCCGTCGATGCTCACGGCATTGAGCTGCTTGCCGTCGTAATCCAGGCCCACGGTGCGCACCCAGATGCTGCGGACCGGGGTGTAAAAGGCCTGGCAGCGCATTTCGGCGTGGCCGGTGTCTGTCGCCGCCGAAGCGCCGGGCACCGCCAGAATCAGGCTGGCGCCCACAAGAGCGGTGGCGGAAAAGAGTCGGGTGAGCAAGTCAGGCATGGCGCATTCCTGGTGAACGGTCTGTCCCGATTGTGAACAAAAAAGCCCCGCAGGCGAAAAGCCTGCAGGGCCGGGTGGAGATCGCGGATGGAGTAGGGCGCTGCGCGCCTCAGCCTTCCAGCAGCTCGGCGTGCATGTCCTGCAGCGAGCGCACGGAGAGCTGATCCTGCATCTTGATGGCCTCGACCGCCGCCTCGGAGCCCGCCAGCGTCGTGTAGTAGGTGACGCGCTGGGCCAGCGCGGCGGTGCGGATGTAGCGGCTGTCGGCGATGGCGGTGCGGGTCTCTTCCATGGTGGTGAAGACCAGCTGCACCTCGTTGCCCTTGATCAGGTCGGCGATGTGGGGGCGACCTTCCTTGATCTTGTTGACGACCTGCACGGGGATGCCTTCGGCGGCAATGGCCGCGGCGGTGCCCTTGGTGGCCATCAGCGTGAAGCCCAGCGCGTGCATGTCGCGGGCGACCGCCACGGCGCGGACCTTGTCGGCCTGTTTGACCGACAGCACCACGGTGCCCGATGTGGGCAGGCGCGATCCGGCGCCCAGCTGGCTTTTCAGCATGGCTTCGCCAAAGGTGGCGCCCGCACCCATGACCTCGCCGGTGGAGCGCATCTCGGGGCCCAGAATCGGGTCCACGCCGGGGAACTTGTTGAAGGGGAAGACCGCTTCCTTGACGCTGAAATAGGGCGGAATGATCTCGCGCGGGGGCAGGCCGCCCAGCGCTTTCTGGCTGGCCAGGCTCTGTCCCGCCATGCAGCGTGCGGCGATGCGCGCCAGCGGTTGGCCGGTGGCCTTGCTGACGAAAGGCACGGTGCGGCTGGCGCGCGGGTTGACTTCCAGCACGTAAACGGTGGTGTCGCTGCCGTCCTGGCCGTCGCCCTGCAGCGCGAACTGCACGTTCATCAGGCCGACGACTTTCAGGGCTCTGGCCATCAGCGCGGTCTGGCGGCGCAGCTCGGCCTGCACGTCCTGCCCCAGGGTGTAGGGCGGCAGCGAGCAGGCGGAATCGCCGCTGTGGATGCCGGCTGCTTCGATGTGCTCCATGATGCCGCCGATCATCACCGCGTCGCCGTCGCAGATGCAGTCGACATCGACCTCGATGGCGTCTTCCAGGAAGCGGTCGAGCAGAACGGGCGATTTCTCGGAGACGCGCACGGCCTCGCGCATGTAGCGCTCCAGATCCTTGTCGCCGTGGACGATTTCCATGGCGCGGCCGCCCAGCACGTAGCTGGGGCGCACGACCAGCGGATAGCCGATTTCGCGCGCCAGCTTGAGCGCCGCCTCTTCGGTGCGCGCCGTGCGGTTGGGCGGCTGGCGCAGGCCCAGATCGTTGAGTAGCTGCTGGAAGCGCTCGCGGTCCTCGGCCATGTCGATGCTGTCCGGGCTGGTGCCGATGATGGGCACGCCTTCGGCCTCCAGGTCCAGCGCCAGCTTGAGCGGCGTCTGGCCGCCGTACTGCACGATGACGCCGACCGGCTGTTCGACGGCGACGATTTCCAGCACGTCCTCCAGCGTCACCGGCTCGAAGTAGAGGCGGTCGCTGGTGTCGTAATCGGTGGACACCGTCTCGGGGTTGCAGTTGACCATGATGGTCTCGTAGCCGTCTTCGCGCAGCGCCAGCGCGGCGTGGACGCAGCAGTAATCGAACTCGATGCCCTGGCCGATGCGGTTGGGACCGCCGCCCAGCACCATGATCTTGCGCCGCGTGGTGGGCTGCGCTTCTGATTCGGCGCCTTCGGCCTCGTAGCAGGAATAGAGGTAGGCGGTGCTGGTGGAAAACTCGGCCGCGCAGGTGTCCACGCGCTTGTAGACCGGGCGCACGCCCAGCGCCTGGCGCGCGCGGCGCACGTCGTGGACGCTGACGGCGCTGCCCTGGCTGGAGAGCAGCGTGGCCAGGCGGCTGTCCGAGAAGCCCTTCTGCTTGAGCCTGCGCCAGTCGCTGGCCGACAGATCGGCCAGGCGGCGCTGCGCCACGCGCTGCTCGGTCAGCACCAGATCGTGGATCTGGTCCAGGAACCAGGGGTCGATGCGCGTTTCGGCGTAGGCCTCATCCAGCGACATCCCGAGGCGCAAGGCGTCGGCCAGAAAGAGAATGCGCTCAGGGCCGGGGGTGCCGATTTCCTCGGTGGCTTCTTCCAGATCGTCGCAGCGCGGCGTCAGGCCGTCGATGCCGGTTTCCAGGCCGCGCAGCGCTTTCTGAAAGGATTCCTGGAAAGTGCGGCCCATGGCCATGACTTCGCCGACCGATTTCATCTGCGTGGTCAGGCGGCTGTCGGCTTCGCGGAATTTCTCGAAGGCGAAGCGCGGAATCTTGGTCACGACGTAATCGATGCTGGGCTCGAAGCTGGCGGGCGTGGCGCCGCCGGTGATGTCGTTCTTGAGCTCGTCCAGCGTGTAGCCCACGGCCAGTTTGGCGGCGATCTTGGCGATGGGAAAGCCCGTCGCCTTGGACGCCAGCGCGCTGGAGCGCGACACGCGCGGGTTCATTTCGATGACGATCATGCGGCCGTTCTCGGGGTTGATCGAGAACTGCACGTTGCTGCCACCGGTGTCCACGCCGATTTCGCGCAGGATCGCGATGCTGGCGTTGCGCAGCAGCTGGTATTCGCGGTCGGTGAGCGTTTGCGCGGGCGCCACGGTGATCGAATCGCCCGTGTGGATGCCCATGGGATCCAGGTTTTCGATGGAGCACACGATGATGCAGTTGTCGGCCTTGTCGCGCACGACTTCCATCTCGTATTCTTTCCAGCCGATCAGCGATTCTTCAATCAGTAGCTCGTTGGTCGGCGACAGATCCAGCCCGCGCTTGCAGATGGTTTCGAACTCTTCGGGGTTATAGGCAATGCCACCGCCCGAACCGCCCAGCGTGAAACTGGGGCGGATGACCATGGGAAAACCGTTGCCGCCCACGCGGGATTGAATGTCTTTCTGGACCGCCCAAGCCTCTTCCATACTGTGCGCGATACCCGACTGCGCCGAACCCAGACCGATTTTGGTCATGGCGTCTTTGAATTTCAGGCGATCTTCGGCTTTTTCGATGGCGTGCTCGTTGGCGCCTATCATCTCTACGCCATATTTGTCCAGCACACCGTGGCGGTGAAGGTCCAGTGCGCAGTTCAGGGCGGTCTGGCCCCCCATGGTGGGCAGCACGGCCATTTTTTCGTGCGGGTGCGCGGCGCGCTCCTTGGCGATGATCTGCTCGACCACCTGCCAGGTGATGGGCTCGATATAGGTCGCATCCGCCGTGGCCGGGTCGGTCATGATCGTCGCCGGGTTGGAATTGACCAGCACGACGCGATAGCCTTCTTCGCGCAATGCTTTGCAGGCCTGCGCGCCGGAGTAATCAAACTCGCAGGCCTGGCCAATGATGATGGGGCCGGCGCCGATAATGAGGACGCTGTGAATGTCTGTGCGCTTGGGCATGGTCGTCGCTACCGTTTAATCTAAAAACAAAATCCAAAAATCAAAAACCGGAACAAACAAAATACCGGGTGGAAAAGCATTCCGCGAGAATCAATCCAGGCGGGATAAAGCCAGCTGCAGGGCAAACCCGATGAACAGCAGTCCCACCAGCGCACTGAGCAGCGCCTTGAGCCAGGGCAGCCGCGCAAAACGCTGCGACAGTTTGGCGCCCGCAAAAATCAGCGTGCCCAGATAAATCATGCTGAAGCATTCGATGATGCTGCCCAGAATCAGAAAAGCCAGCCCCGGCGTTGCTGTACCCGGCTGGATGAACTGCAGCAGAAAAGACAGGTTGAACAGGATGGCCTTGGGGTTGAGCAGGCTGATGATGAGCGCGCGCTGAAAAGGCTTATCGAGCATCACGGCGCGGCGCAGATCGTCGGGCAGCTCTTCGGGCGCCGTGCCGGCCGTGGCCGGGGGTGTGGCGCGCGCCTGGACGCCAGCCGCCAGCGCGGCACGCAACTGGTTCAGCCCGACCCAGAACAGATAGGCCGCGCCCAGCAGCTTCAGCGCAAAAAACACCTGCGGCCAGGTGCGCAGCACGGTGGCTGCGCCCAGCGCCGTCAGCGTGATCAGCACCGCATCGCCCCAGAACACCCCCGCCGCCGCCGACCAGCCGCGCCGCACACCCCGGCGCGAAGCCACCGACAGCACAAACAGCGAATTGGGACCCGGCAGCAGGATGATAAAAATCACCCCCAGCACAAAAGTGCCGAGGTGGATGATGCCGAGGGATGTCCCAAGGGATTCCACGGCGCGTTCAGGCGCTCATCAGGCCGACAAACCGATCGAACAGCGGTGCGATGTCCTGGGGGCCGGGCGAGGCTTCGGGGTGGCCCTGGAAGCCGAAGGCAGGTCGGTCGGTCAGCGCGATGCCCTGCACGGTACCGTCGAACAGGCTGCGGTGCGTGACGCGCGCCGTCGCGGGCAGGCTGTCTTCCTGGACGGCGAAGCCGTGGTTCTGGCTGGTGATGGCCACGCGGCCGCTGTCCAGATCGACTACCGGGTGGTTGGCGCCGTGGTGGCCGCATTTCATCTTGAAGGTGCCGCCGCCTGCGGCCAGCGCCAGGATCTGGTGACCCAGGCAGATGCCGAAAACCGGGATTTTGCGCTCCAGCAGGCCGCGCGTGGCGGCGATGGCGTAATCGCAGGGCTCGGGGTCGCCGGGGCCGTTGGACAGGAAAACACCGTCGGGCTTTAGCGCCAGAATGTCGTCCAGCGAACTTTGTGCGGGCAGCACGGTGACCTTGCAGCCTCGCTGGGCCAGCATGCGCAGGATGTTGTGTTTGACGCCGAAATCCAGCGCGACCACGTGGTGGCGCGGGGCGGGCGGGGCTTCGAAGCCGCAGTCGCCGTCCTGGATCGACAGGGCCCATTCGCCCTCGGTCCAGACGTAGGGCTGGGTGCAAGAGACCTCGCGGGCCAGGTCGGTGCCTGCCATGGCGGGAGCGGCTTTCGCCAGCGCCAGCGCCTGCTGGATGTGGGCGTCGGTGAGCGTTTCGCCCGGGGCCAGAGACAGGACGCAGGCGTTCTGGCTGCCGTGTTCGCGCAGGTGGCGGGTGAGGGCGCGGGTGTCCACCCCGGCGATGGCGACGATGCCTGCGCTGCGCAGGTAATCGCCCAGCGGCTGCTGTTCGCGGAAATTCGAAGAGCGCACGGGCACGTCGCGCACCACCAGGCCAGCCGCCTGCACGCCGCGCGATTCGCAGTCCTGCGCGTTGGTGCCGGTGTTGCCGATGTGCGGGTAGGTCAGGGTGACGATCTGGCGCGTGTAGCTGGGGTCGGTCAGGATTTCCTGGTAGCCCGTCATGGCGGTATTGAACACCAGCTCGCCGGTGGTGCTGCCAGCCGCTCCCACTGCCTGACCGCGGAATACGCGGCCATCAGCCAGCGCCAGAACCGCAGGAGTCACAGGGGGGAATAGGGCTTCGGGCTGCAAAGGGGACTCCAGGCTGTTGCGGACAAAACCCCGGAATTATAGCCGAGCGCCAGCCTCTTCCCCGGGTAAACCCCGGCTCTCGTCCTGGGCGGCGCGCTCGGCCAGGCTGGGTGCCGGGGCGATCTTCTGCGCCAGCGTCCACATCGCCATACTGGCCACCAGCAGCCCGGCCACGCCCAGCGCCAGGTGCAGCGCCGAATCAAACAGAACCGGCGCCAGGAAGCCCGAGGCCAGCGCGAAAATCATCATCTGCCCGAAGGACAGCATGGACGAGGCCAGACCGCGGTTGGCGGGGAAAAGCTCCAGCGCGCGCAGCGTGATCGCCGGGGTGGTGAAGGCCACGCCAAACGAATAAACACCCAGCGGTAGCACCGCCCAGGGCACGACAGCCGGGAAGAAGCTGTTGTAGCCCACGTTCAGTGCGGTGGCGACGATCATGACCGTGTAGCCAAAGGCCACCAGGCGGCGCGTGCTGTGGTGGGCGGCGTAGCGGCCTGACAGCGCCGAACCCAGCATGAAGCCGCCGATCATCGGGATGAACATCCAGGCGTAAGACGTTTCACCCAGGCCCAGAATGTGCGTGACAAATTGCGCCGCCGAGCCGATGTACAGCGAGAAACCGCCAAAGCTCAGGCCCACCGCCATCGACAGGGCGATGAAGGCCGGGTTTTTGCCTACGCGCCAGTAATTGCCCAGGATCAGGCCCAGACGCAGCGGCGTGCGCTGCGCCACGGGCAGGCTTTCGGGCAGGGCGCGCCAGACGACAAAAGTCAGCACGGTGGCAAACAGCGTCAGGAACCAGAACACGCCGCGCCAGCTGAAAAACACCAGCATCCAGCCGCCCAGCACGGGCGCGATGGCGGGCGCCAGGCCAAACACCATCATGATCTGCGACATGACCTTCTGCGCCTGCACGCCCGAGAACACGTCCTGCACGATGGCGCGCCCGACGACCGAGCCCGCGCCCGCCGCCAGGCCCTGCAGCACGCGCATCACCAGCAGCGTGGGGTAGTTGGGCGACAGCGCCACGCCAATCGACGCCAGGATGTAAATCACCAGCGAGACCAGGATCACGCGGCGGCGGCCAAAGCTGTCGGACAGCGTGCCGTAAATCAGCATCATCGCGGCGAAGGCGAACAGAAAGCCGCTGAGCGACTGCTGAATCCAGAACTCGCTGATGCCGAACTGGTCGCGGATGGCCGGCATGGCGGGCAGATAGGTGTCAATCGCCAGCGGGCCCACCATGCTCAGGGCGGCCAGGATGAAAGTCAGTCTCAAGGTTTGGGTCAAGGGGGTCTCCAGGTGCAGCGCGCATTCTAGGGAGAGGCCGCAGGCGCGGTACGGGTTTCCCGCGCGGCCCTGGTGGGACTGGGGTCACCGGGACCACGACGGGCCGGTCTAGAATCGCGGCCCATGTCCAGAATCTCCCGCCGCTTTCTCCATTTTGTGCGCTCCCGGCCCCGGCTGTGGGGCTCGGTGCTGGCGGGCCTGCTGGTCTGGGCGCTGCTGCCGCTGGCGGGCCTGAACGAAGAGGGACCGCGCTTCCTGCTGGCCTGGAACGCGGCTGTGCTGCTCTTTCTGGCCCTGATGATGGTGCTGATGACTGGCGCCGACGCGCGGCTGCTGCGCCGCCGTGCCAGCGAGCAGGACGTCGGCCAGATCGCCGTACTGGCCTTCACCCTGGCGACTACGCTGATCAGCCTGGTGGCGGTGGTGATCGAGCTGCCCGACGTGAAGGCGCTGACGCCCGGCCTGCGCGCGCTGCACCTGGGGCTGGCGGCGCTGACGGTGGTCTCGTCCTGGCTGTTCATGCACACCATGTTTGCCCAGCACTATGCGCACGTCTACACGCTGGAGCAGGCGCGCTGCGGCCACGGCGGGCTGGCGTTTCCCGGCAGCGAGGCCCCCGATTACTGGGATTTCATGTACTTCGCCTGCGTCATCGGCACGTCGGGGCAGACGGCGGATGTCTCGTTTGAATCGCGCCCACTGCGCCGTGTGGGGCTGGCGCACTGCATTGCGTCCTATTTCTTCAACATCACCGTGGTCGCCATGGCGATCAATCTGGCGGCAGGGCTGTTCTGAGCGCTTCCATGGCGCGGCGGGATTCGTGCGCCGTGATCCAGGTGCCCAGTGCGCCGCAAAAGGCGATGCCCACGATGCCGGTCAGCGCCAGTGCGTCCGGGATGTGGCCAAACAGCAGCCCGCCGGCCAGCGTGGCAAACGCGATCTGGAAATAAAGATAAGGCGTCAATGTCGCTGCCGAGGCGCGCGCATACGCCAGGATCAGCAGGAAGTGTCCGCCGGAGCTCAGCGCGCCGGCCACCCCCAGCAGCGCCCAGGTGCGGGCGTCCAGCGCCTGCCACTGTCCGGGCAGGAAGGCCGTCATGACCAGCAGGCCGACCATCCCGGTGAAGAGCTGGGTGGTGCTGGAATTTTCGGTGCGCGACAGCTGGCTGCTCAGCACATGGAAGGCCGCCCCGGCCACGACCAGCAGCAGCGGGTAAATCACCGCTGCGCTGGCCTGTCCGCCCTGAGGCCGGATGACAAGCAGCGCGCAGGCCAGGCCCACGCCCAGCAGCGCCCAGCGCAGGCGCGACACGGTTTCGCCCAGCAGCGTCGCGGCCAGAAAGGTGATGAGCAGCGGCGTCAGCATGACGATGGCGGTGAACTCGCCCACCGGCATGTGCTGCAGGCTCAGGAAAGCCAGCGCGCTCATGCTCAGCAGCGCCAGCCCGCGCGCCAGCTGCAGCCCCGGCCGGTGCGTCACAAAGAGCTGGCGGCGCTGGCGCGGCCCGGCGGTCAGCAGCGTCAGGCCGACCTGAAAGGCGTAGCGCACCCACAGCACCATGGCCATGGGCGCGATCTGCCCCAGCACTTTGACGGTGCTGTCGAACACGGCAAACAGCGCCACCGACGCCAGCACCAGAAAAATGGCGTGGCGGCTGTCGGCGGCAGCAGGGCGGGGCAGGGAGGGCATGCAGGGGCGGGTGGTCGCGGGAATGCCGCATCATGCCAGTGCTCAGCGGTGGGGTGCTGGTGCGAGGCTGTTTCCTGCGCTATCGTCAGGGCAGGCCCCCGGAGCTTCTGATGACCCCACCCATGACCTCCCAAAACACCCCCAACCTCACCGCGCTGCTCGACGCCCTCACCCTGGAAGAGCAGGCCAGTCTGCTCACCGGCGCGGATTTCTGGACCAGCGTGCCCGTGCCGCGCCTGGGCATTCCGGCCTTCAAGGTGACTGACGGCCCCAACGGCGCGCGTGGTGGCATCTTCAAGGACGGGCCGAAAACCGCCTGCTTCCCGGTCGGGATCGCGCTGGCGGCGACCTGGAACCCCGAGCTGGTCGAAGCCACCGGCGCGGCGCTGGGCGTTGAGGCGAAGCTCAAAGGCGCGCAGGTGCTGCTGGCGCCCACCGTCAACCTGCAGCGCACGGTGTACAACGGGCGCAACTTTGAATGTCATTCCGAAGACCCCTGGCTGTCGTCCGAACTGGCCGTGGCCTACGTGCGCGGTGTGCAGTCGCAGGGCGTGGCGGCCACCATCAAGCACTTTGTCGGCAACGAGAGCGAATACCAGCGCCTCACCGCCAGCTCCGACATCCCCGAGCGGGCGCTGCGCGAGCTGTATCTGCTGCCCTTCGAGCGCGCCGTCAAAGAGGCGGGCGTGATGGCGGTGATGACGGGCTACAACCGCGTCGATGGCGTGTTCATGGCCGATCAGCAGCGCCTGGTGCAGGGCATCCTGCGCGGCGAGTGGGGTTTTGACGGCCTGGTGATGAGCGACTGGTTTGCTGCGCACGACACCCTCCAGGGCGTGCTGGCGGGCTGCGATCTGGAGATGCCTGGCCCCACGCGCGGCCGTGGCGCGGCGCTGGTGGCGGCGGTGAACGAGGGCCGCATCCCGGCGCAGGCCGTGCGCGACTGCGCCCGCCGCGTGCTGGAGCTGGCGCAGCGCCTGGGCCGCTGGGACGACCCGGTGCTGGCGCCCGAACGCGCTGACGATCTCCCCGCGCACCGCGCCCTGATCCGCCGTCTGGGCCAGGAAGGCACGGTGCTGCTGAAGAATCAGGCGCAGACCCTGCCGCTGGCGCTGGACGCGGGCCAGAGCGTGGCGCTGATCGGTCGCGCGGCCACCACGGCGCAGATCATGGGCGGCGGCAGCGCGAACGTGAACGCGCACTACCGCGTCAGCCCGGCCCAGGCGCTGGCGCAGGCCTGTCCGGGCGTGCGCTTCACGCACGAGCCAGGAGCAGACATCCACCGCTACGTGCCGGTGATCGCGGCGCCGACGTCCTTCCAGGTCTACGGCACGCCCGAGTTTGACGGCCCCGTCCTTGCCACCGAAACCGTGCCCAACAGCGAGGTGCTGTGGGTGGGTACGCGCCCGGAAGGCATCGCGCACGGCCAGGCCTTTTCGGCGCGCTGCACGCTGCGCTACGTGGCCGAAGCGGCGGGCGAGCACGCCTTCTCGCTGGCTGCTGCCGGGCGCTGCCGCATGAGCCTGAACGGCGAGTGCGTCATCAACGCCTGGGACAGCTGGACGGCGGGCGACACCTACTTCAACCAGGGCTGCAGCGAAATCGTACACACCCGCACGATGGCGGCGGGCGAGGTCGCCGAGATCGTCGTCGAGTACAGCAGCCAGCGCCCCGTGAGCGCAGGCGAGGTCCAGCTGGGCTTTCACGCCCTGCGCATTGGCGCGGCGCGGCTGCTGGGCGAGGCCGACATCGTGGCCGCCGTCGATGCCGCCCGCGCGGCCGATGTCGCCCTTGTTTTCGCCGGGCTGAACGCCGAATGGGACAACGAAGGGCTGGACCGCCCCGGCATTGCGCTGCCCCACCGGCAGGACGAGCTGATCGCGCGCGTGGCCGCCGCCAACCCGCGCACCTTTGTTGTGCTGCAGAGCGGTTCGCCGCTGCTGCTGCCCTGGCTGGACGCGGTGCCTGCCGTGCTGCAGGCCTGGTATCCGGGCCAGGAGTGCGGCAACGCCATCGCCGACGTGCTGCTGGGCGCGGCCGATCCGGGCGGGCGCCTGCCGCAGACCTGGCCGCTGCGCCTCGAGGACACCGTGGCCTTTGGCGACCCGCAGGCCTACCCGGCGGTGGACGGGCATGTGCAGTACAAGGAGGGCGTTTTTATCGGCTACCGCCACCACCAGGCGCGCGGCGACGCGGTGCGCTTCCCCTTCGGCCACGGCCTGTCGTACACCAGCTTCGAGTTCGGCGCCCTGACGGTTTCCAGCGCCGTGCCCGGGCCGATCCAGCCGGGAGACACCGTGACCGCCGAAATCACCGTGCGCAACACGGGCGATCGCGCCGGGCAGGCGGTGGTGCAGCTTTATGTGACGGACGAGTCGGCCAGCGTGCCGCGTCCGCCGCGCGAACTGAAGGGATTTGCCAAGCTGCACCTGGCGGCGGGAGAGTCCGGCGTGGCGCGCTTTGAACTCGGCCCGCGCGCACTGGCCTGGTTCGACGAGGGCCGCAAAGCCTGGGTGGCCGAAGCCGGGCGCTTTGTGCTGCAGGCGGGCCTATCGGCCGACAGCATGGTGGCCAGCGCGCCGCTGGAGCTGGCCGCCGACTGGGTCCAGCCGGTCTGAGCCCGTCGGAAATGGTTCGTCAGTCCTCGGTGCTGGCCTGTGGCGCCGGGGTCAGCGAGCGGATCTTCGCGGTGATCATGTCCACCGCCGCCTGGTTGCTGCCGTGCGGCAGGATGATGTCGGCGTAGCGCTTGGTCGGCTCGACGAACTGGTTGTGCATGGGCCGCACGGTGGCCTTGTACTGGGTGATGACGCTGTCCATGTCACGACCGCGCTCGCGCACGTCGCGCGTCAGGCGGCGGATGAAGCGCACGTCGGCGTCGGTGTCCACGTAAATCTTCAGGGACATCAGGTCGCGCAGCGCGCTGTCGTACAGCGTGAAAATGCCCTCCAGCACGATGATGGGCGTGCTGGTCAGCGTCACCGTGTCCGGGCTGCGGTTGTCGCGCGAGAAATCGTAGATCGGCATGGCCACCGGCAGGCCCTGGCGCAGGTCGTCCACCTGGGCCAGCAGCAGCGGCCAGTCGAAGGCGTGCGGGTGGTCGTAGTTGGTCTTGCGCCGCTGTTCGGGCGTGAGATCGCTCTGGTCGCGGTAGTAGTTGTCCTGGATCAGGACGCTGGTGTGCTCGGCGCCGGCCGCCTGCAGTATGTGGCGGGTGACGGTGGATTTGCCACTGCCGCTGCCTCCGGCGATGCCGATGATGAAAGGCGTGTGCTGCTTCATGGGGGAGACGCTCGGGGCTGCTGTACGAAAAAACCCGCCGGGTGGCGGGTTCGCAATGGCCTGCGTGGGCGGGTCTGGCGCGGATTATTCCGGCGAGCCCATCATGGACTGCTGGTAGTTGGCCAGGCCCACACGCTCGATGAGTTCGATCTGGGTTTCCAGGAAATCGATGTGCTCTTCGGTGTCGTCCAGAATCTTCAGCAGCAGGTCGCGCGAGACAAAGTCGTGCGCCTTCTCGCAGTCGGCGATGCCGGCCTTGACGGTGGCCTGCGCGCCGCGCTCCAGCGCCAGATCGCTGGACAGAATCTCGGGCACGGTCTCGCCGATGTTCAGTTTGCCCAGGTCCTGCAGGTTGGGCAGGCCGTCGAGCATCAGGATGCGGTCCATGAGCCAGTCGGCGTGCTTCATCTCACCGATGGATTCGGCGTACTCCTTCTGGGCCAGCTTGTCCAGTCCCCAGTGCTTGAGGATGCGGTAGTGCAGGAAGTACTGATTGATGGCTGTCAGTTCGTTCTTGAGCTGGGCCTGGAGCTGGCCGATGACCTGGGCGTCGCCTTTCATGGAGACCTTTCTATCGCAATGGAACAGGCCCGCACTGTAACGCCCCAGCCGCGCTGGATCAAGGGCGGATTTCAGCAGAATTCAGACCCGATTCAGGCGGCAAGGGCCGGGCGCAGCGCAATAACGGGGTAAGCGGGGGCGCGGGCGTGGTCTGAAGAGCACAGACCGGCCTCGGCGCGGCCTTCGTCCAGCAGGGCGCGAGCGCTGCACGCGCACTGGCCACACTGGGTGGCGACGCCGTGCTCGAACTGCAGCGTGTCAAAGCAGCCGCCTTCGCGGCCGCAGCGGCGGATGGTGTGGTCGCTGACGCGGTGGCAGACACAGACGATCATGGCAGGCCCTGGACAGACGGGGTGTTTGCGACACCCCCTCAGGAAGTGAGAATTGTCGAATGATAATCATTCTCTCAATTGCGGACAAGCCCACAGCGCCAGCGGGGTGGTTCGACGTTGGATAATCCGGTCTCCCGCATTCAACCCCTCTCACGCGAAGGATCTGCCATGTCCCCGACGAATCCCATGACCCAGGACGATCTCAAGGCGCTGGTCGGCCGGGCCGTGCTGGACCACATTCCCGACGGCGCGGTGGTCGGCGTGGGCACGGGCTCGACGGTCAACCAGTTCATCGATGCGCTGGCCACGCGCAAGGATCGCATCGCGGGCGCGGTGTCGTCGTCCGAGGCCAGCACCGCGCGGCTGCGCTCGCACGGCATCCGCGTGCTGGAAACGCAGGACGTGGCCAGCATCCCTGTCTACATCGACGGCGCCGACGAAATCGACCCGCGCGGCCACATGATCAAGGGCGGCGGCGCGGCGCTGACGCGCGAGAAAATCGTTGCCGATCTGGCCGAGCGCTTCATCTGCATCTGCGACGAGAGCAAGCGTGTCGCGGTTCTGGGCGCCTTCCCGCTGCCGGTCGAGGTCGTGCCGCTGGCGGTGCCGCGTCTGATCCGGCGCTTTGCCGCGCTGGGCGGCCAGGCGTCGGTGCGCCCCGGCGTGACCACCGACAACGGCCAGTGCGTGCTGGACGTGCGCGGCCTGACGATCACCGATCCGCTGGCGCTGGAGGCCGAAATCTCGCTGTGGCCCGGCGTGCTCACCGTGGGGATTTTCGCGCGCCACCGCGCCAGCCTGTGTCTGCTGGGTACGCCCGGCGGGGTGGTGACGCTGGATTTCGCCTGAGCCCTTTCCAGTCTTGCTGTGAGCGATCCGTCCGCTGATTCCGCCCCGGACCCGGTCCGCGCCGCGCTGCTGGCCGAAGTGGCCGCGCTGCCCGCGCTGCCCGGCGTCTACCGCTACTTTGGCGCGGGCGACGAGGTGCTGTACGTCGGCAAGGCGAAAAACCTGCGGCGGCGCGTCTCCAGTTACTTCCACCGCGACCACGGCGGCACGCGCATCGGCCTGATGGTGACGCGCATCGTGCGCATGGAAACCACGGTGGTGCGCTCGGAAACCGAAGCGCTGCTGCTGGAAAACAACCTGATCAAGGCCCTGCGCCCGCGCTACAACATCCTGTTCCGCGACGACAAGAGCTACCCCTACATCAAGCTGGTCAACCACCGCTTTCCGCGTTTGCTCTACTTTCGCGGCCAGGTCGACCGCCAGCACCGCTACTTCGGGCCTTACCCCAACGTGTGGGCGGCGCGCGAAGCGGTGGTCCACATCCAGAAGATGTTCCAGCTGCGCACCTGCGAGGAAGCGGTGTTCCGCAACCGCTCGCGGCCCTGCCTGCTGCACCAGATCAAACGCTGCAGCGGGCCCTGCGTCGATCTTGTCACGGCCACCGAATACGCCGCCGACGTGGCCAAGGCCGAGGCCTTCCTGCGCGGCGACGGCCAGCAGCTGCAGCAGCAGCTCCAGCAGCAGATGATGGCGCACGCGCAGGCGCAGGAGTACGAAGCCGCCGCCCGCGTGCGCGACCAGGTGCAGTCGCTGGCCGGGATCATGCACCAGCAGGCGGTGGATGCGTCCAGCTCCAGTCCCGCGACGCAGGATGTGGACATCATCGCCGTGCGCGTGCAGGGCGGGCGCGCCTGCGTCAACCTGGCCATGGTGCGCGGCAGCCGTCATCTGGGCGACCGGGCCTTCTTCCCCGACCACGTCGTGCCCGACTGGATCGCCGCCGAAGCCGCGCTGGACGATGCCGCAGCGGAATCCGGGGCCGAATTCAAGGCGCCCGCCGCAACCGATTCAGACCTTGACCCCGCCCCGCTGTCGCTGGAGCAGCGCGTGCTGACCGCCTTTCTGGCGCAGCACTACGCCACGCTGCCGCTGCCGCCGCAGCTCGTGGTCAGCCACCCGGTGCCGGACAGCGTGCGCGTGGCGCTGGAGGACGCGGCGCAGTCGCCGGTGCGCATCCAGCACAATCCGCGCGAGCAGCGCCGCATCTGGCTGGACATGGCGCAGCAGGGCGCGGCGCTGGCGCTGACCCGGCTGCTGGCGCAGGAAGGCAGCCAGCGCGAGCGCACGCTGGCGCTCATGGCGGCGCTCTCGCTGGACCCGCAGGAGCTGGATCCGGACAGCCTGCGCATCGAGTGCCTGGACATCAGCCACATGTCCGGCGAGGCCACGGTCGCCTCGTGCGTGGTCTTCGAGGGCCACACCATGCAGTCCAGCGAATACCGCCGCTACAACATCAGCGGCATCACCGGCGGTGACGATTACGCCGCCATGCGCCAGGCGCTGCAGCGCCGCTACGGCCGCCTGGTGCAGGCGCTGGCCGAAGCGGCGCCCGACAGCCCGGTGCGCCTGCCCGATGTCATCCTGATCGACGGCGGCAAGGGCCAGGTCAGCGTCTCGCGCGAGGTGCTGTGCGACGAGCTGGGCCTGCCGCCCAGCCTGATCGCCGGGGTCGAGAAGGGCGAAGGCCGCCGCGTCGGCCTGGAAGAGCTGGTTTTTGTCGATGGCCGCCCCAAACTGACGCTGCCCCCCGATTCGCCCGCGCTGATGCTGGTCGCGCAGATCCGCGACGAAGCCCACCGCTTCGCCATCACCGGGATGCGCGCGCGCCGCGCCAAGGTGCGCACGGGCGGCAGCCGCCTGGAAGACATCGAAGGCGTGGGCCCCAAAAAGCGCGCCGCGCTGCTCGCCCATTTCGGCGGCGTGCGCGGCGTGACCGACGCCAGCGTGGACGATCTGGTGGCGGTGCCGGGCATTTCGCGCACGCTGGCGGAGCTGATTTACCAAAGTCTGCACGGCTGAGTCCGCACCTTGCGGCTGCAGAACAGCCTGGGGAAGTCCCGGCATTTTTCCCGCTAATCTGCCCTATGCCGGGCGGCGCAGGCGGCACAATCCGATGTGACTCAGGGTTTTTCCGCATCCCGGCGGGCCCTCACTTCGCTGGACAGGATTTTTTGTGCCGGACACCTCCGTCAATGTCCCTTCCAAGGGCTGGCTCGCGCGCCTGCAGGCCCTGTCGCGCCTGGGCTCGGAGGGCATCAGCAGCGTGTCCGCACGGCGCAAGGTGGTGCAGACCAATGTGGCGGCCCTGCTGGGCGTGGGCAGCTGCCTGATTTATTCCACGGCCTATCTGCTCACCGGCCGGCTGGGCTTTGTGGTGTGCGGGCTGCTGCTCTTCCTGTATCTGCCTTTCTTCCTGTATAGCCTGCAGCTCAGCCGCCTGGGCCGCATTCTGGCGGCGAAGTGGCTGTTTTTCGGGACGGCCAATGCGGTCATCGCCACCACGGCCTCCATTCAGGGGCGCAGCATTGATGTACAGCTGTACTTTCTGCTGTTCTGCGTGATTGCGCCCATGCTGTTCGAGCGGCGGCAGTGGCGCCACATGATGGGCTGTGTGCTGGTCAGCCTGACGCTGTTTGCGGTGGCTTCGGTGGCGCCGTACAGCCCGCCGCAGTTCTACACCGACACTGTGGGCAGTGACCTGCTGGATCTGTACCGCAGCCTGATCCAGTTCACCTGTGTGGCGGCGCTGATCATCCTGGTGATGGTGTCCGAGTACTCGTCGGCCGGCAGCGAGATGGATCTGCAGCGCATGGCCGAAACCGACGTGCTGACGGGCGTGCCCAACCGGCGCGCCTTCCAGGCCATGTTCCGCCGCCATGTCGAGCAGGTGCACCGGGACCGGCCGGCCAGCAGCCCGGTCCCGCGGCTGTGCCTGCTGCTGATGGACATCGATCATTTCAAGCACATCAACGACGAGTACGGCCACGATTGCGGTGACGAGGTGCTGCGCCGCGTCGCGGCTGTCCTGCACGGCGAGCTGCGCCGCAGCGACATGCTGGCCCGCGTAGGCGGCGAGGAGTTCGCCGTGCTGATCCGCAACGTGGACGAGGACCAGGCCACGCAGCTCGCCGAGCGCCTGTGCCAGAGCGTGGCTGCCGCGCATTTCGAGATCGAGGGCCAGCACATTCCGGTCACCCTGAGCGGCGGGTTTGCTTTTGCCGGTCGCGGTCTGTCCGAAAGCCGCCTGTACAGCCTGGCCGACAGCGCGCTGTACCGGGCCAAGCACGCGGGCCGCAACCGTGTCGAGCGCTCCGACCCGACCAGCAGCATGCTGGCCACCGAAGACGATACCCCTGGCCTGCCCGCCTGAGCAGCGCTTGGGCGTAGACTACAGGGCTGATCTGGGTCGTAACAAGGACATTTCATGACGATAAGCCCCCATCTGGCCGCCGGACATCGCCTGCCTCAGGGCTGGATGACGGGGCTGGTGCTGACGGCAGTGCTGGCGCTGGGCGGTTGTGCCTCCGTGCAGCTGCCTGCGGTGGTCGCTGACCTGCCCATCATTGGCACCAAACCGCTCACGCCGCAGGAAAAGCAGGCCTGGCTGGACTACCGCGTGCAGGCCGCGCAGCACCTGGTGCAGGCCAACCCGCAGGGCACCTATATGGGCGAGGTGCCCGAGCCGCTGCTGGCGATTCCGGTGCTGGAGATTGAACTGAATGCGGACGGCTCCGTGGCCGACATCGAGGTCAAGCGCGAGCCCAGCCAGGCGCTGGACACCGTCGAGCTGGCCAAGGCCGCCGTGCGCCGCGCCGCGCCTTTTGCGCCGGTGGGCCAGCTGCCCAAGCCGTGGCGCTTCTCCGAAATTTTCCTGTTCAACGACGATCGCCGCTTCAAACCGGCCATCCTGGACCGCTGAAGGGGCTGGCCGCATGTTCACCACCATCCCGATGTGGCTGACCTGGGCGCGCATCCTGGCGATCCCCCTGATCGCGGGCGTGTTCGGCCTGCCGCTGCCCGAGGTCTGGCAGAACTGGATCGCCGCGCTGCTGTTTGTCGGCGTCGCCGTGACCGACTGGCTGGACGGCTGGCTGGCGCGGCGCTGGAACCAGACCAGCGCCTTTGGCGCCTTTCTGGACCCGGTGGCGGACAAGTTCCTGGTTTGCGCCTCGCTGCTGATCCTGCTGGATCTGGGCCGCGTGAACGTGCCGGTGGCGCTGATCATCATCGGCCGCGAGATCGCCATTTCCGCCCTGCGCGAGTGGATGGCGCAGATCGGGGCCACACGCAGCGTGGCCGTGCACATGCTGGGCAAGCTCAAGACCACGCTGCAGATGATCGCGCTGCCCTTCCTGCTGGTCGACAGCCCCAGCCTGCTGGGCCGGATCGACGCCGCCTTCTGGGGCACAGTGCTGATTTACGCGGCCAGCGTGCTCACCATCTGGTCCATGGCCTACTACCTGCACAAGGCCTGGCCGGACATCCGCAGCCGCATGACGCCCTGATCAGGACGCCAGCGCCTGCGGCTGGCGCAGCCAGTGTGGCAGCGGGGCAGGGGCCCCGGCCACTGCGCCCTGAAAGGCGTCGCAGCCCAGATCAACCAGCCGCTGGTGCGTGGCTGCGTCGTCCACCGCCGGGGCCACCACGCTCAGGCCCATGTCGTGGCCGATGCGCACCAGAACGCCCGCCAGTTGCGCGGCGCGCGGCTGGGTGGCGATCTGGCCCACGAGGCTGCGCGACAGTTTCAGCGTATCCACCGGCAGATCCTGCAGCAGCGTCAGCGTGCTGTAGCTGTGCCCGAAATCGCTCACCGCCAGGCGCACGCCCAGGGCGGACAGATCGCGGCAGACGGGCGCCAGCAGGGTGTCCGGATTGATCAGCGTGTCCTCGCTGATGTCCAGGCGCAGTGGCGGCAGGGCCTGCGGGTGGCGGGTGCGCATGGCGCGCAGATGATCGACCAGCGCAGTCCAGCCCGAGGGCTGCGCGGCCAGCGGCAGGGCCAGCTCCAGCGCCACGGGCTGGCCTTCGCGGTGCAGCGCGAGCGCCGCTTCCAGCAGGTGTGTCAGCAGCCACTGCTGCAGCGTGTCGCCCAGGCCGGTTTCCTGCACCAGACCGCTGACGCGGTGGGCCTCGATCAGGCCGTGGCGCGGGTGCTGCCAGCGCACCTGCGCCTGCAGGGCCTGCAGCGCGCCGCTGGCACCGGTCTGGGGGGCGAACTCCAGCTGCAGCTGCTCGGCCAGACGGGTGGCACTGAGGCTGGCGCTGGCGCCTTCGGGGACGGTCGCGATGCCGCTTTCCAGCGACTGTTCCAGATCCAGGCGCTGGTTCTCGCTGGTCTGCAGCGCAGCGCGATAAAAGCAGATGCGGTTGCGGCCGGTGTTTTTCGAGTGGTACATGGCCAGATCGGCGTGGCCCATCAGGCGGTCGGCCGACAGGTCGGCACTGTTGAACAGCCGTACGCCAATGCTGGCGCTGATGCGCCAGGGCTGGCCCTTGAGCACAAAAGGCTGGGCCAGCACGCGCAGGATCTTGCCCGCGATGAGCTGGGCCTGCTGCTGCGCCTGATCCTCCTCGGGGCTGAGCGCTTCGAGCACCACGACGAACTCGTCGCCGCCGCTGCGCGCCACGGTGTCCTGCGAGCGCACGCTGCGGTTGATGCGCTGCGCCACTTCCTTGAGCAGCTCGTCGCCCACCAGATGCCCCAGCGTGTCGTTGATGCCCTTGAAGCGGTCCAGATCAATGAACATCAGTGCGCAGAACTGCTGACGGCTCTCGCTGCGCTGCAGCGCCTGGTCCAGGCGCTCCTGCAGCAGGCGGCGGTTGCCAAGCCCGGTGAGCGTGTCGTAATAGGCCAGTTTGTAGATGGCCTCCTGCGCGCGCTGCTGGTCGGTCACGTCGCGGTACAGGGCCAGCACCTGGCTGCGTCCGCCCAGCTCGGTCCAGCGCGAGCTGACCTCGACCGGAATCTGGCGCCCGGCGCTGGTGACGATGCGCATGCGGCGGATGATGCTGCGCTGCGGGTCTTCCCGCAGGTGGCGCAGGTGCTCCAGCAGCTGGGTGGCGCTGTCGCTGCTGTCGCCCTCGGCGGCCGGGTGCAGGCTGGCGTGGTGGCGTCCGACCAGCTGTTCGCGGGCGGTTTTCCACAGGCGCTCGGCGGCGGTGTTCACTTCCAGGATCTGTCCGGTCTGCGGGTCGGTGACCACCAGCGCGTCGCTCAGGTTCTGGAACAGGATGCTGTAGCGGTTTTCTGCGGCCTTGCGCAGGGCGTGGATGGTCTCGATGGCACTCTGGTCGGTGATCGACCCGGCGAAGACCAGCGCCTTGCCGTGCTGGTCGAAAATCGCCTGGCCGCTGCCGCTGACCTTGCGGAAACCGCCCAGCCCCGTGCGCAGCCGAAACCCCACGTTGCGGAAGGGCAGGCCATGCAGCAGGTGCTGGTTGAGTGCGTGCTGCAGCGGGGCGAGATCGTCGTGGTGGATGTTGTCCAGGCATTCGGTCAGCGCCATCAGCTTGGGCGCGCCGGGCGGCATGTCGGTGATCTCCAGCACACGGCGCGACAGGCGCACGTCGTTGCCCAGCAGGCACCAGATGAAATGGCCGTCCTGCGACGAATCCATGTAGGCGACCAGGCTGGTTTTCTTCAGCTCGAAAATGTGGCGCTGCAGGAACTGGCGCAGCCGTGCTGCCGCCAGCGGCAGGTCGGGGATGATGACCTCGTCGAGCAGCGCCATCAGTTCGGGCGCGATCTTGACGCTGTCCAGGCCGTCCAGCACGCCCAGGGTGCGCACGTGGGCACTGTCCTGGCGCAGGCGGGCCAGATCGCGCGCCAGATCGTGCTGCGCCGTAGCGCCGTCCAGACCGATCAGCAGCGCGCCCAGGTCGCGCGAGCGCAGCCGTGCCGCCTCGTCCAGCAGGGCCTCCAGCGGACTGGACCGGGGCTCGAGCGGCAGCTGCGCGCACAGCGCCAGGATGCGCTCGCGCAGCGCCGGGCTGTCACAGATCAGGTGCGTGGCGGGCAGCCAGTCCTCGACCTGTCGGGACAGTGGCTGCTGGGGCGTGAGCGTGCTCATGGCTCAGTCGCTCAGGCGGCCGGGTGGGGTGCCGGGCTGATCTGGGCCAGACGGGCGTGGTGGCCGGCGACCCAGGCGTGGAACTCGTCCAGCACCAGCGGTTTGCTGTAAAAAAAGCCCTGGATGTAGTCGCAGCCGGCGGCCTGCAGGATGTCGCGCTGCAGCGCCGTCTCCACGCCTTCGGCGATGACTTTCATGCCCAGTTTGTGCGCCATCACGATCATGGCCTCGCACAGCGCCTGGTCGTTGGAATCGGGGCTCAGGTTCTTGACGAAGGCGCGGTCGATCTTGATGTAATCGATGTCGAATTCTTTGAGGTAAGCCAGCGAGGAATAGCCCGTGCCGAAGTCGTCCAGCGAGACCTGGATGCCCATGTTGCGAAAGCGCATCAGCTTTTCGCGCGACGGCCCGCTGACTTCCATCAGCATGCTTTCGGTGATTTCCACGCACAGGTTCAGGCCGCGGTGGCGCGCCATCAGGATGTCTTCCCAGGGCGATTTGTGCTGCGCGTCGCTGGCAAACTGGCGCGGCGATTTGTTCACCGAGACCTGGAAATGATCGCTGACGCGCTCGCGCAGGCTGTCCAGATCGTGCAGCGCGCGCTCCAGCACCCACTGGCCGATGCGCACGATCAGGCCGGAATCTTCGGCGGCGGGGATGAACTCGGCCGGGCTGACCAGGCCGCGCACCGGGTGCCGCCAGCGCAGCAGCACCTCGGCCTTGTGCACGCGCCCGGTGGGCAGCGACACGATGGGCTGGTAGACCAGGAAGAACTCCTCGCGCACCACGGCCTCGCGCAGCTGCGTGGCCAGCAGGCGGCGCTCGCGGGCCTCCTGCTGCATGGCGGGGTCGAAGGCCTCGTGGCGGTTGCGCCCGTTCTGTTTGGCGTGCGACAGCGCCTGTTCGGCCTGGCCCTGCAGGCTTTCGGCGTCCTGGCTGTCCTGCGGATAAAACGCCGAACCCACCGAGGCGCTGGTGTGGATGATCTCGTTCTGGATCGAGAAGGGCTCGCCCAGCTTGGCCATCAGCGCCGTGACCGTCTGGCTGACCTGGGCGGGAGAGGCGGCGTGGGTCAGGATGATGCGGAACTCGTTGCCGCTGATGCGCGCCAGCACGTCGTCGGCCTGCAGCAGGTTGCGCAGGCGCAGCGCCACCTGGCGCAAGAGCTGGTCGCCCACCTTCTGGCCCCAGTCGTCGTTGATGTCCTTGAAGCCGTCCAGATCCAGGTGCAGCAGGCCAAAGGGCTGGCGCGCCTGCGGCAGCTGCAGGCGGCTGGCCAGCGCCTCCGAGAACGACACCCGGTTAAAGAGGCCGGTGAGCTGGTCAAACAGCGCAAGCTGGCGGATGTTTTCTTCGGCCGTGCGCCGGTTGTGGATGTCGGTGTTGGTGCCGATGACACGCTGCACATGGCCGGTGGCCGGATCAATCTCGACCGGGCTCAGGCGCGTCAGCACCCACTTGTAGCTGCCGTCAAAGCAGCGCATGCGGTACTCCATGCGCAGGTGCTTCTGCGGCGCGGCCATGAAGTTCTCCATGGTGCGTATGGTCTCGTCGCGGTCTTCGGGGTGCAGCAGCTGCTTCCACAGCTCGTAGCCGCGCGGATCGATTTCGGAATCGCGCTCCGGGTAGCCCAGCTGCTGGTGCCAGCGCCGCGACAGAAAGCACACGCCGGTGCGCACGTCCATGTCCCAGATCGCGTCGTTGGTGCCTTCGACCGCGAAGCGCCAGCGTTCCTGGTTCTTGATGACGGTCTGCTCGTTCTGGTAGCCCCGGAAAATCTGTCGGTAGGACAGCGTCACGCCCATCAGGAACAGGAAGACCCACAGCCCCAGCGTCAGGCGCACGATGACGTTCTGCACCTCAACCGAGACCTTGCCCAGCTCGAAAGAGAACTGGCTGGACAGGTACTGCAGGTGCACGAGCTGGTTGTTGACGCGCGAGGCGTACAGGTCGCGGGTCAGCGGATCGAGCTGGCCGTTGTCCACACGCAGGCGGATCTCGCGGCCCAGCACCACGGTGTGGCGCACGGCCGGGATGGTGCTCTGCCACAGCGACACGGCACGCTGCAGCAGCGGCAGCTGGCTGTAGCGCAGGTAGGTGGTGATGACGTTGTCCACGTCCTGGGCCTGCAGGCCCATGGCCAGCAGCTGGTAGCGCGCGGTGCGCAGGTCGGGCGGGCTGGCATCCAGCGCTTCCTTGGCCAGCGAGGCGCTCATGGGAATCTCGATGCTGCGCTCGAAGGCCTCGAAATCGCGCGGGCTGCGCGTGTCCAGGTAGTTGCTCAGGTGGATGAAAGCGTTCTTCTGGCCCTTGGACCACAGGCTCTCGCCGCTGGTGAAGGCGCGCGCCGCCGAAATCGTCTGCAGGCCCTGCAGGCTGACGACCAGCTGGACCACCATCACCACCAGAAAAGGGATGATGTAGACCACCAGCCGACGCAGCGGCTCGTGTCTTTCCCGGAGTCTGGAGGCGATGGACATGGTGGACGGCGTGATGGGGGGCATGCAGGAAGGCTCTGGCATCTTAGGCGGGACTGGGGCGCTCTGTGGCACCGATCAGCCCGGCGGTCTGCCTGTTTATCGACTCTTGCACAAAAAACCCAAGCCGCCTTGAAGCTCCGGCCACCTGCGCGCAGGCCGCCAGGCTCAGCGCCGGGGCCAGTAGCGGGCTGGCGGCCCCGGCATTCTGGTGGCGCGCCCACTCGATCAGGCGGTGCAGCGGCAGCGGGGCGCTGAAGTGGTAGCCCTGCAGGTAATCGCAGCCGGCCTCGCACAGCAGGCGCTGCTGCATCGCGTTCTCGACGCCCTCGGCGATGATGCGTATGCCCAGCTTGTGGCCCATCACGATCATGGCCTCGCACAGCGCCAGCTCGCTGGAATCGGGCTGCAGGTTCCTGACGAAGGCGCGGTCGATCTTGAGCAGATCGATCTGGAACTCCTTCAGGTAGGCCAGCGAGGAATAGCCCGTGCCGAAATCGTCCAGCGATATTTCCACCCCCGCCTCACGGTAGGTGCCCAGGATGAGCTGGGCCTCCTCGCTGGCGTCCATCAGCAGGCTTTCGGTGATCTCGATGCAGACGTTGCCGCCCTGGTGCGACTGCGACAGGTGCCTGGCCCAGTCGGTGTTGCTGCCCGCGTAGTTCTGGCGGAACTGGCGCGCTGATTTGTTGATCGAGACCTGGAAATCCTCGCCCAGGCACTGGCGCAGCAGCGGCAGATCGCGCATCACCTGCTGGAACACCCACTCGCTGATCTCGCCGATCAGGCCGTGGTTTTCGGCCAGGGCGATGAACTCGCCGGGCTGGATCTCGCCGCGCTCGCTGTGCAGCCAGCGCACCAGCGCCTCAGCCTTGACCATGCGCCCGGTGCGCGTGTCGACAATGGGCTGATAGGCGATGGAGAAATCGCGCTGCTCGACTGCGCGGCGCAGCTCGGCCAGCAGCGCTTTCTCGCGCTGGATGCGCTCCAGCAGGCTGACGTCATAAGGCCGGTGCGTGTTGCCGCCCGCCGCCTTGGCCGCGGCCAGTGCGATCTCGGCCAGGGTCTGCAGCCGTGCGCTGTCCTGCGCGTCGGCCGGGAAGCAGGCGCTGCCGATCGAGGCGGTGATGTGCACGCCCATCTGCTGGATGCTGAAAGGCAGCTCCATGCTGGTGCGCAGGCGCTCCAGCCGCGCGGTCAGGCCCGGGCCCGGATCGCTGATCAGGCAGCGGAACTCGTTGCCGCCCGCCCGCGACAGCACGCAGTCGGCGCCCAGCTGGCCCTGCAGGCGCACGGCGATGAGCTTGAGCAGTTCGTCGGCCACGCCGGTGCCGTAGTCGGCGTTGACATCACGAAAGTGGTCGATGTCCAGGTGGACCAGGGCAAAAGGCTGGCCGCTGCGAGTGCGACAGTGGGTTTCGCTGTCCAGCCGGGCCAGGAAGGTGCTGCGGTTGAGCGTGGCCGTCAGCGGATCGCAGTGCGCCATGAACATCAGCTGGTTGTCCTGCAGGCGCTTGCCGTTCACGTCGCAGTTGGTGCCCACCAGGCGCGTGGCGCGGCCCCGGCTGTCGCGTTCGACGGCGGCGGCGCGGGTCAGGATCCAGCGCCAGCTGCCGTCCACGCAGCGCATGCGGGTTTCCACGCTGGCCGGGTGCTTCTGGTTCGGGCTGCGCAGCAGGCGGTTGCAGGTGCGCAGCAGCAGCACTCTGTCCTCGGGGTGAACGCGGCGCAGCCAGTCGGCCGGGCCGGGCGCTTCATGGGCGGGCGCTTCATAGCCCAGCTGCACATACCAGCTGCCCGAC
Source organism: Amphibiibacter pelophylacis (assembly GCF_037688875.1). Taxonomy (NCBI): domain Bacteria; kingdom Pseudomonadati; phylum Pseudomonadota; class Betaproteobacteria; order Burkholderiales; family Sphaerotilaceae; genus Amphibiibacter; species Amphibiibacter pelophylacis. Next base: position 72,673 of record NZ_JAWDIE010000006.1, read on the forward strand.
AGCGTCAGCGCGCCGGTTTTCACGTCCAGCTCCCACAGCGCGTCGTTCACGCCTTCCACGGCGTGACGCCAGCGGTCCTGTGCGCGCTGCACCTGGTGTTCGACGCGCCACACGCGCCACACCAGGCGGCGGGCGTAAATCAGGCCGGTGACCAGCATCAGCGACCAGCTGCAGCAGATCAGTGCGTACATGGTGTTCTCGCTGAAGGCCGCCAGGCGGGTGATTTCGCCTGAGAAGCGGTCGGAGTACACCTGCAGCTCGGCGCGCAGCACGCTGGCCTGACGGTCCAGGCGCATCTGCTCGCTCAGGCTGGATTCACTGCTGAGCGCCCAGTCGCGCGATTCCAGGCCCAGACGGCGTATGCGGTTGATGACGGGCACCGAATCCTCCCACTGCGCCAGCGCGGGCGCGAGCGTCGGGCTCTGGCCGAAGAGGCGGTACATGCGCGCGATCTGGCGCACGTCCTGGTCCTCGATGCCCATGTCCCGGATGTGCGCTTCGGCCACGTCCCAATCGGGCTCGGGGCGGTCCATGGCCGCCTTGGCCGCATTGCCATCCAGCGCCACCTGCAGCGATTTGCGGAAGTTGGCATAGTGGTAAGGATCCCGCGTGTGCAGGTATTTCTTCAGATAGAGCACCGAGGCGCGGGCGCCGTTGGACCAGGCGCTCTCGGCGGTGGTGAAAGCGCGGGTGCCGGAGACCAGCTGCAGGGCGGCGAAGGTCAGCGCCAGCTGCAGCAGGACCATCACGCCGAACGGCACGAGAAACCGCATCAGGCGCCGCCAGGGCGCTATCGTTGCGGGTCGTTCGAGCTGTTCCATGAGCCATCCGGTTTCGAGATACTGGGGAGGTGAAGACTAGCCCGCCAGCGCAGCCTGTGCCTGCGGCTGTACTCCCCTGGGCCGGGGGTTCAGAATCGGGCCTGATCCGAATCCGTGGCCCATTCTGTCGGGCCCGGCCAGGATCAAACGCCGGAACTGCTGGTGAAAAACAGATCAGATTTTCCTAAAGAATGCCTAAAAAGTCACAATCAATGAGAAAAAATATTCATCACTTCGGCAATATGTATCAATGACATCCCTGTGTTTTTAAGAGCGCCGTCGCGCCAGCCGCCCCTGCAACACCCCCCAACTGGAGACTTTTCATGAACGAGACCCGTGTTTTTCTGATATCTGGTGCCGCCTCAGGCCTGGGCCTGGCCACGGCCGAGCGCGCCCTGACCGAGGGTCACCGCGTGATGCTGGCCGACATCGCCGCAGAGGCCGGCCAGGCGCAGGCGGAGCGGCTCGCGCAGCAGTACGGCGACCGCGTCGCCTTCCATGCGCTGGACGTGACCGACGCCAGCCAGGCGCAGGCTGCGGTGGCCGCAACGGTGGCGCGCTTTGGCCGCCTGAGCCACGCCGTGAACTGCGCGGGCGTCGCCCCGGCCGAGAAGGTCGTGGGCAAGGAAGGCGCGCATGACCTGGCGCGTTTCGCCCGCACGGTGAACATCAACCTGGTCGGCACCTTCAACGTGCTGCGCTGCGCCGCCGAGGCCATGGCGCGCAACGCGCCCGACGCCCATGGCGAGCGCGGCCTGATCGTCAACACCGCCTCGGTTGCGGCCTTTGACGGCCAGGTCGGCCAGGCGGCTTACGCGGCGTCCAAGGCGGGCGTGGCGGGTCTGGCGCTGCCGGTGGCGCGCGAACTGGCGCGTCACGCCATCCGCGTCATGACGATCGCGCCGGGCATATTCATGACGCCCATGGTCCAGGGCATGCCGCAGAACGTGCAGGACGCGCTGGCCGCCAGCATCCCCTTCCCGCAGCGCCTGGGCCAGGCCCACGAGTATGCTGACCTGGTCATGCACCTGTGCGAGAACCGTTACCTGAACGCCGAAACCATCCGTCTGGATGGCGCCGTGCGCATGAATGCCCGCTGATCGTCTGAAGAACATCCGCCCGATGCGGTGAAAGGATTCCAAATGTCGTCAAAACCCTCAAAACCCACCCAAACCGTTTTCCAGCGCGAAACCGAGGCTGATCCGGTGGTCATCGTGTCCGCCGTGCGCACGCCCATGGGCGCTTTCCAGGGCGCGCTGTCGGCGCAGACCGCGCCGCAACTGGGCGGCATCGCGCTGCAGGACGCGCTGGCGCGCAGCGGCGTGCCCGCCGCCGACGTCGGCGAGGTGCTGATGGGCTGCGTGCTCACCGCCGGTCTTGGGCAATCGCCCGCGCGCCAGGCGGCGCTGCTGGCCGGTCTGCCCGATTCGGTGGGCTGCACGACCATCACCAAGGCCTGCGGCTCGGCCATGAAAGCCGTGATGCTGGCCGTGGACGACCTGCTGCTGGGCCGCCACGCGGTGATGATGGCGGGTGGCATGGAATCCATGACCCATGCACCCTACCTGCTGCCCAAAGCGCGCGGCGGCCAGCGCCTGGGCCACGGCCAGATGCTGGATCACATGTTTCTGGACGGACTGGAAGACGCCTACAGCGTGCAGGACCGGGGCCGCCTGATGGGCACTTTCGCCGAAGACTGCGCCACGCATTTCGGTTTCACCCGCCAGGAGCAGGACGACTGGGCGCGGCGCTCCGGCGAGCGCGGCCGCCTGGCGACGCAATCCGGCTGGTTCGCGCCGGAACTGGTCCCGGTGACCAGCGGCAGCGGCGCGCGGGCCCGCACACTGGACCATGACGAAACCGTGGCGCAGATCGATCTGGACAAGATTCCCCGCCTGAAACCCGTTTTCCGCGAAGGCGGCACGGTGACGGCAGCCAACTCCAGCTGCATTTCCGACGGCGCAGCGGCGCTGGTGCTGATGCGGGACAGCGAAGCGCGCCGCCGGGGCCTCAGCCCGCTGGCCCGCGTGCTGGGGCAGGCCACGCACGCCCGTGCGCCAGGCTGGTTCACCACCGCGCCGGTGGGCGCCATGCAGGCGCTTCTCGCTCAGGTCGGCTGGGGCGTGGCCGATGTCGACGCCTGGGAGATCAACGAGGCTTTCGCCGTCGTCACCCTCGCTGCCGTGCGCGAGCTGGGCCTGGATGAGGATCGTGTCAACCGTCACGGCGGCGCCTGCGCGCTGGGCCACCCCATTGGCGCGTCGGGCGCACGCATTCTGGTCACGCTGCTGGGCGCCCTGCGCCAGCATGGCGGGCGCCGGGGTGTGGCCAGCCTGTGTATCGGCGGTGGCGAGGCAACAGCGATGGCGGTGGAGCTGTACTGATTTCTTCCAGGTATTTTTAATCTATAAAAAAACCCCGCATATGCGGGGTTTTCTGTTGCATCAATAATGCAATTACATCGTGCTGTCACGGCTGGGATCAGCCAGTTCGCGAGCCGTTCTGGCCGCCAGGCTCAGCTTTTCGTTTTTCATCTTGTCCATTTTGCCCATGGCGTCATGATGCATCATCATGCCTTCTGCAGGCTTGCCCATTGCATCAGCGCGGGCAGCAGCGCTCTGGGCAAAAGCCGATGTAGCGGCAACAGCAGTCAGAGCCACGGCGATAGAGAGTTTTTTGATTGTGTTCATGAGGATTATCCTTTTAAGTGAGGGAATTGATACTTAAGAAATCGGTATCAACGCCACGCAGTGTGCCCGTTTTTTGTAAACCTCGTCATTCACTCGGGTAAACAAAGGTAAGCGTAAATGCTGTATGCGCCAATGTTGCAGGAGCGGTGAGTTGTGAAGAAACTGTCCGGGCTATGATGCCCCTGAATCTTTTTGCCGAACTACTACTATGAATCATCTTCCTGTCAATCCCCCAAATGATACCCAGAACGCCGCGCAGCGCCCCCTGGCCCGCCGCAGCCGCGCCGCCGTCTGGCATCCCTGCACGCAGATGCACAGCCTCGATCGCGTCCCGCCGCTGCCCATTGCCCGGGCGCAGGGCGCCTGGCTGTATGACGACCAGGGCCAGGCGTATGCCGACCTGATCAGCTCGTGGTGGGTCAACCTGTTCGGGCACGCAGATGCGGGCATTTCTGAGGCCATCTCACGCCAGTTGCAGACGCTGCCGCACGTCATGCTGGCGGGCTGCACGCACGAGCCCGCCGTGGCGCTGGCCGAGCGCCTGGCGCAGACCACGGGCGGCGCGCTGGGCCACTGCTTTTTCGCCAGCGACGGCGCTTCGGCGGTGGAGATCGCCCTGAAATTAAGCGTCCATTACTGGCGCAACCGGGGGCACAGCGGCAAGGACCGCTTTGTCTGCCTGCAGGGCAGCTACCACGGGGAGACCCTGGGCGCGCTGGGCGTGACCGACGTGCCGGTGTTCCGCGAGGCCTACGGCCCGCTGCTGCGCCCCGCGCTGGTGGCGCCCAGCCCCGACGCCCGTCACGCCCAGCCCGGCGAGAGCGCCCGCGATGTCGCCCTGCGCGCCGCGCAGGGGCTGGCCGAGCTGCTGGAGGCGCACCGGGGCGAAATCGCTGCGCTGATTCTGGAGCCCATGGTGCAGTGCGCGGGCGGCATGGCGATGTACGACGCCGAATACCTGCGCCAGGCGCGGGCGCTGTGCGACGCCCACGAGGTCCACCTGATCGCCGACGAGATCGCCGTGGGTTGCGGCCGCACCGGCCACATCTGGGCCTGGCAGCACAGCCACGAGGGCCATCACAAGGGCTATCACGAGGACGAGGGCGATGAACCCGACCGCTGGCCCGATTTCCTGTGCGTGTCCAAGGGCATCACGGGTGGATTTCTGCCGCTGTCGCTGGTGCTGTGCACCGACACGGTCTATCAGGGTTTCTGGCACGAGGAGGTGGCGCGGGGCTTTCTGCACTCGCACTCGTACACGGGCAACGCCCTGGCCTGCGCGGCGGCGCTGGCGGTGCTGGACCGGCTGCAGTCGGGCGCGATGCGTGCGCTGTGGCCGCAGCAGGCGCAGTGGCTGGAGATGCTGATGCAGCCCGCGCTCACCGATCCTCGCTGGGCGGCGCACGTGCGCCACCCGCGCCAGATCGGCACCATCGCGGCGTTTGATCTGGATGCGGCCGTGCTGCCCGCCCGTTTTGCCGAGCGCCTGCACCTGGCCGGGCGCCGCCACGGGCTGCTGCTGCGCCCGATCGGCGGGACGGTCTACGCCATGCCGCCGCTGGTGCTCAGCGAGGATCTGGCGCGGTTTGCCGGGCAGGGGCTGGTGAATTGTCTGGCCGAGGTGCTGGGGGATACGCCCGCGTCTTCGGGCGGGCCTGCGGCGGGGCAGTCCGCCGTGTGCTGATCAGGGGCGGATCAGAACCCGTCAGGGTGTTTCGATGGCGTTGCTGACCGGGCGGCGCGATTCGGGACGCGGCACCTGCGGCACGGGCAGATGCTTTTCGATGCGCGTGCGGTAGGTTGGGTCGTTGGGCAGGGGCAGCAGCAGTTCCATGGCGTCGCTGAGGTGCGCGCCCAGACGGGCGACCAGTTCGCGCTGGCGCGCGATGGCCTGCTGCAGCGCCACCAGGCGCTGGCGCTGCGGCGGTGTCAGACCGCCCGCCTGCTGCGCCTGCGGCAGCAGCTGCGACACCGCAGATTTCAGATCCATCTGCAGGCGCTGGCTGGCTTGCGCCACGGCGGCAGCCTCGCCGCCTTCCAGCGCACGCTGCAGCGTCTGCACCGCCTGCTCGAGCAGGCGCAGGGCCGTTTCGGCATTCTGGGGACGGGGCGAGGTGTAGGGCGTCATGGCGGTCTCAAAAAAGCCCTGCAACGGTCAGGCCGCGATCAGGGGGATCAGTGGGGGGATTGGGGCGCCGACAGCATTTCCGAGGTGCTGGCCAGCAGCTTGTCGGCAATGGCTTCGGGGTTGACCTTGAACTGGCCGTCGCGGATGGCCTGGGCGATCTCGCGCACCTTGTCCATGTTGACGACGCCGTCGGTGCTGGATTTGTCCATCAGCGTGGCCGATTGCGAGATGTTCACGCGCGTGCTGGCTTCGACCGATTGCCCGGCGTTGCTGACACGGGCTTCTGCGCCGGTGGCCGGGGTCAGGGTGCGTGGCGAGAGGGGCTGGACTTTCATGGCATGTCTCCGAAGATGGGCAGGATACTGGGATTGCCTTGCTTATCGGAGCCTATGCCGTGTTTCTTGAGGCCTGTCTGCGCCTTAATCAATCACTTCGGCCCGCTCTGGCCCCACAGCGCGCGCCGACACCAGTCGGCCCGAGGCCAATTTTAGCCGCACCATTTCCCCCTGGCGGCCTTCGCTCAGGGCGATGCCGTCGGTCGAGATGCGAAACCCGCTGCCGCCCGCCGCAATGCGCACCGTCTGGCCCGCGCGGAACCACACCTGGGGGCGAAGCTGCGCGGCCGCGGCCCGCTCGTGCGCGGTGACGGGCTGCTTGAGCTCGCGCCCGATCACCGCCGCCGGATCGAACAGCGCGGGGCGGCTGCCCTGGGCGATGTCGACCGTGGCCAGCGCCACGTCGCCGCTCTGCACGGTGGCGCCAAAGGGCAGATCGCGCAGATAGACGACGGCCGGGGCGTACACCCGCACCGTGATGGGCACGCTGATGCGCCAGGCGGTGTCGCCCTTTACGCAGCGCAGCCCCATGCGCGTGCGGCCCCACATGCGCAGTCCGGGCGGGATGAAGGGCTCGATGCGCGCGCAGGCGGCCAAGCGAAGGCGGGGGTCGATCTGGCCCAGCTCCAGCGTGACGCGGGCAGCGCCCGGCGGCATGGCGGGCGTGGCGGTGCGGCCCAGGGTTTCCAGCTGCGTCTGCAGCGCCTGCGTGATGTCGGCGGGAGCGGCCTGCGCCTGCGCCATGACGGGCGCTGCGGCCAGACCCAGACCGGAACCTAGAGCCAGCGCCAGCGCGCCGGCGCGCCGAGGGAACGGAAGCATTTTCATGCCGCCATGGTGGCATTTTGACCCAGCGCGGGGCAGGGAATTAAGCGCCGAAAGACCGCTTTATTCACCCCTCAGGCCCGGCCTGGCTTGCTCAGAATGGCCCCCAAGGAGAAGCTTATGAGTGCGCTCAACCGCCTGACGCAATCGCTGGATTTTCAGGCGCTGGCCCTGCAGATGCGGGCCCAGCGCCAGCAGCAGATCGCCAGCAACATCGCCAACGCCGACACGCCGGGCTATGTGGCCCGCGACATGGATTTCTCGGCCGCGCTGCGCGCTGCGCGCGGGGGCAGCAGCAGCGGCGTTCTGGCCCGGCCTTCGGAAGGCGTGCCCGCCAGCGGCATGACGCAGGTGGGCCACATGCCGCTGGGTGGACCGGGCGGCGGGGTGGGGGGCAGCGCAGTGCGCACCTACGCGCTGCAAAGCCAGGATAGCCTGGACCGCAACACCGTGGACATGGACCGCGAGCGCGCCAGCTTCGTCGACAACGCGCTGCGCTACGAGGCCGCGCTGCGCTCGGTGCAGAGCAGTGGCAAATCCATTCTGGATGCCATGCGCAACTATAACCAGGGCTGAGTCACATCATGAGCATGTTCAACATCTTCCGCATTTCCGGCAGCGCCATCAGCGCCGAGAGCCAGCGCCTGAACGTGGTGGCCTCCAACATGGCCAACGTTGACGCCGTGGCCGGCCCCGACGGCAAGGCCTACAAGGCGCGCCAGGTGGTCTTCCAGACGACGCTGATGAGCGCCTCCGACCCCACGGCAGCCGGTGTGCGCGTGAGCAGCGTCAGCGAAAACCAGACGCCCGGCAAGCGCCTCTATGAGCCGCAGAACCCGGCCGCCGACACCCAGGGCTATGTCACCTATAGCAACGTCAACGCGATCGAGGAGATGACCAACATGATCTCTGCCTCGCGCGCCTACCAGAACAACGTCGAGGTGATGAACACCGCCCGCTCGATGATGTCCAAAACCCTGCAGGCGATGGCGTCCTGATCCTGAAGAAAGCGCTTTATGGCCTCCACCGATTCCCTGGCGATTGCCCCCACCACCGATCTGAGTTACCTGACCAGCACCGCCACGGCGGGCGGCAGCAACGATCCGAAAACGGCGGCCGACCTGCAGCAGCGTTTCCTGACGCTGCTGGTGGCGCAGCTGAAAAACCAGGATCCGCTCAACCCCATGGACAACGCGCAGACCACGACGCAGATGGCGCAGATCAACACCGTGGCGGGTATCGAAAAGCTCAACGCCACGATGGCGGCGATGTCCACGCAGTCGCAGGGCGTGGCGGGCTCGTCCCTGCTGGGCAAGAGCGTGGCGGTGCCCGGCAACACGCTGGCGCTGCGCAGTGGCGAGGCGCGCGGCGGCGTGCAGCTGGACAACGCGGCCGACACAGTGCAGGTGGACGTGCTGGGCAGCAACGGCCAGGTCATCGACAGCGTCAACCTGGGCGCGCAGAAGGCCGGCATCGCCCAGTTCAGCTGGAGCCCGCCCGGCGGCCTGAATGCGCCGGACGGCAGTTACAAATTCCGCGTCAGCGCCAGCTACCAGAACACCCCCATCACCGCCACGGCGCTGTCGCTGGAAAAAGTCGATTCCGTGCTGGTCTCGGCCACCGGCATGCAGCTGGGCCTGGCCAGCGGCGGCAAGGCCAATTTCGCCGACGTGCAGCTGATCCAGTCCTGAAGACGTTTCTGCCGCACCCTTCTGATCTTCTTCTGTTTCCCGTTCCCGCTCACTTAAGGATGTCATCATGAGCTTCAACCAGGGCCTCTCCGGCTTGACCGCCTCCAGCAAGAATCTGGACATCATTGGTCACAACGTGGCCAATGCCAACACCATCGGCGCCAAGTCGTCGCGCGGCGAGTTCGCCGACGTGTACGCAGCCTCGCTGGGCGGCAACGGGGTGGGCGAGATCGGCTTTGGCGTGCGCCTGCAGGCCGTCGCCCAGCAGTTCAGCCAGGGCAGCCTGACGCCCACCAACAACCCGCTGGATCTGGCCATCCAGGGCCTGGGCTTTTTCCAGGTGCAGGCGCCCAACGGCAGCACCAACTACACCCGCAATGGCCAGTTCAAGGTCGACAAGGACGGGCGCATCCTGAACAACGACGGCGCCCAGCTGGTCGGCTACAAGGCCGACGACAACGGCAACATCCTCCCGGCCACCGGCCCCATCACCGTGCCGACAGCGGGCATCAACCCGCAGGTCACGTCCAAGATTTCCATGGACTATGTGCTGGATTCGCGCGAAACCAGCAACACCACGGCCATCAACTTCGACGACCCGACCACCTTCAACCGCGCCACTTCGGTGCAGGTGTTTGACGTGCAGGGCCGCCCGGTGGACATGGGCATGTACTTCAAGAAAACCGGCACCAACACCTGGGATATGTATGCGACGGCGAATGGGGTGTCGCTGGCCAATACTGCTGCTGTGGCTGCTACAGGAACTGCACCGGCGATTCCTGCCGCCCCTGCCCGCGTTAGCCAGATCGTTTTCAATGCCGACGGCTCGCTAGCCACACCTGCAGATGGCAACGTTACCCTCAACATTCCCGCCACGACCAATGCGGACAACACCGAAAAAACGGGTGCTATCAATGGCGTGGTGCTCAACATGTCTGCCGCGAAGCAGTACGGCGAATCCTTCAGCGTCAAGGCGCTGTCGCAGAATGGCTTTGCGCCGGGGCAGCTCACCGAGGTCACGGTCGATTCCAAGGGCTATGTGATGTCCAAGTACTCGAACGGCCAGTTCAAGCCCACCGGCCAGATCGAGCTGGCCTTCTTTCGCAACCCGCAGGGCCTGCAGCCGCTGGGCGGCAACGTCTGGGGCCTGACCAGCGCCGCCGGGTCTGCTGTGCGCGGATCGCCCAATTCGGGCAACTTTGGCAACCTGAAATCCAGCGCGCTGGAGGAATCCAACGTCGATCTGACCAAGGATCTGGTGGACATGATGATCACGCAGCGCCTTTACCAGGCCAATGCGCAGACCATCAAGACCCAGGATCAGGTGCTGCAGACGCTGATCAACCTGCGCTGAACGCCGCCGCCGGAGACGCCGCATGGACCGCATGATCTACACCGCCATGACCGGGGCCAAGGCCATGATGCAGCGCCAGGAAACCCTGACGCACAACCTGGCCAACGCCACCAGCACGGGCTTTCGCGCCGAACTGGTCGCCTTTCGCGCCGTTCCGGTCAACGGCTCGGGCGCCAGCACGCGGGTGATGACGCTGGAATCCACCACCGGCTACGACGCCAAACCGGGCCCCATGCGCAGCACGGGCAACCCGCTGGACGTGGGTCTGGCGGGCAACGCCTGGCTGGCCGTGCAGAGCCTGCAGGGCACCGAGGCCTACACCCGCGCCGGGTCGCTGGCCGTCAACGCCGAAGGCACTTTGATGACGCACAACGGCCTGCCCGTGCAGGGCGACGGCGGCCCCATCGTGGTGCCGGGCGGCGCGCAGCCGCGCATTTCGCCCGACGGCACGGTGCTGGCGGTGAGCGCCAACGGCCAGGCCACGCGCGTGGGCAAGCTGAAACTCGTCACGCCTGAAGCGCCGCTGCAGCGCGGCGAAGATGGCCTCTTTCGCGCCGCCGATGGCGCCGACCTGCCCGCCGACGAGCGCGCCCGCGTGCTGCCCGAAACGCTGGAAGGCTCCAACGTCAGCACGGTGGAAACCATGGTCGCCATGATCGCCGCCGCGCGCGAGTTCGACACCCACATCCGCCTGCTGCAGACCGCCGAGCGCAACGACCAGACGGCGGCCCGCCTGCTGGGCCCGGCCTGACCGTCAACAATCAGCGCGCGCGCTGCGCGACAAAATCCAGCATCTTCGTGATGCCCCCCTGCGCCCGCGCGCGGATGGCCTCGTCCACCTGAATCTCCCCCGTGCGCTGCTCCAGGCCGGCGACCACGCCCTGCAGCGCGTTCATCGCCATCCAGGGGCAGTGGGCGCAGCTTTTGCAGGTGGCGCCGTTGCCGGCCGTGGGCGCTTCGATCAGCGTTTTGCCCGGCGCGAGCTGCCTCATGCGGTGCAGGATGCCGTTGTCGGTCGCGACGATGAAGGTGTCGGCCGCACTCGTCTGCACATCGCGCAGCAGCTGCGAGGTCGATCCGACCACATCCGCCAGCCTCACCACCGCCTCGGGCGATTCGGGGTGGACCAGCACGCGCGCGCGCGGGTGGCGCTCTTTCAGTAGTTCCAGCTCCAGCCCGCGAAACTCGTCGTGGACGATGCACGCGCCCTGCCACAGCAGCATGTCGGCGCCGGTCTGGCGCTGGATGTACTGGCCCAGATGGCGGTCGGGCGCCCAGAGTATCTTCTGCCCCTGCGCGTGCAGATGGCCGACGATGTCCAGCGCGCAGGCGCTGGTCACCATCCAGTCGGCGCGGGCTTTCACGGCGGCACTGGTGTTGGCGTAGACCACCACCTGGCGGTCGGGGTGGGCGTCGCAGAAGGCGGCAAAATCGCCGGCCGGGCAGCCCAGGTCCAGGCTGCAGGTGGCGTCCAGATCGGGCATCAGCACGGTCTTGTCCGGCGAGAGGATTTTGGCCGTCTCGCCCATGAAGCGCACGCCCGCGACGATGAGCGTGCGCGCCGCGTGATCGCGCCCAAAGCGCGCCATTTCCAGCGAATCGGCCACGCAGCCGCCCGTGGCCAGCGCCAGATCCTGCAGATCGCCGTCCACGTAATAGTGCGCGACCAGCGCAGCGCCCTGCGCGCGCAGCAGTTCGGCGCAGCGCTGCATCAGCACCTCGCGCTCAGGGCGCGACAGCGGCGGCGGCACCCGCGCCCAGGCGCGGGCGGTGCAGGTGGCCCCTTCGGCGGTCTGGCGGTCGTAATCGAGCTCGAGCGTGGAGAGTGTCATGGCGGTGCGGGGCAGGGGAGTGGCGATGCGTGGCATCTTAAGGGGTGTGATGGGGCTCTTTCGCAAGCCCCACCACCGCTGCGATCTACGCGACAGTTTCGGCGCTGGCGCGGGGTTGTGAGGGAGCGAACGTCATGTCGCTGGTACTTTTGCCGCGCCCGATCTTCTAAACCACCCGTGAGGTGGCGAACTGCCGCGCCGGTCGGTATTGGACGGGTCGTGCCTTCTAAACCACCCGTGAGGTGGCGAACTCAGGGCATCCAGGCATCAGCACGGCCCACGCCTTCTAAACCACCCGTGAGGTGGCGAACGATGTATTGCAGCTTGCGGATGTGGCCGTTGACTTCTAAACCACCCGTGAGGTGGCGAACTCGGGCTACGGCGGAGTTGTGAAAGTTGATGTCTTCTAAACCACCCGTGAGGTGGCAAACGAATCCTTCCTGCGCGCCATCTGCCAGACCGACTTCTAAACCACCCGTGAGGTGGCGAACCACGGCCTCGGCGAACTGCGGGCGAACTTGGTCTTCTAAACCACCCGTGAGGTGGCGAACCGCATGACCCGCCAGCGCTACGCCCGCAGCCACTTCTAAACCACCCGTGAGGTGGCGAACAGCTGGGTGGGCGATCTTTCTACCTGGTCAAACTTCTAAACCACCCGTGAGGTGGCGAACCACACTTACGATGCAGAGCGCGTGCTGTGGCTCTTCTAAACCACCCGTGAGGTGGCGAACGCTCTACAAGCCCGAGCCCAGCAGCGCGGCCACTTCTAAACCACCCGTGAGGTGGCGAACGTGGATTTCTGTCGGCGTCACCCGGCCGACGTCTTCTAAACCACCCGTGAGGTGGCGAACGATCAGGTCTGGGCGGCCCCGGGCCAGCGTCACTTCTAAACCACCCGTGAGGTGGCGAATTACAGGCCCAGGTCCTGCTCGCTCTCGCTGAACTTCTAAACCACCCGTGAGGTGGCGAACCCCGAGCAGCACGCCACCGTGCAGGGCTTCAACTTCTAAACCACCCGTGAGGTGGCGAACTGGCAACTCGGCTACGAGTGGATCGCAATGCACTTCTAAACCACCCGTGAGGTGGCGAACATCAAGGACGAGCGCTGGGGTCGCGCCATGCACTTCTAAACCACCCGTGAGGTGGCGAACCCGTTGTAGGCCGCATCGCAAAAGGCCTCAATCTTCTAAACCACCCGTGAGGTGGCGAACAATCTCTTGGGGCAACAGCAGCGCACGGCGTTCTTCTAAACCACCCGTGAGGTGGCGAACCCGCTTCGTCGGAGCGTTGCGCCAGCCGTTCTCTTCTAAACCACCCGTGAGGTGGCGAACTGGGTCATATCAGCGCTCCTTGGCTTGCCACACTTCTAAACCACCCGTGAGGTGGCGAACAGCCAGCGCATCCTTGAACGTGATGCGGTGCACTTCTAAACCACCCGTGAGGTGGCGAACCGCTGTCGCCGCGCTGCTGACCCTGCTCACCTCTTCTAAACCACCCGTGAGGTGGCGAACCAAATCCCAAAAATGGGAGGGCAACTTTGGGACTTCTAAACCACCCGTGAGGTGGCGAACCGGCGTGGATGGCCGCAAACCTGCTCGATGCTCTTCTAAACCACCCGTGAGGTGGCGAACGACAAAGCGGACCTGGGTTTATCGCTACCTGGCTTCTAAACCACCCGTGAGGTGGCGAACCGTGGGCCAGACCGGGACGGCGCCGCTGTCGTGCTTCTAAACCACCCGTGAGGTGGCGAACTCAAACTGCAGCCACGGACTGACCGGGCTGGACTTCTAAACCACCCGTGAGGTGGCGAACCCATCAACGTGGAGCCCCATTTTCAACAGTGTCTTCTAAACCACCCGTGAGGTGGCGAACTCTACAAAGCCCCCGGCAACCTGATGGATCGCCTTCTAAACCACCCGTGAGGTGGCGAACCGTTGTTGTCAACGGAAATAGTAATGTAAATCAACAGGTTGTTAAAGTGCACGAGGCAAAAGCTTCGTTTTGAAGGCTTTGCCTAACCCTTTGTTTTTCAAGGGACTTTTGAGGCGACGATTTTTTGAAGGTTGGCGATCACGTCTTCGAGGACGCCGTCGTGCTGGACGCGTTCGATCAGGGCGTCGCGGAAGTGCTGATCGGACGCGCCTGCAGCGGCTTCCTGAAACGCCAGTGGCATCACGATGGCGTCCTTGAAAAGGTCTGCAACGTCAAAAACCAGGGCCCCACGCCGTGTCTTGCCGTGCATCACGGGCAAGGCAAATGAAATGCCCAAGGCGTACAGCGCGACTGCGGCAAGCCCGTACGCCACATAGTTGCCATGGGTCAGAAAAGCGTTGACGGTGTCTTTCAGGCTCACCCGCTCGCCCACCTGTTCCTGGCGCACGAACCCTTCAATTTTGAAGGCCTTGCTCAGTTCAGCATACAGATAACGTGCCCAGACGCCTTCCGCTGCCATCAGCGCATCCGTAGTGGCCGCCTTGCTGATGCCCGCTTCAAACCGGGCTACTGCCGCGTCTTCCACCTGTACACCCCGATCCACCAATGCCCGGGATGCAGACCAGGTACGCTGCACCCATTGGCAGCGTTGCCGTAGCATCTGGCGGCCCGCTTCCAGACGGGTGTCATCGTCTATCCACATCCTGATCCAGGCCTGCATGTATTCGGTGGGTCTGTATTCTCCTTGGGGAGCCATGAAAACCGGGTCTATGCCGCAGGTCAGCGGCGTGGCCCCTGAGCCGGTAAATCCCACCACGACGCCAGCGTCGGCCAGTTGCCGCGCTGCTGAATCGGTGATGGAAGTTCCTTTTCCGAGCAAAAGCAGCGATGTATTCTGGTGTGGAATATTGAAAAACTGATCAATATCCCCTTTGGTCTCCTGAAGGTAGAGAACCCGGCCGTCTTTTTGCACAACACGGGCCCGTTCCAGATAAAGAATATTGGCGCGTTGACTTAGCAGGATAGCCTTTGGTTTGAACTCTTTGCGGCCTGATTTTATTTTCATGGCTCGGCCATCTGCAGTTTTCGTGCGGCTGCTGACCATGGGGCATCCTCAACAGGGATAGCGGGCAGGTAGCAGGGGGTCGCCCGTGTGCTTAAGCCATATCCGTTGGTCTTGCAGTCCGTATCTGGTGCTCCGTCCCGCTTTACAACGTCGAAGCGGATGCTGAAGGATTCTCCGCTGCTGCTGTGCATCCGGACATAGGGCAGGGCATTGCCTCGCTCGATCTGGCGCTGGCGTGTGACAGTATTGATGTTTTTGCGCGAGGTCGTCCGGCACAGGGCGTAGCTGACGGAACCGCGCACCTCCTGTGGCACTTTGCGCGGGCGATCCAGTAGCACATAGCCCATCAGGAACTCACGCGCTTCAAGTGCTTCAAGTAAGGCATCGGCCTCTTCGCGGCTGGCGATAAACACCCGCAGCAGATTGCCGGGGTGGGGCAGTTCACCAGATCGTGCCAGTGGAAAAGCGCTGGCGAAACGGATGCTTTTGTGTGCGCAGATTGCGTGTACGGCATAGAGCAGACGGCCCATCACGGCATTGGCCAAAGCGCCCGGCCCCCCAGTCTGGACCAGTTCGTGTGCACCGGGCTCGATGGCGGCAGCGATGCGTAGGTTGATGTACCACTGCGGTGTCATGACTGCTCCTCAGCTGCTGCTTTCTCTTTGCCCTTGTCACCCTCGCCAAGAACCCCGCCCCGCATCATGATGGCGATGCAGAACTTACCGTCGTCCGTATCCGGATCAATCTGGTTGAGCCGCGTGAACAGGGTGAAGGCACTGTATTTTTTGGGGCGAAATAGCTGCATCAACTCCAGATTGGCCCCGTTGGGTTCGACCGGAATAGGCCGTTTCACCTGATCAAAGTCGGGATACCAGGTGTCTATCGAGCGCAGGCGGTTGGAGATTTTCTGGTCGCGCAGTGCCGCTTGGCCGACAACCTGCGCAGACTC
Source organism: Amphibiibacter pelophylacis (assembly GCF_037688875.1). NCBI lineage: Bacteria > Pseudomonadati > Pseudomonadota > Betaproteobacteria > Burkholderiales > Sphaerotilaceae > Amphibiibacter > Amphibiibacter pelophylacis. Next base: position 88,296 of record NZ_JAWDIE010000006.1, read on the forward strand.
TGTCGTTTCAGTGCTATGTCTGCGAACAGGGTCGAGCTTATAAAGCGGCCTTGCAAAGCCTCTGGGTTTGGATTCGATATAGGCTTGGCTTGGATACACCTCGAACGACCCTTTGAACCCAAAATATACCGCAGCCGTGATCTGCAGGGCGGATTTCAGCTCGCCCTGAAGTCCTTCCAGAAGGACGCGGGCGACGGTCTTTTCACCGTCTGTGAAATCGTTGAAATGGTTCATGGGAATAGAGAGGGCATCAAACTCGGCGATGCAGTCCTTGTCGCGCCAGACCTTGACGGTGATTGAACTGGCTGAAACCCGGTTGCGCCACAGCCACGAGCCGTTAGCGATGTTGCGGGCCATCCGGCGACAGACGTCTTCTGCACCCAGGCTGGTTTTGGCCCTTTGGGCAAAATCCAGAATGCTCTGACGCACAGCGCTGGTGGTTTCAGGCTTGTCGGCTGCACAGGCAAAAAGCGTGCTGGACAAATCGATCAGGCGCAGGCCAAACGACACGACAAATCCTTCTGCATCGTGGTCAGTTTTGGCTGATTCGGTCTGCTGGACATTGGCCGCAGAACGCTCGCTCCCTTTCGCCGTGTCATCACCAGAGATCACGTTCTGTGTGGCCCGGATGCCGTGACGGACGACGGTCAGTGGATGGTTTTCGTATTCTTTGTTCGTCAGATGCTTATCGCTCTTCAGATTGTAAAAAGCCCCGTCCGTGACGATGATCCCGCGCTGAAAGGACAGGTTATGCGGCAGTTTGGCAAAGGTTTCAGTCTTGGCAGTCATGATGCTTCCTTGGTGGTAGAGCTGGCTTCAGCCCGGGGGTTGTAGGCCTTGGCGGCGGGCTTGGTTCCGCCAATGCATGTCACTTCCTGAATCAGGTAGGTTCCGTCATCGTTGCTGGCGTAATCCCAGAATGGGATCACACCGGATTCGCGGATGGACAGAAGCTGCCCCAGCCCGATCAATGGCTCGACAAAGGCGTGCGGATGCCCATCGCGGGCCATGCGCCGCTCAACTGCTGGTGTCAGGGTGTGGTATCCCGCCAGGTAGGGCGTGAGCCAGCTGGAGCGGGGGCGCGCGAAATCCTTGTCAGGTTCTTGACGGCCTGCTTTGCCCTGTGGCTGGGTACAGGCCAGAAAGGCATCCAGCGGGTCTTTGGCGCCAGCGTCCATCGCTTCAGTGATCAGCTCACTGCGGTCTACAAAGGCAAAGCCAGTGGGGACACAAGCTCGTAGGCTGGCCCATTTGTCGTGGATTGCAGTCGAGGCGCGGAACCGGTGGCTCACGATGCTGCCCCCGGCAAACCGACCCGAGTCGATGGTCGCTGTTATGTCATCAAGATCGGTCTGCGCATCGGCGTCCAAAGCCAGAATCAGTGTGACCATGCCATCGCCCCTTACCGTAGGCTGGCCGGACAGGGTCTTGCTGCCTTTGGCGTAATCATCGCCATTGATGAGTACCGCACCTCGATGCTGATGCGGGAAAAACTCCTGGTAACTGGAGCCGGGCCTTGCGCGAAGATGTTCGCCACGCAGTTCAAAGTGGTGCCAAACAAGCGCGATCCCTTTGAGGTCAAGTGCGCCCCTCGCAAAGCCAGTCTGCGCGATATGTTGCGCCAGACCACGCGCGGGCATGGGGCCCGGCGCAGCAATATTCCACCACGCGGGCTGGGCATTCATGCCACGAACCTCCAGCCGGGGCAGTACCAGCCATTTGACAGAGCCGCTGTCTTCGTCCTGGTTGATGGGGTTCATTTCAGGCCCTCCTCGATCATCTTTTGGTAATCGTCTATATCGCCATAGCCCGCCTCAGGCCGGGCGGTTTTGGAAGGTTTGTAGCCTTCAATGAGCGATAGCAGGTGCTGTGTCAATTCACGCGGCCAGCCTCTGTGGCGTGCGTCCTTGTCTAGCAGCGAGCGTCTGAATTCGCTCAGTGTGGGGTTTGCCCAGCCGCCCAGCTCTTCCACATATGGGGCCATAAGCGCCCGTTTGGCATCCAGTAGCACCATGGCTTCCTGGCCAATGCGGATCAGCAGCGCCCGTTCCTCTTCCCGGGTTGCTGATGTGGATGCAATGTCGCCCTGTTCGGTCCGGTGCGCTTTACGCCACCTGGATAGTTCGGCCACCGTGCTGCGTTGCAGCAGCGAGTTGAGTGGTACACCTTTGTTGAAGTACCAATAAGCTGCCCGGCGCTCGGACGCGTTGCCCGGGGCTTCGAAAATCAGGCTTCGCTGCATGGCGGTAATCAAGGATGTACGCCCCGCATTCCAAGGCTTCGCTCCCCCGACATTTATCTGAGCTTGAGTTCGGCGTTTTGGGTCGCCATTCCGCTCACGCATTTGTGCTTCGTCACTCTGTCGACGGGTCAGTTCGGCACTCAGGACAGAGCTGTGCAGCGGGGTCAGTACGACATAGCCCTTGGGCTGGCGGGAATCGGGGAATAGAACCTGGCGTAAACGGGGGTCAATGGAGCCGGTGCCTACCTCAGCGGCTTCATCCAGCAGGTGTGCGAGGCTTTCGATCAGTTCACTCTGTCCGGCCGGCATGTCTTTGTAGTCCGTCTGCGCCGTGCCCTCGAGGACGCTGGCGCATTGGCTGAGGTAGGCGCCTTCTGTGGCGCCGTCCACGTAATCCACCACGCGGCGGTTGAGCTGGGTCGTGACCAGCCCGATCAAGGGCCGCTTCAGCTGGGCATCGGCTGCGAGCCGGATGCCAGCGGCGCTGGCATTGGTGTTCACGGGCTTGGACGAGAAGTGAACGCCCGTCGCTAGGCGGGCACGCACCTGCGCCGACGTCATGGCTTTCCAGGGCTTCATGGCTTTTGGTTTGGCCTTCTTGCGCGCGGGCTTCTGCGTTAAGGCCGGGGGTGTGTCTGTCATGGTTTCTCCTCAAGATTTAGGGCATAATCCAGTGCGGAAACGCAGATGTCAACCTTAAAAAAGATAAAAAATGTTTGATTTTGTAAAATAATAAAAATTGGACAAAATAAGTTTGAAAACAATGATAATTTTAGAAAGAGACTTCATCTACCGCCGGGCTTTTCGGGGACCAGAGGGCGTCGTCAGGCGCTCAGACCTGGTCGAGGCGTTTGGCATGTCCACCTCCAAGGCCACTCAGCTGCTGGCTTCGGAAGTCCAGACCCGGGGCGATCTCCTGCGGCGTGAGGGCTACCTGGTGCGCAAGCAGCTCGGCGCAAAACCGCCCCCGTGTGCGTCTATGAAAGATCTGTTGGAGAAGCTGGATGCAGGTTTGACCCGCTTTGCCGATACGGGTCTGAGAGACGATGAGCTTCCGGTGAACACTTGGCACTGGACCGACAACATGCCCCACAGCGAGGAAGTGCTGGCCCGGCTGGTCAGCGCCTGCGTGAACCAGCGGTCGGTCCAGATCCAGTACGTCGGGATGCAACGGGGGGATGCAGGCCACTGGCTTCGCATCGTCCCTTTGAGCCTGGACAAAATGGGCGACCAGTGGCGTCTTGCGGCCCAGGACCTGGAGAAAGAGGGAGCGGTCCGGACCTATGTCCTGGCCCGCATCCTGGCTGCCGAGCACGATGACCAGCCCATACCGCGCAAATTTGTTCGGGCTAGCCCGGGCGATTCGCAGAAAAGAGAGGCTGTCAGACTCAACCCCGGGCTGACCGACGTTCAGCGCCGCGTTCTTGCGCGGGAACTCCGGATCAAAGACGGCTACGTCACCTTGCCCGCCCGCTGCTGGCATGAATTCATGATCCGTTTTGCTGATGGGCAGCGTAGCGACAACATTGCGTGGCCTCCGCTGCTGTCTTCCTGATCACCCGTTTGACAAGGTGAAAACATGCATGTCGTCTTCGTTTCCCAGTGCGAGCATCGGGCCATCGCGCGCACAGCCCGTGTCCTGGATGCCTATGCCCTCAGGCAGGGTGATCGGACCTGGATGACGCCCATCTCCCGCGAAGGTCTGGAGACGCTGCGGACCGTACTTCGCGCCAGTGCCACGCGCCAGACAGCAGTCGCCTGCTACGTCAATCAGGGCATGCGTCAGATGCGCCTGCTATGGGTGGTTGGCGCCAAAAGCCGGTTCGGACCCCAGGGCGTGGTGGCGGTGTCTACACGGCGAAGGGCAAAGGTGCACAGCGAACCGGTGCTATTGCCCGTGGGTCTGCGGGTGGCCGCTCTTCTCGCACGTCTTGCGGGTTATCTGCACGATCTTGGCAAGTTCGGGCAGATGTTTGGGGACAAGCTGGCCGGTCTGGGGCCGATGAAGGATGCCGTGCGGCATGAGTGGCTGTCTTTGCACATCGTGAATCATCTGTGCGTGCAGGGCCGGGACGCGGCACTGGATCAGCTCGGTTCGGAGTGGGATTCAGCGTGGCAAAAGGCCTCGTCCGGGAAGCTGCTGCGCATGAAGCCCCTCGTTTGGGGAACTGGCGCAACCCTGTTTAAGGGGCTGGACAGCCACTGGGCGGTTTTGGTGTACCTCATTTTCAGCCACCACCGGCTGCCCAGAGATCAGGGCGAAAACGCCAACTTACTGTCCGACGGGACGTATATCGAGGGTGCTGAGCCGCTGCGGGCCAGCCTGCACAAACTGGCCCCGCTGGCCAGCCCGTCGGAGCAGACTCTGGATCGGATCCGCAAGACGGCTGCGCGGCTGGATGCCCTGGTCAAGCCGCTGGCTTGTGATCCGGAGTACTGGCGGGCCGTGGCCACCGTGGCGCGTATGGCGCTGATTCTGGCGGACCACAGCGTCAGTTCTGTCGATAAAACGGACGATGCCGGGCACGGTCGCGATCTGTTGCGCCAGATGCAGCTGGCGTCTGCCAAAGTGGCTTTTGCCAATACCGTGCAGCTGCCGGATGGCCAGCGCCTGCGCAATCAGGAACTCAACTGGCACTTGCAGAACGTGGGCGATCAGGCGGGGGAATTTGTCTCGCAATTTGCCCGCTTTGCTCCGTCTGGCCTGTCGGAAAGCGTTCTGTCCAGCTTGCGGCTTGCGACCACGGGGCGATATGCGTGGCAAAGCCAGTCTGCCGCCGCACTGCGGGCCGCTCAGACACAGGAGGCGCTGCCCACCCTGGTGTTCAACGTGGCGGGCACCGGCAGTGGCAAAACCCGCATGAACGTCGTTGCCGCTGCTGTCCTGCGCGAGGCGGATGCTCTTGGCGCTCCTGTGCGTATAGCGACAGCACTGAACCTGCGCACGCTCACGCTGCAGACCCGGGACGCCTACGCGCAGCAGCTCGGCATGAGCGACAGCGAGCTGGCCTGCGTCATCGGCAGCGCGGTTGTCCAGCGCATGCACAAGGCCCGTACCGAGGAAGAATCCCGTGCCGCAGACAATGCGGCCGCCCTTGCGCTTCAGTGGGGCATCGATGATGACGGCAATCCGCCCGAAGAGGATTTCGACGCCTTGGGCGAAGCCGACCCGCCACCCGAATGGCTGGAGCATTTCCTGCAGCGCAAGCCCAAAATGCGCGCGGTGATCATGGCGCCGGTGCTGGTTTGCACGGTCGATCATCTCATCAAGGCAGGCGAACCAACCGAGCAGGGCAACCACGCGCTGGCCAATCTGCGGCTGATGGGTTCAGAACTGGTTCTGGATGAGATCGATTCTTACGAGCCCAAAGCGCTGGTGGCCGTGATGCGACTGGTGACCGCCGCCGCATTCTGGGGGCGCCATGTGGTGGCATCCTCGGCGACTCTGTCCAAACCAGTGGCCCAGGCGGTCTGGCAGGCTTATGAGCTCGGCGCGAAGATGCGGGCCAAGCTGTTGGACCTGCCGAACGGCGCACGCTTTCGGGTGGCGATGATCGATGACCGCTGCCCAGCAAGGCTGGATACGCCTGCCAGTAAAGACGATTTTGGCGCCTGGTTTGACGTGTCTTTGCATTGCATGCTCAGTGCTTTGGGGCAGAGCCATCACCGCCCCGCAGAACTTGTGCCTGTGCATTGGGACAAAGGCAGTGACAGTGCTCAGCGGCTGCAGGCCATTCATACGGCCATTCAGGGCGCCTGCGAGCGCATGCACCAGCGGCACCGGTGGGCGGTGACAGTTGATGGGCAGCCCCACACCATTTCCTTAGGGCTGGTCCGCATGGCCAATATCAACCGGGCGACCGAGGTGGCCCGTTACCTGTCCACCGCCTTGCCCCATGCGCGGGTTGCCTGCTATCACTCTCAGCTGTCCCGCATCGCCCGCTTCATGCTGGAGCGGGCGCTGGACCAGGTGCTGACCCGCAAGAGCCCGGAGGGCGGGCCGCAAGGCGCCCCAAGTATTCACGATGCCGTCCGCCGCGCGCGCGAAGAGGGACGGAACGAAACGCTTTTTATTGTTGTCGCGACCCCAGTCGAGGAAATTGGCCGCGATCACGATTTCGACTGGGCTGTGATAGAGCCTTCCAGCGTGCAGTCGCTGGTCCAGACCGCGGGGCGGGTGAATCGGCACCGGCTTGACAGTATCAGCGAGCCCAACATTGGCATCCTGCAGTTCAACTTCAAGTACGTCGAAAACCCTGAAGGCAAGCTTTGCTTTACCCGGCCTGGTCTTGAAGAAGACGAATATCCTCACTCTTCCCACGATCTGGCCAAATTGCTGGATTGGAATGATCTGGCGCAATGCGGACAGATTGATGCCAGAACCCGGTTTCGCACTGACAGGCACGAATTCGCCAATTTGGACGATAAGTCCACAAGTCGCCAACTCGACAAATTCTCGGGTCGCTTCCTCAAGTCAGACAGTGCCCTCTGGATGGGACATGACACCTACGATTTGGTCCCACTGCGCGAAAAATCGGCCAAACGGATGATCAGCCGGGATGAGACAGGGCAGCACTACGACGAGCATCCTGATGGGACGAAAAACACCATATGGCTGAAAGTCGAGGTGCGACCAATGCCTAAGCTGCCCAATGACTGGCTGGCCTGCTCGTTTGACGAGGCTCTCGCTGAATCTTGTCGTCTGGATATTCCAGTTTTCGACGCCTTCGCTGTCGAGGTTTACGGTGGGGAGGATTTTGATGGAAAACGTCATATATATACCCACTGCGCTTCATTGGGATATTATAGCGAGGTCTGATTGCATTAAATAGATCAGTTGGTGTGGGTATGAAGTTATGTATGAATTGACTGTGTGCTGATATTTCATTAAAATGGCCAGCATGGCTTGAGAATAAAATTGTCTTATTTTGGGAAAGGGGCCCACTATGACCAAAGAAGTTCAGGTGACGGTGAGGGTTGAGTCTGCATTGCGTACTGAATTTTCCCAAGCCGCTTTGCTGCAAGATCGCTCTGCTGCGCAGGTCCTGCGCGAACTCATGCGGGACTACGTTCAACAGTCCCGCTCGCGCGGGCAGCGTCCAGCCAGCAAAAGCCTCGCCGCCACCGAAAGCCACCGCCGTGAGCAGGCTCTGAATTTCGCCCGGGCGTCCGTTGGCCTGGAGGGCTTTAAGCCGCTGCCGGAAGATGAAGCGCTTTCGCGTCTGTATGTGGCCGGTGATATTACGATTGCGGATGCGATCAGGGCCGTGAATGAAGCCGCCCAAAGCCGATAAAAAAACCCCCGATCTGCGTCGGGAATTGCTTGAGGGCCGGTTCGCCTATTGGCGGATTGCCGAGCTGGAAGCCAACCCGGTCGCCGGACGCTTTGACATCACGCATCTGAAGGAAATCAACCGCAGAATCTTTCAGGATTTGCCGGGCGTTGGTTTCGATGACGTGACGCCGGGTGAATTTAGAGAGCCCGTTCCCGAAGGCGTGGACTGGATCAAGCAGCGTGGCTTGACGACTGTCGAAGGCTCGTTTTATGTCGCTTACTCGCGCATGGATGATGAGGCCATATCCTGGCTCAACCAGGTGCTGGAAACAGCTGATCCCGATACACTGTGTGGTCTGACGCCCCCTGAATTCACCGCCTGTCTTGCCCGAATTTATACCGAACTGGATTATGTTCATCCTTTCAGCGATGGCAACAGCCGCACTTTGCGTACTTTCACGCGGCAGCTGGCCCGGGAATCAGGTTATGAAATTGATTGGGAGCGGTTTGACCGCAGTGATGTAGGCCGTGATCTGCTGTACATCGCCCGCGATCTTAGTGTGAACGGGCTGGCGGCACCGAACATCCAGCATGAAAGTACGAAGCGCAAAGTGCAGTATTCGCAGGATAGACTGGAGGGGAACCGGGCATTGCCTGATCTGCTCTGTGATGTGGTGCGCCCGATACGGGATGCATGATGCCGCGCCAGCCCCTCACCGTCTCCCCCGCATCCGCCCCGCCGCCCTTCTCTGCGCCGCCACCAGGCGCAGTGACCAGCGCTGCAGGGCGGCCCAGTCGCCGCGGGGCCAATCCGGGTGGGGCAGGCCTTTGGTGATGCCGTCGCAGATGCGGGCGTCTTCCAGCCACTGGCTCCATGGCAGGTGATCGCCCAAGCGCAGCACGGCGGACAGCACGGGTTCGCGCGGGCCCCAGACGCGTTCCTGGCGCAGCGCCGCGCCCGCCTGCATGCCGCCCTGCTGGTGCTGGTGGGCGGCGGCCAGGGCGCGGACGTCCTCGGCCAGCGTCCAGTGGGCGAAGACGGCGCTTTCGCCCTCGGCGTCCAGCGCCTGAGCGATCTGGCGGGCGCGCACGGCGTCGGCCTGCCAGATGGTCTGCGTCCACTGCGACAGCGTGTAGCGGGCGGCGTTGCTCACGGCGGATTCGATCTGGGCGGCAGTGATCTCGCCGGGCGGGTGGAGCAGCGCCAGCTTCTGCAGCTCCTGCCAGGTGGCCAGCAGGTTGCCTTCGGTGCGGGCGCAGAGCATTTCCAGCGCGTGCAGCCCCGCGTCGCCCGCCTCCAGGCGCTGGCCCTGGTCGGCCAGACGACGCACGATCCACTGCGGCAGGGCTTTGCGCTCGATGGGGTCGGCGCGCACGACCAGCGCGGCAGATTCCAGCGCGGCATACCAGGCCGACTGGCTCTGCTGGCGGTCCAGCCGGGGCAGGGTCAGCAGGATGGCCGTGTCGGCGTCGTCGCTGCGGGCCAGATCCTGCAGCACGGCGCCGCCTTCCTTGCCGGGCTTGCCGCCGGGCAGGCGCAGATCCAGCAGCTTGCGGGCGCCAAACAGATCGCGCTCCTGCATCGCGGCCACGACCTGGCGCCAGCCGCCTGCGTTGCCGTCCAGCGCGATGATCTGGCGGTCGCTGTGTCCGGCCTTGGCCGCGCACTGGCGGACCTGGTCGGCGGCCTCCTGGACCAGCAGCAGCTCGTCGCCGGTGATGACGGTCAGGCGCGGCAGGCCGCTTTTGTCGAGATGGGCGGCGAGCTGCTCGCTGCGCAGGGCGGGCATGGCGGCGTGCCCCTCAGACGGCCGGGACTTCGGCCAGCGTGCCCAGGCGCAGGGCCACGCTGCGGGCCACGTCGGCGCGCAGGGCGCCCAGCAGGTCGGCCTGGGCCAGTTCGCTGGCCAGGGCGCGGGTTTCGCTGTAGCCCAGGTCGCGCTGGGTCTGCAGCGTCACGGGCGTCCACAGCACGCGGCCGTGGGCGGGGGTTTCGCCTTCGGCGGCGGGGCCCTGGGTCTGGAGGCGATCCTGATCGGCGCGCCATTGCGCCTCGGTGGGCGGCAGGGTCAGGGCGTAGCGCAGGCTGAGCGTCTGCTGAATGTTGCGCACCAGCGCGTTGGCGTCGCTGTAGCTGGCGGCGGCGGTGCTGCTGTCGTCGATGATCCACAGGCAGAGCTGTGCGCGCCAGGGCGGGGTGACGATGTCAGCTGCGGGGCTCAACTCCCCCGCCAGCAGCATGACGAACTGCGGGCTGGCGGCCCGCCCCAGAATACCCAGGCGGCTGAAGGCCAGGCGCGGCGCAGTGCGCGGGGCAAATCCGCAGCCCGGCAGTGCCGCCACCGATGCAGCGGCCAGCGCCGTGCCCATTGCGCCGAGCAGACGGCGGCGGCTGGCCTGCGGCGGCACAGGCGCCATCACAGCACCACGTTGACCAGGCGGCCGGGCACGACGACGACTTTTTTGGCGCTCTGGCCCGCCGCCTGTTTGACCACGGCCTCGTGCGCCAGCGCGGCGGCTTCGATCCCGGCTTTGTCCAGGCTGGCGGCCACCGTCAGGCTGCCGCGCAGCTTGCCGTTGATCTGCAGGACCAGTTCGATCTCGTCCTGCACCAGCGCGGCCTCGTCCACTTCGGGCCAGGCGGCGTCCAGCAGATCGCCCAGGGGCGCGCTGTAGCCCAGGTCGCGCCACAGCTGCCAGGTCAGGTGCGGGCAGGCGGGGTAGAGCAGGCGCAGCAGCAGCGAGACGCCCTCGCACAGCAGGGCGCTGTCGCCGTCGCTGTCGTCCCAGGCGAAATCGTCCAGCGCGTTGAGCATTTTCATGCAGCCCGACACCACGGTGTTGTACTGCATGCGGCCGTAGTCGAAGCTGACCTGGCGCAGCACCAGGTGCAGTTCGCGGCGCAGCGCCTTGGCCGGGGCGCGCAGGGGGGCGGCGCTCAGGTCTGCGGCGGTCGCGGCCTGCAGGCGGGCGGCGTTTTTCGCGCCGAAGGCCCAGACGCGGCGCAGGAAGCGGTGGCTGCCTTCGACGGCGGCGTCGTTCCATTCCAGCGTGGCCTCGGGCGGTGCGGTGAACATGGTGTACAGGCGGGCCGTGTCGGCACCGTACTTTTCGATCAGATCCTGCGGATCGACCCCGTTATTCTTGGACTTGGACATGGTGCCCACGCCCTCGTAATCAATCGGGGTGCCGGGCGGCAGTTCGCCATCGGCGCTGGCCACGGCGGTTTTGAGCGTCGCGCCGATGATTTTCCCGGCCGCGTCGTGCACGTGCTCGACGTCGTGCGGCCAGAAGTATTCCTTGGCGCCCTTGGCCGTCTTGCGGCTGTAGATGTGGTTGAGCACCATGCCCTGCGTCAGCAGGCGGGTGAAGGGCTCGTCCACGCTGACCAGGCCCATGTCGCGCATCACCTTGGTCCAGAAACGCGCGTAGAGCAGGTGCAGGATGGCGTGTTCGATGCCGCCGATGTACTGGTCCATCGGCATCCAGTACTTCGCGCCGTCAGCGACCATGGCCTGGTCGTTCTTCGGGTCGCAGTAGCGCATGAAGTACCAGGACGAATCGACAAAGGTGTCCATCGTGTCGGTTTCGCGCCGGGACGGTTGGCCGCAGCGGGGGCAGGCCACGTTCAGGAAGGCCTCGCATTTGGCCAGCGGGTTGCCGCTGCCGTCGGGGACCAGATCCTGCGGCAGAACCACGGGCAGGTCTTTTTCGGGCACCGGCACGGGGCCGCAGCTGTCGCAGTGAATGATGGGGATGGGCGTGCCCCAGTAGCGCTGGCGCGAGATGCCCCAGTCGCGCAGGCGCCAGGTGGTTTTCTTCTCGCCCAGATTGCGGGCCGACAGCATGGACGCCACCTTGTCCACGGCGGCCTTGTGGCCCAGGCCGTCCAGTTCGCCCGAATCGATGCACACGCCGCGCTGCTTGTCGCCGTACCAGTCGGCCCAGGCGTCGGTGCTGAAGGTTTCGCCCTCGACCGCCACCACGGGCTGGATTTTCAGGCCGTATTTTTTCGCGAAGGCGAAATCGCGCTCGTCGTGCGCGGGCACGCCCATGACGGCGCCGTCGCCATAGCCCATCAGCACGTAGTTGCCGACCCAGACTTCGATGGGCGCGCCCGTCAGCGGGTGGCGCACGTGCAGGCCGGTGGGCTGGCCTTCTTTTTCCTTCAGGGCCAGCTCGGCCTCGGTGGTGCCGCCTTTTTTGCAGTGCTCGATGAAAGCGGCCAGTTTGGGGCTGCTGGCGGCGGCGTGCGCGGCCAGCGGGTGCTCGGGCGCCACGGCGCAGAAGGTCACGCCCATGATGGTGTCGGCGCGGGTGGTGAAGACCCACATCCGGCCGTCCTGGATCAGTTCACCGTCGCTGCCGCGAATCTCGTGCGGGAAGGCGAAGCGAACGCCCTCCGACTTGCCGATCCAGTTTTCCTGCATCAGCCGCACTTTGTCGGGCCAGCCGGTCAGCGTCGCGCGCTCGTTGCCGATCTGGACGTGGTCCAGCAGCTCGGGCGCGTAGGCGGTGATGTTGAGGTAGTAGCCGGGAATCTCGCGCTTTTCGACCGGCGCGCCGGTGCGCCAGCCGCGGCCGTCGATCACCTGCTCGTTGGCCAGCACGGTCTGGTCCACCGGATCCCAGTTGACGACCTGGGTCTTGCGGTAGGCGATGCCTTTTTCCAGCATCTTCAGGAAGAGCCACTGGTTCCAGCGGTAGTAGCTGGGGTCGCAGGTGGCGACTTCGCGGCTCCAGTCGATGGCCAGACCCATCGCCTGCATCTGCTGCTTCATGTAGGCGATGTTGTCGTAAGTCCACTGCGCGGGCGGCACCCTGTTCTTCAGCGCGGCGTTCTCGGCCGGCAGGCCAAAGGCGTCCCAGCCCATGGGCATGAGCACGTTCATGCCCTTCATGCGCAGCTGGCGCGTGAGCATGTCGTTGATCGTGTAGTTGCGCACATGGCCCATGTGCAGCTTGCCGCTGGGGTAGGGCAGCATGGAGCAGGCGTAGAACTTGGGGCGGCTGCCGTCTTCGCTGACGCGGTAGGCGTCGGTGTCGCGCCAGTGCGCGTGGGCGCCGCGCTCGATATCGCGGGCGGTGTAGATGTCGTTCATGGTGGCGGCAAAAAGGGCGGCAGGGGGCAGTGAGGCGGGGCGCTTACAGCCCCAGCACGTCGAACATGTCAAACAGGCCGCTGTCGCGGTCCTGCAGGAAGCGGCAGGCGCGCAGGCTGCCCTGGGCGTAGGTGGCGCGGCTGCTGGATTTGTGGGTGATTTCGATGCGCTCGCCCGTTCCGGCGAAGAGCACGGTGTGGTCGCCGACGATGTCGCCGCCGCGCACCGTGGCAAAGCCGATGGTGCTGGGATCGCGCTCGCCGGTGATGCCTTCGCGGCCGTAGACGGCGCATTCCTCCAGATCCCGGCCCAGCGCGTCAGCCACGACCTGGCCCATGCGCAGCGCGGTGCCGCTGGGTGCATCGACCTTGTGGCGGTGGTGCGCCTCGATGATCTCGATGTCAAAGCCCGTGCTCAGCGCACGCGCAGCCTGGTCCAGCAGGCGCAGCACCACGTTGACGCCCACGCTCATGTTGGGCGCCATGACGATGGCGATCTGCTGCGCGGCGGCCTGGATGCGCGCCAGCTCGTCGGGCTCGAAGCCGGTGGTGCCGATGACCATTTTCACGCCCAGCGCGCGGCAGTGCGCCAGGTGCTGCAGTGTGCCTTCGGGACGGGTGAAATCGATCAGCACCTGCGCCTGGCCCAGGGCCTGAACGGGGTCGTCGGTGATGGCGATGCCGCAGGGCGTGCCCAGAAACTGCGTCGCGTCCTGCCCCAGACCGGGCGCGCCGGGCCGGTCCAGCGCCCCGGCCAGCACCATGCCGGGCGTCTGGTGGATGGCCTCGATCAGCATGCGGCCCATGCGGCCGCTGCTGCCGGCCACGGCGATGCGCAGCGGCGGGGTGTCCGTGGAGGATTCGTCGGGCGTCAGGTGATTCATGGCGTGTCAGGCAGTGGCGGGTAAACGCGGTCCGGGCCCAGCGGCTGCGGCGGCAGGCTGCTGTTCATGCCGTCCTGGGCCTGGCTGGCGGCTTTTTTCTGCGCGGCTTCCAGCTGCGCGGGTGTCATCTGCAGGGTCGGCATCTGGGAGGGCAGGGGATCGCGCGCAATCGATTCGATGAACTGCTGCTGCGTGGGCAGCGTCTGGGTCTCGAAACGGTCCAGGGTGTCGCCCGTGAAGAACAGGCTCAGGCGCGCCCGCACGGGTTGGCTGTCCTGGCTGTCCAGGCTGAAGAGGTAATCCCAGCGGTCGGCGCGGAAGGCGTGCTGCATCAGCGGCGTGCCCAGCAGCGTCAGGGCCTGCTCGCGGCTCATGCCTTTGGCCAGCTGGGCGACCTGTTCCTGGGTGACCACATTGCCCTGGACCACTTCGGGCCTGTAGGGGAAGTGGTAGCGTTTCGAGCCGTCGGTGGGCTTGAGCCAGGCGCAGGCGCCCAGCAGGGGAAGCGTCAGGGCGAGCAGCAGGGCGTTGCGCACAAGGGGATGAGATCGGAGCTGGGGCATAGCAGAAGGCCACAGGGGCCGTGGGCTGGAAAACCCCTGCATTCTAGTGCGCTGCTGCGTCAGACGATTCCTTTATGATGGGCAACCCTCTGATTTGCGCCGCCTCCGGCGACAACCGCTCCCCATGACCAACGCCGAGAAGCTCAAAAGCAATGGCCTCAAAGCCACGCTGCCCCGGATCAAGATCCTGGCGCTGTTCGAAAAATCCGAGCAGCGTCACCTGTCCGCCGACGACATCCACAAAGCCCTGATCGCCGAAGGCAACGATGTCGGCCAGGCCACCGTCTATCGCGTGCTGCTGCAGTTCGAGCAGGCTGGCCTTTTGCAGCGCAGCCATTTCGAGTCGGAAAAGTCGGTGTTCGAGCTCAACGAAGGCACGCACCACGACCATCTGGTCTGCATGGACTGCGGGCATGTCGAAGAGTTTTTTGACGCGGCCATCGAAGAGCGCCAGCACCTCGTGGCCCAGCGCCACGGCTTCAAACTGCAGGATCACGCCCTGTCGCTTTATGCCCAGTGCACGCGCAGCCCCTGCGAACACCGCGAGCGCCGCGCGGCCGGGGGCCTGATCCGGGGCGCTGACAGCGACGACTGATCCGCCGTCGCTCAGTTCTCGCTTTGCCCCTGCTGCATCGCCTCGTGGTGGCGGCGCAGGAAATCTTGGTAGGTGTCGATACCGCGCAGCTGCAGGATGTGGTTGCGCACGGCGGCCTCGACCAGCACCGCGAGGTTGCGCCCGGCGTCCACCGCCACCACCACCTTGCGCACCGGAATCGAAAGAATCTCCTGCACCAGTGGCTCGTGGGGAATGCGCTCGAATTCGCGCTCCAGCGTTTCGCGTCGCACCAGGTGCACGATGAGCTTGACGCGCATTTTGCGGCGCACGGCGGTCTCGCCAAAAATCGCCTTGATGTCCAGCAGACCGATGCCGCGCACTTCCAGCAGGTTCTGCAGCAGGTCGGGGCAGCGGGCCTCCAGGCTGGTCTGCGAGACGCGCTGCACCTCGACCACGTCGTCGGCGACCAGGCCGTGGCCGCGCGAAATCAGTTCCAGTCCCAGCTCGCTCTTGCCCAGGCCTGATTCGCCCGTCAGCAGCACGCCCACGCCCAGAATGTCCAGCATCACGCCGTGCACGCTGGTGCGTTTGGCAAAAATCTGACCCAGCCAGGAGCGCAGGATGTCGATCACGTGTCCGGCGTTGCTGGCCGTGGTGAAAAGCGGAATCTCGGCGCGGTCGCACATGGCGATCAGCGCGGGCGGGGGCAGGCGGTCGTCGGCGACGACGATGGCGGGCGGATCCAGCGTGACGATGCGCGCGATGCGCCGCGAGGCGTCGTCGGTGCTGGCGTCGGAGAGGTATTCCACCTCGCGCCAGCTCATCACCTGGACGCGGTAGGGGTGGATGTAGTTCAGGAAACCGACCAGGTCGGCGGCCGACTGCGCCTGCTGCAGCACGGCCGGATCAAAGCGCCGGTCGGGGCTGGCGTGCCCGGCCACCCACTGCCACTGCAGCGCGTCCTGGTGGACCTGGAAGAGCGCCTCGGCGCTGAAGTGCGGGGCGTCGTTGTCCATGGCGGCGGGGCGGGAGCGCCCTTCAGGCCGCGGTCGAGGCGGGCTGCCAGCGCGCGATCAGCTGGTGCAGCGCGGGCGCCGAGGCTTCGTTCTTCAGCTTGTCGCGCATGGCGCTGTCGGACAGGAGCTCGGCAATCTCGGAGAGGATTTCCAGATGCTTGTGCGACGCGGCCTCGGGCACCAGCAGGAAGATCAGGAAGTTGACGGGCGCGTCGTCGGGCGCGTCAAAGCCGATGGGCTGGCGCAGGTTCATCACCACAGCCAGTGGGTTTTTCAGGCCCTTGATGCGCCCGTGCGGAATGGCTACGCCGTGGCCCAGAGCGGTGGAGCCCAGACGTTCGCGCTCGAACAGGTTGTCGGTGACGATGTTGCGCGCGATGCCGTGCTGGTTCTCGAAAAAGACCCCGGCCAGATCGAACACGCGTTTTTTGCTGGTCACGTCCACCTGGGTCATGACGTTGCCCTGGGGCAGGATGGCGGCGAGTCGGTTCATGGAAAAGCTTTCACTGGGCTGGGCCTGTCGGTCTGGCGTCAGGATGGGGTGCTGCAGGCGGGCCGCGCGGGAGTGATGCGCCGCCCAAGGGCAAAATTTTAGTGCAATTTGACCCGATAAGCCGGAGTGGTTTCCCGCCGATACGGGCAGAGGGCGGCTGGAGGACGCCGTACTGCCGATGGCATCAATGAAAAACCCGCAGCACCTTTGCGGGGCGGCTGCGGGTTTTTCGGGAGCCCCGGGGGTTGTCCGGGGGAGTGGCGGACGTGTCCGCTCAAGGGGTGGGGGTGTCAGTGGGGGCCCTGCTTCATGCGGCATCGTCCATGGCATTGATCCGCTTGGCGGATTCGTGTTGATGTCCCTGCAGTTTGTCCTTGTGGCGGACCACCTGGCGGTCCAGCTTGTCCATCAGCTGGTCGATGGCGGCGTACATGTCTTCGTGCTGCTGTTCGACAAAAATGTCACGGCCCTTGACGCGTACCGTGATTTCGGCCTTCTGGCGGCGGTCTTTTTCCTTGTTTTTCTCGACGGTGAGGAGGACCTGAATATCGACCACCTGATCAAAGTGGCGCAGGACGCGCTCCAGCTTGGTGTGCACGAATTCGCGCAGGGCTGGCGTGACTTCGAGGTGGTGGCCGCTGATCGTTACATTCATGTGGAACTCCTGTCGTGGTTGCACTGCACGCCGTCCCGGTCTGACACACAAAAGTCATTCCGATGACGCCGTGTCAGGACCAGTGTGCGACAGAACGGGCCATCGTGCAAGCGGGTGAATCCGGTCGCCCGCGTGCACGATGTCACGCCGCAGACACATTGCGGCGGAGCTGGCCGGATCAGTGCATGAACCAGCCGTGGCTGACGGTGACCGACTGGCCGGTCAGCGCGTTGGTGCGCATGGCGGCCAGGAAAAGCGCCGTCTGGGCCACGTCGTCCAGGCTGGTGAACTCGCCGTCCACGGTGTCCTTGAGCATCACGGTCTTGATGACTTCTTCCTCGGTTATACCGAGGTTTTTGGCCTGTTCGGGGATCTGTTTGTCGACCAGCGGCGTGCGCACAAAGCCCGGGCAGATGACGTTGGAGCGGATGCCGAACTCGGCGCCTTCCTTGGCGACCACGCGCGCCAGGCCCAGCAGGCCGTGCTTGGCGGTGACGTAGGGCGCCTTGAGCACCGACGCCAGATGCGAGTGCACCGAGCCGGTGTAAATGATGGCGCCGCCGCGGCCCGAAGCCTTCATGGCGCGCATGGCCGCGCGCGTGGTCAGGAAGGCGCCGTCCAGGTGGATGCCCATCATTTTCTTCCACTGCGCCAGGCTCAGGTCCACGATGGGGCTGATGACCTGGATGCCGGCGTTGCTGACGGCGACATCGACGCTGCCGAAGGCTTCGACGGTTTTGGCGAAGCCTGCATCGACCTGCTCTTCGCTGGCGACATCCATGGCGACGGCGATGGCGTTGTGACCGGCGGCGCGCAGGGTTTCGGCCGCGGCTTCAGCCTTGTCCGCGTCCAGATCGGCGATGCAGACTTTGGCGCCTGCGCCCGCGAAGGCCTGGGCCATGGCCAGACCGATGCCGCTGGCGGCGCCGGTGATCAGGGCGGAACGGCCATCGAGGCTGAGGGTGTGCAGATTGTTGGCAGTCATGGGAATTCCTTGCGCATACAGCGTCTGTGTTGGGGAAAACCATTGTAGGACGCAGGCTAATATCCCCTTTGCCAGCATCAGCACGGCAGGCGCCCGCGTGCTTTTGCGGGAAGTTTTTGGGGGAGGTACAAAATTATTTGCACAACGCTAACAAATGAGAGCAGTTCGCATATACTCGCCGCACTTCATTGATGCGAACTGTTCTCAATAACGCCATGTCCCGAAGCACTGCCAACACGACCGGACCGACCGAGCCGCCCCAGGGCCTGACCCGGCTGGCGGTGGCCGTGGGCGTGGTGCTGGCGCATGCGGGCCTGGCGATGGCGATCTGGCAGATGCGCCCGGCGGCACAGCCGCCCGTTCAGCCCCCGCCGCTGATCGTGACGCTGGTGACGCCCGAGCCGCCCCCGCGCGACATCCCCAAAGAGGCCCTGAAAGAAGCGCCGAAAGAAGTCCCCAAAGAGCCGCCAAAACCCGAGCCCAAACTGCCGGTGACGTCGCCGCCCAAGGCCCCCCCGAAACCCGAGCCTCCGAAGCCTGCCAAGGCGCCGCCCAAAGCCCCGCCCAAAGCCTCGCCTCCAACGCCACCGCCCCCCAAAGCGGCCCCGGCGCCCAAAACCGTGGCCGTGGAGACCGATACCCCGCAGGCGCAGCCCACTCAGGCGGCGCGCGAGCCTGTGCGCCAGGCGCCTGCTGCGGCGCCGTCTCCCGCCCCGGCACCTGCTCCGGCACCCAGCCCGGCGCCCGCGCCTGAACCCGCTCCAGCAGCGCCGCCTGCACCGCCTGCGCCTCCGCCTGGCCCGCCGCTGGTGGTCAGCATCGAAGGTGTGCGCTACATCAGCCGCAACGTGGTCTATCCGCCCGTCTCGCAGGAGCTGGGCGAGGAGGGCACCGTCATCGTGCGTGTGACCGTGGACGCCACGGGCCGCGCGCAGAAAGTCGGCATTGAGCGCAGCTCGGGCTTTGACCGCCTGGACCGCGCCGCCCTGCGCGCCATCCGCGAAGCGCGCTTTCGCCCTTACACCGAAAACGGTCGCCCGAGTGCGTTCACCACGCTGGCGCCCATCGAATTTGTCCTCAACGACTGAACCGAGACTTCACCATGAATCCTGACACCTCCGCCGTTCCGGGCAGCCTGGCGCACTTTCTGGGGCAGACCGATCTGGTCGGCCAGCTGCTGTTTGCCACGCTGGTGCTGATGTCCATGCTGTCCTGGATCTGGATCGTGCTCAAGGGCGTGCACATGCGCCGCCTGCGCTCGCGCAGCCGCCATTTCCTGCAGGCCTTCTGGAAGGCGCCGTCGCTGGATCAGGCCCGCAGCCACATCGAAAGCCCGGACACGCGCCGCGACAACCCCTTTGCCGAACTGGCCGCACAGGCGCTGCAGGCGCGCGATCACCACACCGCCCTGGCGCCCGACAGCGTGCTGCCCGAAGCGGGGGAACTGGCCGAATCGGGGGGATCGGGCGGGAGCCTCTTTGCCAGCGGCAGCCTGCAGGATTTCGTCACGCGCAGCCTGCGCCGCGTGCTCGACGAGGAAAGCACCCGCCTGGAACGTGGCCTGACCACGCTGGCCACCATCGCGTCCACGGCGCCGTTTGTCGGCCTCTTTGGCACGGTCTGGGGGATTTACCACGCGCTGGTCGCCATCGGCATGTCGGGATCGGCCTCGCTGGACCAGATCGCCGGGCCGGTTGGCGAGGCGCTGATCATGACGGCGGTGGGCCTGTTTGTCGCCATCCCGGCGGTGGTGGCCTACAACGGCTACACGCGCAGCAACCGCGTGCTGGCGGCGCGTCTGGACGCCTTCGCCTTCGATCTGCTGACTTTGGTGAGCACCGGCAAGACGCTGGCCGCCAGTCCGCACTCTCCCCGCTGATCCACTGACCCAGGTACCGTCCCCATCCCAACCCGGAGCGCCATCATGGCTTTTGGCAGTCTCGATTCCTCGAACCGCAACGCACCCGTCACCGAGATCAACATGGTCCCGCTGATCGACGTGCTGCTGGTGCTGCTGGTGATTTTCATGGTGACGGCGCCGCTGCTGACGCATGCCGTCAAGCTCGATCTGCCCAAAGCCAGCAGCGCCCCGGCGGCGCCCAAACCCGACACGCTGCACATCAGCCTGGACGCGGCCGGGCAGCGCTACTGGAACCGCCAGCCGGTGAGCGAGGCCGAAATGACGCAGCGCCTGCGCCAGACGGCCGCGCAGGGCGAGCCGCTGCCGCAGATTCTGCTGTACGCCGACGCCACGGTCGATTACGGCGATATCGTCAAAACCCTCAGCGACATCACCGGCGCGGGCCTGAGCCAGATCGGCTTTGTCAGCCAGCCCGACGCCCTGCCGCCTGACGCGGCGTCCGCTGCAGCGCCCGTCCAGGCCAGCACGCCGCCCGTCACCCGCTAAACCCCCGCTTTCCGCCTGAACCGGCGTGCCCTGCGCGCCCGGTTGGGGCCGCGCTTGGCCTTTTCATTCCTGCTGATTTTTCCGGAGCCTGCCATGTCACATCGTTCTTCTTCCCCCCTGTCCCGCGTCCGTTCAGGATTGCTTCCTTTGGGCGCTCTGGCGGCCGGTCTGGGCTTTGCTGCCCAGGCGCAGGCGCAGACTGTCCCGGCCGCGCCCAGCGCCGAGACCCGCCCGTCCACCGAGCTGCCCGCCGTCACCGTGACGGGCGCACGCCGCTCCACCGACAGCACCTCGCTGAACGCGACGCAGACCACCCTGGGCAAAGGCCGCCAGGCGCTGAAAGACATCCCGCAGTCGGTCACCGTGATGACTGAGAAGCTGATCAGCGACCGCAACCTGGACGATTTCCGCGACGTGCTGCGCACCACCGCAGGCGTCACCTTTCTGGCCGGCGAAACCGGCGAGGAAGACGTGCGCATCCGCGGTTTCTCGCTGGGGCAGGCGGGCGACATCTATGTGGACGGCATCCGCGACGGCGCCCTGTACGACCGCGACACCTTCAACCAGTCGCGCGTCGAGGTGCTGAAAGGGTCGGCGTCCATGCTGTTCGGCAAGGGCTCGACGGGCGGCGTGGTCAACCAGGTCAGCAAGCAGCCCGGCCTTGTGAACCGCAGTGAGCTGAAGTACACCCTGGGCACCGGCAACCAGCACCGCGTGACGGGCGACTGGAACGCGCGCACCGGCTCCGATTCGGCGCTGCGCGTCAATGCGCTGATCGATAACGCCGACAACGACGGCGCCGAAGTCAGCAAGCTGGGCTTTGCGCCCACGTTCCGCTGGGGCATCGGCGCGCGAGACGAGTTCTCGGTGGGCGCCACGCTGCTGCAGACGCACAGCAGGCCGCAGTACAACCTGCCCTGGTTCATCGTGGACAACGTCATCCAGACCGCCTTCAGCGGCAACCGCTATTACGGCCTGGCTGGCGATCACAACGACAGCTCGGCCTACACCCTGAACCTGGGCCACATCCACCGCTTTGACGCGGGCGGCGAGCTGAACACCCGCCTGCGCTACGGCCACTACAGGCGCGATCTGCTGGCCAGCGTGATCCGCTTTGGCCCGGCCGCCAGCCAGCCCGGCGGCGTTGCGGCCAGCCCGGACACCCTCGGCCCGGATACGGTGCTGACGCGCTCGCCCAAAGGCCGGGTCAGCGCCAGCAAAACGCTGCAGCTGCAGAGCGATTTCAGCCAGACCTTCCAGCTGCTGGGCCGGGAGCACAGCCTGCTCGCCGGGCTGGATTACTACCGCGAGGACGCGCGGCGCAACAACAACTACACCCGGGGTGCCACGGCCAGCCCGGCGACCACGGTGGGCACGCCCAACGACGGCGCGGTCGTGCCCGACACCCGCGTCCCGCTGGTTTACAACACCTTTGGCGCGAGCAACCTGGGCCTGTATGTGCAGGATCTGCTCACCGTGGCGCCGCAGTTCAAGCTGCTGGCCGGGGCGCGCGTGGATCATTTCAAGGCCAACTACGTCAACGTGCTGGGCGATGGCGCCAGCGGCGAGCGCAGCGATACCCTGTTCAGCCCGCGTCTGGGCGCCATTTACCAGCCGACCGAATCGTCGTCCTACTACCTGTCTTACGGCACGTCCTACAACACCTCGGGCGATGCCTACCAGTGGTCGCCCAGCTTCAGCGCCACCAGTGCCGCGCAGGCGGCGGTCGGCCCCGAAAAGAGCCGCAACATCGAGCTGGGCGCCAAGTGGGAGCTGTGGAACCAGCAGGCGCTGCTGGGCCTGGCCCTGTTCCGCAGCGAGAAGTACAACGAGCGCAACCAGGACCCGGACAGCGCCACCACGCAGTTTCTGCTGTCCGGCAAGCGCCACGCCAAGGGGCTGGAGCTGAACTTTGCCGGACGCATCACCCCGAAGTGGGAGGCCTTCTTCAACCACACCTGGATCCCGCAGGCGAAAATCGATGCCAGCTCACAGGCGCTGGCCGCCAGTGGCGGCGGCGCGCAGGTGCAGGGCGACCGCCCGGGCCTGACCCCGAAGCACAGCGGCAGCGTCTGGAGCACCTACCAGATCACGCCCGCGCTGCGTCTGGGCGGCGGTATCAATTACCGCAGCAGCCAGAATCCGGAGGGACAGCGCCTGATCCGCTCCAAGGCCTACGCCACAGTGGACGCTATGGCCGAGTACACCCTGGCCAAGGACACCACAGTGCGCCTGAACGCCAGCAACCTGTTCAACAAGGTGTACGCCGAATCGCTCTACCGTGGCTTTTACACCCAGGGCCCGGCGCGCTCGGTACAGCTGAGCCTGAGCACGGCGTTCTGACCATGCTGATCGCCCTGCCTGACCTGCTTTCCCCCGAGGCGCTGGCCCAGGCGCGGCGGCTGCTGGCCGCCACGCCGGACGCGGACTGGGTGAACGGCCGCAACACCGCTGGCCACCTGGCCGCGCACGCCAAAAACAACCAGCAGCTGCCGCAGGCGCACGCCACCTCGAAGGCGGTGGTGCAGCTGGTGCTGTCGGCCATCGACGCCAGCAGCGCCTTCCTGAGTGCCGCGCTGCCGCACCGCATCCTGCACCCGCAGCTCAACCGCTACGGCGGCAGCGGCAACGCGCTGGGCGCGTATGGCGATCATGTCGATGGCGCCATCCGTTACCAGAACACGCCGCACGGCGCGCGCGACACCCTGCGCACCGATGTGTCGTGCACCGTTTTCCTGTCGGACCCCGAGGATTACGACGGCGGCGAACTCGTCATCGCCGACACCTACGGCGAGCAGCGCGTGCGCCTGCCCGCCGGTCATGCTGTGGTCTACCCCGGCACCAGCGTGCACCGCGTCACGCCGGTGACGCGTGGGCAGCGGGTGGCGGCGTTTTTCTGGATCCAGAGCCTGGTGCGCGACGACGGCCAGCGCCGCCTGCTCTACGACATGGACCAGCACCTGATGGCCGTCCGCGCCGAGCTGGGCGAACACCACAGCGCCACCATAGGCCTGGCGGGCACGTATCACAACCTGCTGCGGCGCTGGGCGGAGACCTGAGGCCGGGAAGAGGGTTTACCGCCTTCAGGCGCTGATGTCGTACTGCCAGCCCAGCGTGGGCTCCAGGGGCACCAGCGCGGCACCCAGCACACCGGCGCTGCGCCCGAGCTGGCCGCAGATCAGGCGCGGGGGCAGCAGCCCTTCCCAGCTGTAGCGCGTCAGCGCGGTCTGGGTGCGCTCCAGCAGCATCTGCAGCAGGGCGGGGTCGCAGCTGCCGTCCAGCACCACCGCGTCGTGGTCCAGCAGTGCGCTGGACTGCAGCACGGCGAAAGCCAGGCCGCAGGCGGTGTCGTCCAGCCAGCGTTCGCTGGCGTCGCGCCAGGGCGGCTGCAGGGCGCGGCCGTCGTAAGCGGCGCTGGGCTCCAGACCGGCGCGCTGGAAGGCCTGCTCCAGGCGCAGCAGAGAGGCTGAACTGAGCAGCTGCGGTGGCGGCGCATCGCCCCGGGCCTCATGGGCCTGGTGGGCCTCACGCAGGGGCAGGGAAGCAATCGCCCCCGCATTGCCGTGCAGGCCGCTGTGCAGGCGGCCGTTCTGCACCACGGCGCCGCCGACAAAGGTGTCCATGAAGACGTAGAGGAAGTGCGCCAGGCGCTGGCCTGCGCCCTGCATCAGCTCGGCCAGGCAGGCGGCGGCGGTGTCCTTGATGACGGTCACCGGCCAGCCCGACAGGCGCTGCACGCGCTCGCGCACGTCCAGGCTGTCCCAGGCGCTCAGGCGCTCGGGCGGCAGTTCAAGCTGCTGCTGCCAGCCCGACATCGAAAACGGCATGGCCAGACCCGCACCGCGCACGCGCCCGACGGCGTCGGCCAGGTGGTCGCGCACCGCCTGCAGGTGGCTGTCCAGCGCCTGGAAAATCGCCTCGGGCTCGGGAAAGTCATAGCGCGTGCTGCGCTGCAGCACCGCCCGCCCGGTGAAATCGACCAGAGAGACATCCAGCTGGCGCCGCCCCAGGCGGATGCCCACGGCGTAAGCGCCCTCAGGATGGATGGCGATGGGCACGCTGGGCTGGCCGACGCGGCCGCGCAGCGCGGCCTGCTTGAGCACCAGCCCGTCGTCCAGCATGCGCTGGATGATGACGCCCACCGTCTGCGTGGTCAGCCCGGTGATGCGCGCCAGATCGGCCTTGGCCTGCGCGCCGTGCAGACGGATCGCCTGCAGCACCACGCCCTCGTTGAACTGGCGCAGATCGCTGTGGTTGGAGCCTTGAGCGTGGCGCGGGGCGTGGCGGGGGAAGTTCTTCAGCACGGCAGTGAGCAATCGGGAATCGGGGTAAAAAGCCGCCCGAGTTTATGCCAGCGCGTCAGCGATCACGCCCTTTTTCAGGATGAAGTTGGCGTAGGGCTGCATCTCGCCGGTGTGGATGACGGCGAAGGCGCTGCGGCAGCGCTCGTAAAACGCGAAGCGCTCCAGCGCCTGGCAGCCCGCAGCGGTGGTTTCGCCGCTGGCGGCCAGCGCCTGGATCACGTCGCGCTGCACCTGCGAGGTGTCGCCCGGCGGCAGCTGGCAGACCTGCATGAAGGTCACCGGCTGATCCACCGCGCGGTCCAGCGGGAACAGCGGCATCACCGCCTGGACCACCTGCAGCACCCCGGCGCCGGGCAGGCGCACGACGGGCTTGCCCTGCGCCAGGCTGCGCGCGGTGAAATTGGCGTCGGCGATGATGATCTCGTCGCCATGGCCCATGTCGCACAGCAGCGCCAGCAGGTCGGGAATGAGCAGGGGGGAAATGCCCTTGAGCATGGTCGGTCCTTGGGTTCAGGCCAGACAGTCGGCCGGGATCTGGTCGGCTGACATGGCCCCGGTCATCACGGCGACGGTGTCGCTCATGCTGATTTTTTTGGGGTTGAGGACAGCGGCGCGCTTGCCCAGACGGGCGACGTGGATGCGGTCGGCGATCTCGAACACATGCGGCATGTTGTGCGAGATCAGGATCACCGGCAGGCCGCGGTCGCGCACCCGGCGGATCAGCTCCAGCACCATATTGCCTTCCTTGACGCCCAGGGCGGCGGTGGGCTCATCCAGGATGACCACATGCTGCGCAAAGGCCGCCGCGCGCGCCACGGCCACGCACTGGCGCTGGCCGCCCGAGAGCGTCTCCACCGCCTGCGTCATGCTGCGGATGCCGACTTTCAGATCGGCCATGCGCTCGATGGCGACCTGCAGCATCTTCTTCTTGTCCAGCATGCGCAGGGTGTTGCCCAGAAAGCCCTCGCGGCGCATTTCGCGGCCCAGGAAGAGGTTCTCGGCGATGGTCATGGCGGGCGCCACGGCCAGGTCCTGGTAACAGCATTCGATGCCCGCGCGGCGCGCCTCGATGGGCGTGCGGAACTGCACCGGTTTGCCGTCGAGCAGAATCTCGCCCTCGTCCGGAATGGTTGCGCCGGACAGCGCCTTGATCAGGCTGGATTTGCCCGCGCCGTTGTCGCCGATGACGGCCATGATTTCCCCGGCGCGCAGTTCAAAGTCGGCGCCATCGAGGGCGGTGACCTGGCCGTAGCGTTTGACCAGGCCCTTGGCCTGCATGACGAGTTTGGTGTTGGAGGTGCTCATCAGCGTGCTCCCTTGCGTGAGAGTTGATCCACCGTGACCGCGACAATCACCAGGATGCCAGTGATCAGCACCTGATAGACCGAGGACACGCCCATCAGCGTGAGGCCGTTGCGCAGGACGCCCACCACGATGGTGCCGGCCAGTGTGCCCAGCACCAGGCCGCGTCCGCCAAAGAGGCTGGTGCCGCCCAGCACCACGGCGGTGATGGCGTCCAGGTTTTCGGTTTGTCCGGCGTTGGGGTCACCCACGCCGGTGCGGGCCACGGCCAGCAGCGAGGCGATGCCGTAAAACACCCCGGCTGTGGCGTAAACGCCGATCAGCACGCGGTCGGTCGGGATGCCGATCAGGCGGGTGGCTTCGGGGTTGTTGCCCACGGCGTAAACGTGGCGGCCCGAGGCGGTGTCGCGCAGCCAGAACCAGGTGACCAGATACAGCAGCACCATCAGCACCGTGCCGTAGGCGATGCGCGTGCCGCCCAGCGAGAAAGTACTGCCCAGCCAGGTCATGGCATCGGGCACCGTGGTGACCGTCTGCGCGCCCGAATACAGCTGGGTGATGGCGAAGGCGATGTTGAAAGTGCCCAGCGTGACGATGAAGGGTGGCAGCTTGATGCGGGTGACCAGCAGGCCGTTGATCAGGCCAAAGAGGGTGGTCACGCCAATGCCCAGCAGGATGGCGATGGGCGCGGGCAGGCCGAAATCCTGCGCGATCTTGGTCATGACAATCGAGCCCAGCGCCATCACCATGCCGCAGGACAGGTCAATGCCCGCGGTGAGGATGATCAGCGTCTGGCCGATGCCGATGATGCCCACGACCATCACCTGCTGCAGGATGAGCGAGAAGTTGGCGGAGCTGAAGAAATTGTCGGTGGTCAGCCCGAACACCGCGCAGGCGATGATCAGGGCGATGAAGGGCCCGAGCTGGCTGATGGGCGGCAGCTTGTCTTTCATGGGAGGCTTTCAGCAAAGAGAACGGGGCAGCAGCGGGCGTCAGGCCCACCGCCGCCCCGAAAGGCAGGGCGGGAGACGGATTACTTGTTGCCCCAGCACTTGTCCAGACCGACCTTGGTGTCGGCGCTGGTCACACCGGCGACCGGTTTGGCAGCGATCAGCGTCACGCCGGTGTCGGTGTAGCCCGACTTGACCTTCTTGCCCGTCTTGGCAAACTCGACGCCAGCGGCCACACCCATGGCGGCCATCTGCAGCGGGTACTGCTGGCTGGTCGCGGCGATCTTGCCGGCCGCCACGTCCTTGACGCCGTCACAGCCGCCGTCCACCGACACGATCACCACGTCTTTTTCTTTACCGGCGGCCTTCAGGGCGTTGTAGGCGCCCGCGGCTGCGGGTTCGTTGATGGTATAGACCAGGTTGATGCCGGGGTTTTTCTGCAGGCAGTTTTCCATGCCGGTCTGGCCCTTGGCGCGGTCGCCGTAGCTGTCGGCCATGCAGACCACTTCAGCGGGCTTGGCCAGCTCGTTGCTGGTCGCGGGCAGCGATTTCAGGCCGTAGCCCTGCAGGAAACCGTTGTGGCGCTGGGCGCCCACCGGGTGGCCGGGGAAGAGATCCAGCGTGGCGATGACGGGCTTCTTGCCGCCCAGCGCCGCCTTGGCGTACTGGCCGATCAGCTCGCCGGCCTTGTAGTTGTTGGTGGCGAACAGGGCGTCCACGGCGGAGGCCGGGTCGGTCGGGCTGTCCAGGGCGATCACCTGCACGCCAGCGGCCTGCGCCTTCTTGATGGCCGGGATGATGGCTTTGGAGTCGGCCGGGGTGATCAG
Organism: Amphibiibacter pelophylacis; assembly: GCF_037688875.1. Lineage (NCBI taxonomy): Bacteria > Pseudomonadati > Pseudomonadota > Betaproteobacteria > Burkholderiales > Sphaerotilaceae > Amphibiibacter > Amphibiibacter pelophylacis. The sequence continues at coordinate 115,856 of NZ_JAWDIE010000006.1, forward strand.
GATGGTCTTGGCGCCAGCGGCGACAAAGTTCTCGATCAGGGCGACCTGGCTGGCGTTATCGCCGTCGATCTTGCCCGCGCCGGACAGCAGCTTGGCGCCTAGCTTTTTGGCTTCGGCCTCGGCGCCTTCCTTCATCTTGACGAAGAAGGGGTTGGTGTCGGTTTTGGTGATCAGGCCAATGACGGGCTCGGCGGCGTGCGCGCCAAAAGAAAACAGGGCGCCCAGAGCGGCCAGGGCGACGGTGCGGGAGAGGGGGGTGAAGGCCATGGAATGTCTCGCTTGAAGAATGAAGTGAACGAAGGGTCGATGCAGGGAAAACGCCGGGAAATCAGGGAAGCCTGCCGCGCAGTGCCTGTGCTGCAGGACTGAAGTCAGTGTAATAAGTAAACAAAGATGATTTAATGGTGGAAACCCTGGGGCACTTTGGATGATTCGTTCACCAGTGAATCTGCACGCCGGCGCTTGGGTGGCTTGGCGTCCGGGCGCCGGGGCGCTCTGGTCAGGCTGCGCGCAGCGTGACGCGAAAGACGTTCAGCGGCTGGCCGGAGAGCGCGTCTTCGCCCAGCAGATAGCCTAGCTGCGCGCCGTGGCGGTCGCACAGCTCGCGGCACAGGTAGAGCCCAAGGCCGGTGCCCCGGCTGCGCGTCGAGTAAAAGGGTTCGAAGAGGTGGTTGTGCACGGCGGGCGGAATGGGGCTGCCGTCGCTGGCCACGTCCAGCCACCAGCCGCTTCCGCCGCCAGGCAGCGCGGGCGCGGCCCGTACGCTGATCTGGATGGAGCCGATCTGGCGGCGGCAGTGGCGCCAGGCGTTGTCCAGCAGGTTGACGCAGACGCGGTGGAAATCCTGGGCGTCAAACCAGAAGCTCGCGCCCGCTGGGCCGGGCGAGAGCTGCAGCACCAGATCGGGCGCCAGCGGCGGGGTGCTGGCCGCGGTGGTGGGGCAGTCGGCGGCGTCGGCCTGGCGTTCGCCGGGCGCCCAGTGGCGCAGCACTTCGGCGATCTGCTCGTCCAGCATCAGGGGCCGCGACTGGATCTGCTGCGGGTCTGCGGCGGTGTCCATCACGTCGTCGACGATGCGGCGCAGGCGCGACACGTTGGCGGCGATCATGTCCGACAGCCGCTGCAGCACCGGGTCGGTCAGATCCTCGTGCAGCAGCTGGTTGGCCTGCGCGATGGCCGCCAGCGGGTTGCGGAACTCGTGCGCGATGCCCGCCGAAAAACGGCCCATGGTGGCCAGACGCTCCTGGCGGTGGCGGCCCTGTTCGGTGCGCTGGTCCTCCATGAAGACGACGCAGACCGGCTGCTGGTGGCCACCCCGGTCGTGGGTGGCGATGCGGATGCGCAGCACCAGCGCGCGCTGCAGCCCGGAGGCAAAGTGCAGGGTCACCGTCTGGCGCCGCGACTGGATCAGCGCCTGCACGCTGTCGGTTGCGGCTGGCTGCGCAAAAGCCTGGCGCACGCTGGCGTGCAGCTCGGTCCAGGCGCTCTGTCCGGCCAGATCAAACGGCACCACGGGCAGCAGGCCCTGGTGGCCCAGCAGAGCGCGCGCGGCCGGGTTGGCGCTGTGTACCGATCCGGTGTTGTCCACGACCAGCACGCCCTCGTCCATGTCGCCGATGACCATGGCGTTGAGCAGCGCCTGCTGGCGCACCAGTTCGCGCTGCTCCTGCACCTGCGCGCGCTCGTGCAGGGTGCGCTGGGACACGCCCTGGGCCAGAAAGCCCAGCAGATACATGCCGGCCACGACCACCGCGCCCCGGCCCAGCTGCACCAGCGACTGCGGGAACGGATCCAGCGCCAGCGCAAACGGCGCCAGCAGGATGACCGCCGCCAGCGTGCTGGTGACCAGCGCGGTGCTGCGCGACATCAGCAGTCCGGCCATCAGCACCGGCAGCACAAACAGCGCGGCGTGGTTCAGCCCGCCAGCCGGTTCGCCCCAGTACAGCCAGCTGAAAAAGACGAGATCGCTGCCCACGGCCAGCAGCCAGGGGCGGTGCCACGCGGGCAGGGGCGGGGCCGGACCATCGCTGAGGCGACGGCGGCGCTGGCGCTGCTCCAGCTGCACAACCAGGCCCAGCCAGAGCAGGGCCTGCAGCGCATACAGCGTGGCGGGCACGAGGCTCTGGACCGGATTTTTGCCGACATCGGCCGACGAGGTGGACAGCAGCAGCTGCACGGCCAGCAGCGCCAGCGCCACAAACACCCGCACGCGCACGTAGCGCAGGTAGACCGGCCACTGCGGTGCCAGCGGGTCGGGCGCGGCGCCGCACAGATCGCGCAGCGCCAGTCCGGCGGCGGCCAGCCTCAGGGTGGCGGATGGCCGGACGGGAGGCAGGGGACTCACGCCGTGTGGGCAGGGCCGGCGTCAGCGTGCTCGCGGCAGCAGTAGGCCTGGTTTCCGATCATCAGCGCTTCGGGCCGCGCCAGATGGACGCCGCACTGCGCGCACACGACGGTATCGACTACCGGCGCGGGCGCGCTTCCGCCAGCAGCCTGCGCCTGCTGGGCTTTGAGGGCCTCGATCTGCTGCTGCAGCTTGCGCCGGATCCAGCGGCGGGCCAGATGCCAGCCGGCAAACAGGATGACCAGCCAGATGATGAGTTTCATGCGCGCGTCCTGACAGGCAAAAGCCCGATTCTAGGGGAGGCGCGGCGCCGCATCCACCGGCTGGGCGATGTCGAACTTGCTGCGCCGGATGCTGAAGTACGCCCGCACGTTGCGCACCTGGCGCTGGCCGCTGAGCAGGCTCTGGCTCAGGCGCTGGTAATGCGCCATGTCGGCCACCCAGGCGATCAGCACGAAATCGATGCCGCCGCCCGTGCGCCAGGCCTGCTGTACCTCGGGCAGCGCCTGCACGGCGGCCTCGAAGGCCAGCGCGGACTCGTCGGTCTGCGGGTCCAGAGTGATCTCCAGCACCACATGCAGGCCCTGCGCCACCTGCTGCGGCGCCAGCAGCGCCACCACGCGCTGGATGACGCCGCCCTCCATCAGACGGCGCACGCGGCGCAGCGCCGTCGCGGGCGAGACGTGCGCCAGCCGCGCCAGCGCCGCGTTGCTGCGCGAGGCGTCTTCCTGCAGCAGTCGAAGCAGCCGCCGGTCGGTGTCGTCCAGCTCCAGCGGGATTGAAGCGGCTGTGGATGAATCATTCATGAATGACTAAATTTTGGTTGATTGTTGCAAGATGGCATATTACTGCAATATTATTTCATTTACAGATGATTAATGAAAGATCGGGATCACGTCTGGTGAGCATGACAGCCGTGGCGCGGCTAGCATGTCGGCATCTTTCATCCTGTTCAAGGACCTGCTTATGTGTGGCATCGTGGGCGCCGTCAGTTCGCGCAACATCGTTCCGGTTCTGGTCGAGGGCCTCAAGCGCCTGGAGTACCGGGGTTATGACTCCTGCGGCGTGGCCGTGCACCAGGACGGCGCGCTGCGCCGGGCGCGCAGCACGTCGCGCGTGGCCGAGCTGGACACCCATGTGGCGCAGGACGGCATCGCCGCCGGGACGGGCATTGCGCACACGCGCTGGGCCACGCACGGCGAACCGGCGGTGCGTAACGCGCACCCGCACTTCTCGCGCGACCGCATCGCGCTGGTGCACAACGGCATCATCGAAAACCACGACGAGCTGCGCGCCGAGCTGCGCGCGCTGGGCTATGTTTTTGACAGCCAGACCGACACCGAAGTCATCGCCCACCTGGTCCACCACCTGTATCAGGGCGACCTGCTGGCGGCGGTTCAGCAGGCGGTGACGCGGCTGCAGGGCGCTTACGCCATCGCCGTGTTCAGTCAGGACGAGCCGCACCGCATCATCGGTGCCCGCGAGGGCTCGCCGCTGGTGCTGGGCCGCGGTCAGGACGGCGCCGCCGAGAACTTCCTGGCGTCCGACGCCATGGCGCTGGCCGGGGTCACCGACCAGATCGTCTATCTGGAAGAGGGCGACGTGGTCGACATGCAGCCCGGCCGGGTCTGGATCACGCGCCGCGACGCGGGCGGCCATTACGTGGACGTGCAGCGCGAGACACGCACCGTGCACGCGCACAGCGGCGCCGCCGAGCTGGGCCCCTACCGCCACTACATGCAAAAAGAGATTTTCGAGCAGCCCCAGGCCATCGCCGACACGCTGGACGCGGTCAGCCACATCACGCCCGAGCTGTTCGGCGAGAAAGCGCCGCAGGCGTTGTCCGAAATCAACCGCGTGCTCATCCTGGCCTGTGGCACCAGCTACTACGCGGGCCTGACCGCCAAATACTGGCTGGAAGGCGTGGCGCGCATTCCCACCGAGGTCGAAGTCGCCAGCGAATACCGCTACCGCACCAGCGTCCCCGACCCGAAAACCCTGGTCGTGACCATCACCCAGAGCGGCGAAACCGCCGACACGCTGGCCGCGCTCAAGCACGCGCGCAGTCTGGGCATGTCGCACACGCTGACCATCTGCAACGTCGCCACCAGCGCCATGGTGCGCGAGTGCGCCATGGCCTACATCACCCGCGCGGGGGTGGAGATTGGCGTGGCCTCGACCAAGGCCTTCACCACGCAGCTGATCGGCCTCTTCCTGCTGACGCTGACGCTGGCCAAACTGCGCGGCCACCTGAGCGCCGAAGAAGAAGCCCGCCACCTGAAAGATCTGCGCCACCTGCCCGTGGCAGTGCAGTCCGTGCTGGCGCTGGAGCCGCAGATCATCGCCTGGAGCGAGGAGTTCGTGCCGCGCCACAACGCGCTCTTCCTGGGCCGGGGCCGCCACTACCCGATCGCGCTGGAGGGCGCGCTGAAGCTCAAGGAAATCAGCTACATCCACGCTGAAGCCTACCCGGCCGGCGAGCTGAAACACGGCCCGCTGGCGCTGGTGACGCGCGAAATGCCGGTGATCACCGTCGCGCCCAACGACGAGCTGCTGGAAAAGCTCAAGAGCAACATCCAGGAAGTGCGCGCACGCGGCGGCGAGCTGTTCGTTTTCGCCGACGGCGACAGCCGCATGGAGAGCGAACCCGGCGTGCGCGTGCTGCGCATGCCCGAGCACTACGGCCTGACCAGCCCCATCCTGCACGTCATCCCGCTGCAGCTGCTGGCGTACCACACGGCGTGCGCCAGGGGGACTGATGTGGATAAGCCGAGGAATCTGGCGAAGAGTGTGACGGTGGAGTGAGGGTGCGGGGCAGGAGAGCCAGCCACTGGCGCATTCATTCCTCGCCCATCGCCAGGTTGCCCTGCGCTGAACCCGGTGGCCAAGCGCCCGCCTCCCTGCGGACCTCAAACCAGCGGTGCATGGCTGCGTCCTCACCGGCATATTCCCCACGCGCCGATTTCCACACCAAGGCAGGTGTGCGCTGGCGCAGCGACTCCAGGGATTTCTGCGCCTGCTGCACGCTGATCGGGCTTCCCAGCTTGTCACGGTAGAAGCGCAGCGCTTCGGCATCGTATGGGCGAAAGCGCGACCCCTGATCCAGCATGCGCCACAGCACCACCTGCTCGATGGGTTTGAGACCCAGGAAGTCGGATTCCATCTGCGCTTCGTCCTGAGACTGCTGGTCCTGCGCCGCCTGCTGCAGCGCGGGTTCGAAGCGGCCTTTGTGGCCCGACAGCGGGCTGAGCACGGCCCCCATCGCGGCCATGAAGAACTGCGGCCGGTGGCCGAAGGCGGTAAACGCCTCCTGCAAGGCGGCCCGGTCCACCGGGACCAGGTCGGGCCGCTGGGCCTCCACCAGGGTGGCTACATGGGCGATGAAATCCGTGTCCAGCGGGGGAAGTGTCTGAATCTGCGAACCGTAAAACGGTGCCCCCGCGCTGACCACCAGGCGCAGCAGCTTGTCACGATCGGACCCCGACATCACCAGCATCAGGTTCACCCGGCCAGGCTGGTTCATCTGGTCACGCGCCGACTTCAGCGCGGTCATCGCCACCTCGCCCGCCTCGCTGGTCAGGGCATGCTGGGCCTCGTCAATGATCAGCGCCACCGGACGGCCTGCCGCCAGGTGCAGGCTGCGCAGTGCGTCCACCAGGGTGAGGCCATCCACTTGACCGATCTGGCTGATGTCGATGTCCAGGGCGCCTGCCACCTTCACACTTTTGACGCCGGCCTTTCGTGCGGTGCGGGCGACCAGGCCAAGGTGCCCCTGCAGGGCTTGGGCAATGGCCTCGGCAATCAGGGCGCCGGGGTCGCGGCGGGTGTCGGCCCACAGGTCCACATATACGACTTCCACGTCGGCCTTCTGCAAGGCGGGCGCCAGGTCACCCTGCAAAAAGGTGCTCTTGCCGGTTCGGCGCGGCGCCGCCAGGAACAGTCCGTTGTGTGCGTCGCCCAGCAGCGTTTTGCCCTGCAGGGCCTGGACCAGCTGCTGCGCCAATGCGGTACGGTGGTAAGCGATCATGCAATTATCTTTTTTTATCCTGGAAAAGATATTTTATCTTTTTCAGGATAAAAGTGGATAGTTCGACAAAGCCCTTTCGTCCCGCCCACTCACGCCACCCCAACCACCTCATACCCCATCTGCCCTGACCCCACCTGCACCAGCACCTCATCCCCCTCGCATTTGCCCAGCAAGGCCCGGCCCAGCGGCGCCTCGCTGCTGATGACCTGAACGGGCTGGCCGCCGCAGAGCAGTTTCATGCTGCCCCCGGCGGGGCCGAGGAAGACGTGCTGCAGCGCGCCGTCGGCATCGGCCAGGCACACCAGCGCGCCAAGCTGTATGCCCTGGCGGGCGTCGTAGGGGCGCGGGTGAAACTGGCGCCAGTGGGTGATGGCCTGGCGGATGGCCGTGACGCGGCGGGCTTGGCCGGTGGCCAGGTAGGCAGCTTCCAGACCCAGGGTGTCGTACTTGTTTTCGGCGATGTTCTCTTCGTGCGTCGCCGTTTCATGGGCCGCCAGCGCGGCCTGTTCGGTTTGCAGCAGGTCTTGGGCGAGACTCTCCAGCACCTGCTGGCGTAACAGCGATTTATCCATGGGGGAAGCGGGAGTGGCCTCTCGAACAGGCTGCAGTCGGCTCTTGCGGATGAAGGGCTGCGCCCCTTACTCCGCAGCCCCGGGCTCGGTGAGTCGCTCGGGCTCTGTGGTGCGCAGGATTTCGCCCAGCACAGACGTGGCGTAGGTGCCAGCGGGCAGGGTGAAGCTGATCACCAGCTGGTCGGCTTGAGGCCATTCCCAGCTCATGTCGGCCGGGCTTGCCACCAGGGCGCGGCGCTCCTGGTCCAGTCCGGCGTATTCCAGGCCGTTGCACAAAATGGCGTGGCGCTCGGCCACGCTGTTCTCCAGGGCCTGCGCATCGCCCGAGGTGCTCACCCGGCCCCGGCCCCAAAGCGGCCCGGTGGGCTGGCCGGTGTCGGTCATCACATCGCCCGGCAAACTTTTGCCCCACAGCCCTTGCGCAATGCGCAGCGCCAGCACCTCATTGAAGACAAAAGAGCGCACCGCCGACAGGTAAATGCCCTTCTTCTTCGGATTGCGCACGCGAATCTCGCGCGCCAGCATGGCGCGGCCCAGCTCGACATTGCCGCCGTCAAAGCCAAAGCGCTGGGCGCCGAAGTAGTTGGGCACGCCCTGCGTCGCCACGGCCTGCAGGTTGGCCTCCAGCGCCTGCCGCTCGCCGCTGACTTCACGCAGCACGATGCGAAAGCGGTTGCCCTGCAGATCGCCCGGTCGCAGCTTCTTCACGTGGCGGCTCTGGCTCAGCACCCTGAATTCCGGGTGCGCAAGCGGCGTCAGGTCGGGCGTCTCGCCGGTTTTGCCGCTGGGCAGGTAGATGCTGAACCACTGCCGGGTGATGGCGTGGCGGTCCTTCAGACCGGCATAGCCCACATCCCACTCGTTCACCCCGGCGGCCAGGGCCAGTTGCTGGGCGACGTAGACGGTGTTGGCGCCGCTCTTTTCCACCTCCACCCAGATGTGCTCGCCCGCCCCCGAGGGCAACTGCAGCGGCAGCTCGGTGACGACGAAGTCCTCGTGATGGACTTTCAGCATGGCGCTGGCGCCGCTGGCCGGGTAGGCGCTGGGCCAGTGGGGCAGGGTGGTGTGGGTGGGGGGAGATTCGGTCATGGGAGTGTTGGCGGCGATTGAAGGGGCGAGTTTTGCACAAGCGGCTGACGTCTCTGCCAACGTTTGGCGCACGGCGGGCGCGGGAGATTCTGGTCGCCAAGCGCTACGGCGGGGTCGTTTGAGCCTGGAGGGCTGGCGCATCGGCTACTGCCCGCTGCCCGCGCCCACCCCGATGACGCGGGTGTCACGCTGACGCTGGAGCGCCATCCCCTTGAATTCGACGCCCCTCTGCGGCCCTGACATCTGCGAAAATGCTGTCTTTTCCGACCGACCGCCTTTGCCCGGCGCCGTCACACCCCATGTCCGACCTTGCTTCCTCGGTGCGCCAGCGGCGCACTTTTGCCATCATCTCCCACCCTGACGCGGGCAAGACCACGCTGACAGAAAAGCTGCTGCTGTTTTCGGGCGCGATCCAGATCGCCGGGGCGGTCAAGGGGCGCAAGGCCAGCCGCCACGCGACCAGCGACTGGATGGAGATCGAAAAGCAGCGCGGCATCTCGGTCGCCAGTTCGGTGATGCAGATGGAATACGGCGGCTGCGTCATCAACCTGCTCGACACGCCGGGCCACCAGGATTTCTCCGAGGACACCTACCGCGTGCTGACTGCGGTGGACGCCGCGCTGATGGTGATCGACGCGGCCAACGGCGTCGAGCCGCAGACGCGCCGCCTGCTGCAGGTCTGCCGCGCGCGCAACACGCCCATCCTGACCTTCGTCAACAAAATGGACCGCGAGGTGCAGGATCCGCTGACGCTGATGGATGAAATCGAGCGCGAGCTGGGCATGACGGTCGTTCCCTTCACCTGGCCGGTGGGCATGGGCAAGAGCTTCGCTGGCGTGATCGACCTGCGCGCGAAGCACCTGCGCGTTTTCGAGCCGGGCGAGGATCGCGTTCAGGGCGGCGACGAGCGCCTGCCGCTGTCGGACACGGCGGCGCTCACCCAGCGCTTTGGCATGGCTTATGACCAGGCGGCCGGCGAGATCGAACTTCTGGGCGAAGCGGCCACGCCGTTTGACGCGGCCGACTTTCTGGCCGGGCGCCAGACGCCGATGTTCTTTGGATCGGCGGTGAACAACTTCGGCGTGCAGGAGATTCTGGACGCGCTGACCGAGCTCGCGCCCGCGCCCGCGCCGCGTGCCGCGCTGCAGCGCGAGGTGGCGCCCGACGAGCCCAAATTCACCGGCGTGGTCTTCAAGATCCAGGCCAATATGGACCCGGCGCACCGCGACCGCATCGCCTTCGTGCGCGTGATGAGCGGCCACTTCGAGCGCGGCATGCGCCTCAAAGTCGTGCGCTCGGGCAAGGAGCTGCGGCCCAACACCGTGGTCAGCTTCCTGAGCCAGCGCCGCGAGCTGCTGGACGAGGCCTTTGGCGGCGACATCATCGGCATTCCCAACCACGGCGTGCTGCAGCTGGGCGATACGCTGACCGAGGGTGAATCGCTCCAGTTCACCGGCCTGCCGTTTTTTGCGCCGGAGATGTTCCGCAGCGTGGAAGTGGCCGATCCGCTGCGCACCAAGCAGCTCAAGGCCGGCCTGCAGCAGCTGGGCGAGGAGGGCGCCATCCAGGTCTTTCGCCCCGAATTGGGCTCGGTGCTGCTGCTGGGCGCGGTGGGCCAGTTGCAGTTCGAGGTCGTCGCGCACCGCCTGGAGCACGAATACGGCGTCAAGGCGCGCATCACCGGCAGCCGCTACCAGGTGGCGCGCTGGGTGACCTGCGACGCGGCCGATGGCGGCGAGACCGAACTCAAGCGCTTCATCAACGCCAACAGCCACCGACTCGCCTGGGACGCCGTCAACGCACCCACGCTGCTGCTGGAGTACGCCGCCGAGCTGCGCGCCATCGAAGAGAACTGGCCCAAAATCCGCTTCCACGCCATGCGCGAACACGCGGGGCTGGTGTTTCAGCGGGCGGGGGATTGAGATGAGCTGGCCCCAGCGACTGAGTCTGGTTCGCCATCTGCCCGCCGCCTGGCAACCCCGCGCGCGCCTGTATCTGGATCTGATCCGCTGGGATCGCCCGGCCGGCTGGCTGCTGCTGCTGTGGCCGACCCTGATGGCGCTGTGGCTGGCGGCGGGGGGCTGGCCGGGGCTGCACCTGCTGGGGGTGTTTGTGCTGGGCACGGTGCTGATGCGCAGCGCGGGCTGCTGCATCAACGATGTGGCCGACCGCGAGTTCGACCGCCACGTCAAGCGCACCGCGCAGCGGCCGGTGACCAGCGGGCGCGTGAGCGTCGCCGAGGCACTGATTGTCGGCGCGGTGCTGGCGCTGATCGCGTTCGCGCTGGTGCTGACCACGAACGCGCCCACCGTTCAGCTCAGTTTTGTGGCTGTGGCGGTGACGGTGCTTTACCCCTTTTGCAAGCGCTGGGTGTCCATGCCGCAGGGCGTGCTGGGCATCGCCTTCAGCATGGGGATTCCGATGGCCTTCGCGGCGGTGCAGGGCCAGGTGCCGGGCCTGGCCTGGGCGCTGATGGCGGTCAACCTCTTTTGGGTGCTGGCCTACGACACCGAATACGCCATGGTGGACCGCGACGACGACCTGCGCCTGGGCATCCGCAGCTCGGCGATGACGCTGGGGCGCTACGATGTCAGCGGGATTCTGGCTTTTTACACGCTGCACCTGCTGGGCTGGGTGATCGTGGCGTGGCAGAGTGTCAGACTGATGGGCGGGCACACGCTGGCCCTTCAGGCGGCGCTGCTCGCCGCTGCAGCGCAGGTGCTGTGGCATGGCTGGCTGATCCGCACGCGCGAGCGCGGGCCCTGCTTCACGGCCTTCCGCGCCAACCACTGGCTGGGGGCCACGCTGTTTGCGGGCGTGGTGCTGGCTTTGCTGTAAGCCGGCCGCCGACTTCTTCATCCGATTCAAAAACAGTTTCAAAAAGATTCAAAACCATGATCCTGACCACAGGCACCGCCGGTTTCATCGGCAGCAATTTCATTCTGGACTGGCTGGCCTCCACCGACGAGCCCGTGATCAACCTGGACGCCCTGACCTACGCGGGCAACCTGGAAAACCTGGCCACGCTGCAGGGCGATGCGCGCCATACCTTTGTCCAGGGCGATATTGGCGACAGCGCGCTCCTGCAGCGTCTGCTGGCGCAGCACCGGCCCCGGGCAGTGCTGAACTTCGCGGCCGAATCGCACGTGGACCGCAGCATCGCCGGGCCCGAGGCCTTCATCCAGACCAATGTGATGGGCACTTTCCGCCTGCTGGAGGCCGTGCGCGCTTACTGGAACGACTTGCCGCCCGATGAAAAATCGGCCTTCCGCTTCCTGCATGTGTCCACCGACGAGGTCTACGGCAGCCTGGGCGCGCAGGACGCGCCCTTCACCGAGCAGCACCGCTACGAGCCCAACAGCCCCTATTCGGCCAGCAAGGCGGCCAGCGACCACCTGGTCCGCGCCTGGTTTCACACCTACGGCCTGCCGGTGCTGACGACCAACTGCAGCAACAACTACGGCCCCTACCATTTCCCTGAGAAACTGATTCCGCTGTGCATCACCCGGGCGCTGTCGGGCGCCGCGCTGCCGATTTATGGCGATGGCCAGCAGATTCGCGACTGGCTCTATGTGGGCGACCACTGCAGCGCCATTCGCCGCGTGCTTCAGGCCGGGACGCCGGGAGAGGTCTACAACATCGGCGGCTGGAACGAAAAAGCCAACCTGGACGTAGTGCGCACGCTGTGCGCGACGCTGGACAAGCTCCAGCCCCGTGCCGATGGCGCCTCTTACGCCACGCAGATCACCTTTGTTCCCGACCGGCCGGGCCACGACCGGCGCTACGCCATCGACGCCAGCCGCATCGCCCGCGAGCTGGGCTGGAAACCGGCCGAGACCTTTGAAACCGGCCTGCGCAAAACGGTGCAGTGGTACCTGGACCACCCGCAGTGGGTGGCCAACGTGACCAGCGGCGCCTACCGCCAGTGGCTGGGGCAGCAGTATGGCGGCTGATCGCGATGTCCCGGTCATCCTGCTGACGGGCAAAAACGGCCAGGTGGGCTTCGAGCTGCAGCGTGCGCTGGCCCCTCTGGGCCAAGTGGTGGCGGTGGGCAGCGCGGACGTCAATCTGGCCGATGCCGTCGCGCTGCGCGAGCTGGTGCGGCGTGTGCGGCCTGTGCTCATCGTCAACCCGGCGGCCTACACGGCGGTGGACAAGGCCGAGAGCGAACCAGACCTCGCCCACGCCGTCAACGCCGTCGCGCCGGGCGTTCTGGGCGAAGAAGCTCAGCGCCTGGGCGCCGCCGTCATCCACTATTCCACCGACTACGTGTTCGATGGCCACAAGCCCGAGCCCTACACCGAGGACGACGCCTGCGCCCCGGCCAGCGTCTATGGCGCCAGCAAGCGCGCGGGCGAGCAGGCGCTGGCCGCAGCCTGCGCGCAGCACCTGATCCTGCGCACCAGCTGGGTGGTGGGCGCGCACGGGGGCAATTTCGCCAAAACCATGCTGCGGCTGGCAGCGACGCGCGATGCCTTGAATGTGGTTGCCGACCAGTGGGGCGCGCCCACGTCGGCGGCGCTGATCGCTGATGTGACCGCCCACCTGGCCGCACGCTGGCTGCGCCTGGCAGGCGCAGAAAAAGCGGTGGACATCCCTTGGGGCATTCCCTGGGGTATCTACCACCTGGTGGCGGGCGGCGAGACCACCTGGTGCGATTACGCCCGCCACGTGCTGGCGGCGGCCCAGGCGGCGGGGGTGGCGCTGAAGGCGGGTCCGGACCAGGTTCACCCCATCGCCACCGCCGACTATCCCACCCCGGCGCAGCGCCCGCTGCAGTCGCGGCTGGACACCTGCCGCCTGCGTGAGACCTTTGGCCTGCACCTGCCGCCCTGGCAGCAGGGGGTGGACCACATCCTGCAACAGATCCTGCCGAAAGGGCTGTCATGAGCGCACAAACTTCATCCTCTTCCCCGGCGGCTTCCCGTGTGCGGCGCAAAGGCCTGATCCTGGCGGGTGGGTCTGGTACGCGGCTGTATCCCGTCACGCAGGCGGTGTCCAAGCAGCTGATGCCGGTCTACGACAAGCCCATGGTCTATTACCCGCTGACCACGCTGATGCTGGCCGGGATCCGCGAGGTGCTGATTATTTCCACCCCGCAGGACACACCGCGCTTTGCCGAGCTGCTGGGCGATGGCAGCCCATGGGGCATGAGCATCCAGTACGCCGTGCAGCCCAGCCCGGACGGCCTGGCGCAGGCTTTTGTCATCGGGCGCGATTTTGTCGGCGGCGCCCCCAGCAGCCTGGTGCTGGGCGACAACATTTTTTACGGCCATGACCTGGTCCGCCAGTTGGCCCACGCCGATGCGCGCACGAGCGGGGCCAGCGTCTTTGCCTACCATGTGCACGACCCGGAGCGCTATGGCGTGGTCGAGTTCGACGCCCAGCGCCGCGCCATCAGCATCGAAGAAAAGCCGGTGCAACCCAAAAGCGCCTACGCGGTCACCGGCCTGTATTTTTACGACAGCCAAGTCTGCGACATAGCGGCGGACATCCGCCCCTCGCCGCGCGGCGAGCTGGAAATCACCGACGTCAACCGCCGCTATCTGGAACAGGGCCAGCTGCAGGTTGAGATCATGGGCCGGGGCTACGCCTGGCTGGACACCGGCACGCACGACAGCCTGCTGGATGCGGCCAGCTTCATCGCCACGCTGCAAAAACGCCAGGGCTTGATGGTGGCTTGCCCGGAAGAAATTGCCTACACCCAAGGCTGGATCGGCGCGGAGCAGCTCCAGCGCCTGGCTGCGCCGCTGGCCAAAAACGGCTACGGCCAGTATTTACTGCGCCTGCTGGGCCGCTGAACGAAAGACCCACATGCCCTACACCGTCACCCCGACCGCCCTGCCGGAAGTGCTGATCCTCGAGCCCCGCGTCTTTGGCGACGAGCGCGGTTTTTTCTTCGAGAGCTTCAACCAGCGTGATTTTGAAGCAGCGACTGGCGCGTCGGGTCAGCCCGCCACCGCAGCCCACTTCGTTCAGGACAACCACAGCCGCAGCCGACGCGGCGTGCTGCGCGGCCTGCACTACCAGATCCGTCAGCCCCAGGGCAAGCTGGTCCGCGTGGTGGAGGGCGAGGTGTTTGATGTCGCTGTCGATTTGCGCCGCAGCTCGCCGCGTTTCGGGCAGTGGGTGGGCGTGACGCTGGATGCTGACAGCCACCGCCAGCTCTGGGTGCCGCCCGGCTTTGCGCATGGCTTTGTGGTGCTGAGCGAATCGGCGCAGTTTCTCTACAAGACCACCGATTACTGGGCGCCCGAGTTCGAGCGCAGCCTGCTGTGGAACGATCCGGCGCTGGCCATCAACTGGCCGCTGGACCGGCTGGGCGGCCAGGCCCCGCAGCTCGCAGCCAAGGACGCCGCGGCGCTGCCGCTGGCGCAGTGCGAGCTTTACGACTGAGGCCGTGGTGGACCCGCGCTAGAATTGCCCCATGGACATCCACCACATTCTCAAAAAACTGCCGCACCGCTACCCCTTTCTGCTGGTGGATCGCGTGCTGGAGTTCAAAACCGGCGAAAGCATTGTCGCGCTGAAAAACGTGACCATGAACGAGCCGTATTTTGTCGGCCACTTTCCCATCCGTCCGGTGATGCCCGGGGTGCTGATCCTGGAAGCCATGGCGCAGGCCGCCGCGCTGCTGGCCTTTGAATCCATGGGCACGCAGACCGACGAGAAAAGCGTCGTCTACTTCGCCGGGATCGATGGCGCGCGCTTCAAGCGCCCCGTCGAGCCGGGCGACCAGCTGCACCTGCACGTCAGCCTGCTGCGCGCCAAAGCTGGCATTTACAAGTTCGCGGCCAAGGCCATGGTCGGCGCCGACCTGGCCGCCGAAGCCGAGCTGATGTGCACCATGCGCCAGGTGCCCTGAGGCCGCAGGCGGTTCAAGCCATGGCCCAGATCCATCCCACCGCGCTGGTTGACCTGGCCGCCCGCCTGCACGACAGCGTGCGCGTCGGGCCTTACTGCGTCATCGGCCCCGAGGTCAGCGTGGGCGAGGGCACGGTGCTGGGCCCGCACTGCGTGGTCGAAGGCAAAACGACCATCGGCCGCGACAACCGCTTCTTCCAGTTCAGCTCGATCGGCGCGCAGCCGCAGGACATGAGCCACGACGGCAGCGTGACCGAGCTGGTCATCGGCGACCGCAACACGGTGCGCGAGTTCTGCACCTTCAACACCGGCACGCACAAGGAGCAGGGACTGACCCGTGTCGGCAGCGACAACTGGATCATGGCCTACGTTCACCTGGCGCACGACGTGGTGCTGGGCGATCACTGTGTGCTGGCCAACAACGCCACGCTGGCCGGGCATGTGCACGTCGGCGACTGGGCGGTGATCGGTGGCCTGACGGGCGTGCACCAGTTTGTCCACATCGGCGCGCACAGCATGACGGGTTTCCAGGCGCATGTGGCGCAGGACGTGCCGCCCTTTATGACGGTCGATGGCCACCCGCTGACCGTGCGTGCCGTCAACCTGACGGGCCTGCGCCGTCGCGCGTTTTCCGACGCGCGCATCAGTGCCATCCGCCAGATGCACCGTCTGATCTACCGCAGCGGCCTGACGCTGGATCAGGCCCGCGAGCGCCTGGCTGAACTGGCCGACACCACGGCCGAGGCCACTGCCGATGTCGCGCTGATGCTGGATTTCCTGGCCGCGTCCCGGCGCGGCATCGTGCGTTGAACGCTCCGGCGCCGACGTCTGATCCGCGCCTGGCGCTGGTCATGGGCGAGGTCTCGGGCGATCTGCTCGCCGCACGCCTGCTGGCGGGCGCCCGTGAGCGCTGGCCGGGTCTGCTGGCTTACGGCATTGCCGGACCCGCCAGTCAGGCCCAGGGCATGTCGGCCTGGTGGCCGCACACCGAACTGGCCGTGCGCGGTTACGCCGAGGTGCTGCGCCACTACCCGCGCATCGCGGGCGTGCGCCGCCTGCTGATCGAGCGTCTGCTGGCCGATCCGCCCGATGTCTTCATTGGCGTGGACGCGCCCGATTTCAACCTGCACGTCGAGAAACGCCTGCGCGAGAGCGGCGTACCCACCGTGCACTTCATCTGCCCGTCGATCTGGGCCTGGCGCGGCGGGCGCGTGCGCCACCTGCAGGAGAGCTGCGACCGCGTGCTGTGCGTCTTTCCCTTCGAGCCCGAGCTGCTGGCGCGCCACGGCATTGCCGCGACCTACGTCGGCCATCCGCTGGCCAGCGTCATCCCTGATGAGCCCGACCGCGCGGGCGCCCGCCAGCGCCTGGGCCTGGCGGCGGACGTGCCCGTGGTCGCCGTGCTGCCCGGCAGCCGCAGCAGCGAGATCGACACCAACGGCCCCGTCTTCCTGCGCGCCGTGGCCCGCCTGCACGCGCTGCGCCCCGAGCTGCGTTTTGTGCTGCCCGCCGTGCCTGGCCTGCACGCGCGCCTGGCCGAACTGATCGCGCGCGAGGCGCCTTGGGCGGGCGTGCAGCTGCTGGACGGCGATTCCTACACCGCGCTGGCCGCCTGCGACGTCACCCTGATCGCCAGCGGGACGGCCACGCTGGAAGCGGCGCTGTTCAAGCGTCCCATGGTCGTCGCCTATGTGATGAATGGGGTGAGCTGGCAGATCATGAAGCGCATGGGCTATCAGCCCTGGGTCGGGCTGCCCAACATTCTGGCGCAGCGCTTTCTGGTGCCCGAGCGCCTGCAGGACGCGGCCACGCCCGACCAGCTGGCGCAGGATATTCTGGGCTGGCTGGATCAGCCGCAGCGCGTGGCCGATCTCCAGACCGAGCTGCACGCCCTGCACGAGCGCCTGCGGCGCGACACGCCTGGCCTTTGCGCGCAGGCGCTGGACGAGGTGCTGACCGCGCGTCGCGGTCGCAGCCCCGGGCCATGAACGCCGCGCCAGTGCTTCTGGTGGGCGTGGACGAGGCCGGGCGCGGGCCCTGGCTGGGGCCGGTTTTTGCCGCTGCTGTCATCCTGCCGACCGCCTTTGATCTGCCGGGCCTGACCGATTCGAAAAAGCTCAGCGCGCCGCGCCGGGAGCGCCTGTTTGACGCCATTCAGGCGCAGGCCGTCGCCTGGCACATTGCCAGCAGCAGCGCGGCCGAGATTGATCAGCACAACATCCTGCAGGCCACGCTACTGGCCATGCGCCGCGCCGTGCTGGCGCTGCCGGGTCTGGGCGAGGCCTTGCCGCTGGCGCAGATTCAGGTGCGGGTGGATGGCAACCGCGCGCCAGATCTGGCGCCGGTTCCCCGCGCGCAGGTGCAGACGGTGATCGGTGGCGACGCGCAGGTGGCGGCGATTTCGGCGGCATCCATTCTGGCCAAGGTCGCGCGCGACCGCTGGTGCGCGCAGGCCGAGGCGCAGTGGCCGGGCTACGGCCTGGCGCAGCACAAGGGCTACGGCACGGCCGTGCACGCCAGTGCGCTGGCCACGCTGGGTCCGTGTCCCGAGCACCGCCACAGCTTCGCGCCGGTGCGCCGCGCACTGGAGAGCCGTGATCTGGCCGGGCAGGGGGGCGCATGAGCAGCCCGCACGAGCCCATCACCTCCGCGCAGAACCCGCGCGTGCAGCGCCTGCGCCAGCTCGTACGCACGCCGGCGGCCTACCGCCAGCAGGGTCTGATCTGGATCGAGGGCGAGCATCTGCTCACCGCAGCGCTGGAAGCCGGGCTGCCGCTCGATACCCTTGTCGCCACGCCCGGCCTCGTCCAGGACGGCCGCTGCGCTGGCCTGCTGCCCCAGTGGCAGGCCGCGAGCCACCAGACGCTGTGGCTGGAAGATCGCCTGTTTGCCGCCGTCAGCGACCTGGTCACGCCTGTCCCGGTGGCGGCGCTGGTGCAGTCCAGCCGCCTGATTCAGCCTGCTCTACTGCCTGACGCCCCCACGCTGGTGCTGGACCGGCTGCAGGACACCGGCAACGTCGGCAGCCTGATGCGCACGGCGCGGGCCATGGGCTACCGCCAGGTGCTGGCGCTGGCGGGAACGGCCGCGCTGGCTTCGCCCAAGGTGATGCGTGCGGCGCAGGGCGCGCACTTTGGCCTGCATCTGGTCGAAGGTCTGGCGCCCGACGCACTGGCCGACCTGCGCGTGCCGCTGCTGGCCACGGCGCTGGACGCCCCGCACGAGCTGCACCGCACGCGCCTGCCCTGGCCCTGCGCCTGGGTGCTGGGTCACGAAGGGCAGGGCGTGGCCGCGACCGTGCAGGCGCGCTGCGCCCAGACGCTGCGCATCGCCATGCCTGGTGGTTTCGAATCGCTCAACGTCGCCGCAGCGGGCGCGATCTGCCTGTATGCCGCGCTGCCCTGGGACGCGGCGGTGCCGTCCTGATTCCTGGCCATCACTTCAATTCACCATGAATTCCACATCGACCTGCGACTGGTGCGACGCGCACAAATCCACCGCCCAGGGCCCGCAGGAACTGCGTGTGCTGGCGCTGCCCTGGCGATCCTATGGCGCGCGCGCGACCTTCAGCGGCCCGGCCGTCACGGTGCAGGCGCTGGACGACAACTCCGAGGTCAAACGCTGGCTGGAATCGCCGGGCGAAGGCCGCGTGCTGGTGGTCGATGGCCACGGCTCGATGCGCCGGGCGCTGCTGGGCGGCAACATGGCTGCCAGCGCGGCGCGCCAGGGCTGGGCGGGCGTACTGGTCTGCGCAGCGGTGCGCGATGTGGCCGAGCTGGCGCTGGCCGATGTCGGCATCTTCGCGCTGGGCACGGTGCCGCTGCCCACCGAGCGGCGCGGTCAGGGTCTGAGCCAGATTCCCGTTCGCCTGGGCGGCGTGACGGTGCTGCCGGGTGACCTCATCGTGGCCGACGCGGATGGCGTGATCGCCCTGCCGCCCGCCTTTTCGACCGGGCCTTCGATGGCCGCCGGAGCCGCTTCATGAGCCCCATGCCTTTCACTGTTTTCCCCGGGCGCCAGCGCCTGAACGACGAGCTGCACGCCCGCCCGCCCATCCGTGTGGATGGGCCGACGCGGGTCAGCTATCTGGCCTTTCTGACCGCCCCGCGCGGCGACGACGGCGCCCGCGACACCGTTCAGGGCGCGGCGCCGGAAGGGGCGGACAGCGCGCCTGACGGGCCGCACCGGCGCCATCTGGCCGGGCTGTTCGAGGCCATGGCGCTGCCCCTGGTCCCTGGGCCGGATGCGCGCCACCTCATCATCGACACCCCGGCCTTTCGCCTGAAATGGGAGCAGCACGGCGAGTTCTGCACCTACACCTTCTTCCAGCCGGTGACCGGCCCCGCGCCGGTGCTGGATCTGGCGCGTGCGCTCAGCCCCGACGCGGCGGCGCCCACCGCGCTGGCAGGCGTTCCGGCCGACTGGCTGGCGGGGATTCCGGGCGAGCTGCTGGTGGCCACGCACCTGGACGTCATCCCCGGCACCGAAGCGCAGGTGCAGCGCCAGCTCGCCGAGCTGGGCGACCCGCGCGAGCACTGGGTGGCGTCCAGCCTGGCGGGTGAAGCGGCGTGGGTGTTCACCGATTTCCGGCTGCACGATGGTTTTTCGCGCATCACCCTGGTCGATGGGGGACTGGGCCGGATGCGCGGCGGCCGCACGGTGCAGCGCCTGCTGGAGATCGAAACCTACCGCATCACCGCGCTGCTGGCGTTTCCCGTGGCCAAAGAGGTCTCGCGGCTGCTGGGCCGCTGCGAGACGCATCTGGCCGCGCTGATCGCGCGCATGAGCCAGGCGCGCACGCCCGAGGACGAGCGCGCCATTCTGGGCGATCTGACGCAGCTGGCTGCCGAGGTCGAGCATTCGGTGGCGCGCACCACCTATCGTTTTGGCGCCTCAGCGGCGTATTACCGCCTGGTTCAGCAGCGCATCCGCGATCTCAAGGAGCGTTATCTGGCGGGCTACCCCAGCATCCAGGGCTTTATGGCGCGTCGCCTGGCCCCTGCGCTGGACACCTGCGCGGCGGTGTCGCGTCGCCAGTCTGACCTGTCGGCGCGCATTGCGCGCACCAGCGCGCTGCTGCGCACGCGGGTGGATATCGAACTGGAGCGCCAGAACCAGGCCGTGCTCCTGCGCATGGACCAGCGCGCCCACCTGCAACTGCGCCTGCAGGAGACGGTGGAAGGGCTGTCGGTGGTCGTGCTGACCTATTACGGCTCGCAGCTCGTCAACTACCTGAGCAAGGGGCTGAAGCCCCTGATCGGCTGGTCCAGCGATACGGTCACGGCGATCTCGATTCCGGTGATCGCCGCGCTGGTCGCTTGGGGCACGCACCGCATGCGCCGCAAACTGGCCGCGCACGAACCCAGGAGCTGACGCCGATTCCCGGGTCGGGCGCTGTGCCCGGCCTTCCCTCACCAGGCGCTGTTGCCGGAGTTGGGGCTGAAGAAGAAGTGGCGGAAGTAATCCATGAAGGCCGTGGCGACGGCCGATGGCGTGCCCGCCTTGTTCCAGGCCATGCCCACGTTCATGGGCGGCAGATCGTCTTCGATGGGCCGCGTTTCGATGCGGCGGCCTTCCAGCGACCAGGGGCGGTAGATCATGTCGGGCAGAACGGCCACGCCGACGCCGTTGGCGGCCATGCTGCGCACGGCTTCGATCGAACTGGTGCGCAGCACCACGCTGGGCTCCAGCCCGAAGTGGCGCCAGTTGCGCATGGCGGCTTCTTCGGCTTCGTCCGAGTTGAGCATGATCAGCGGATGGCGCGCGACATCTTTCATGTCCGTGCTGTTGCCGCTGGCCAGCTCGTGGCCGGTGGCCATCCACACGCGCATGGGCGAACCGAAAAAGACCTCGCTGTTGATATCGCCCGTGCGCTGGATGTTGTCAGTCAGCAGCAGGCCGACGTCGACCTGGCCGCGCACCAGCGCTTCTTCAATGGCGGGGCGGGTGAGTTCTTCGATCTCGACCTGCAGTTTGGGGTGGAGCTGGCCCACGCGCTGCAGGTGGGTGGGCAGGAAATAGCCCATCACTGTCGGCGTGACAGCCACCTTGACCCGACCGCTGATGGTGCTTTCCTGGTTGGGCATGGCCATGGCGCGGTCGGCCGCGTCCAGCACCTCGTAGGCGTGGCTCAGGAAGCGTCGGCCCATGGGCGTCAGCACGACGCCCGACGAGGTCCGGTCAAACAGGGTGTTGCCCAGAAAAGCTTCCAGATCGCGCACAGCGGTCGTGATCGCCGATTGCGAGATGTTCAGCTGCACACCCGCCTGGGAAATCTGGCCCAGTTCTGCGGCCGTGACGAAGTACTTGAGCTGACGAAGGGTGAAGGCCATGGTGCTGTCCGGTGAGGTGCCTGGTCGGCGGGACTGAGAGACGAGTGGCACGAGTCATTACCAGCTCTCGGTTTCCTGGAATTTTATTGTTGAACGCGCCGATTTTATGGAATCGCTTGATGAAAGCGC
Organism: Amphibiibacter pelophylacis; assembly: GCF_037688875.1. Lineage (NCBI taxonomy): Bacteria > Pseudomonadati > Pseudomonadota > Betaproteobacteria > Burkholderiales > Sphaerotilaceae > Amphibiibacter > Amphibiibacter pelophylacis. The sequence goes on from NZ_JAWDIE010000006.1 coordinate 137,213, forward strand.
GAGCAATCGGCGCGGAATATACCAGAATGACTCCGTTTGTTGAACAAGGTTCCTGCGGGGAGCCGCCTGAACATGTAAAAAACCGGGGGGGCCAAAAAAAACCCGGCGCAGGGCCGGGTCGGGTGCAATACCCTCATCCGAAGCCGCCGTCTAACCCGCGGAAGCGGGGGTGACGGCCTGGGCGGTTGTGCTGGCGGGCTTGACCGGCGCGGCCTGCTGCCAGACGCGGGTGTCAAAAACGCTGCACATCATGGGCATGCGCGTGCCAAAGGTGCTGTTGAAACCGCTTTTGGACGCAGGCTTGGGTTTGACGTCCAGCGCCGGGGTTTCGGGTTCCGGATCCCAGGTGCTGTTGTCCTGCACGATGGAGAACGAGTAAAAGCAGCGGAAGGGCACCTTGCGGTCGGCCCAGAATTCGGCCACGTCGGCGAAGGTGTCCAGCAGTTGCTCGCGGGCATCGCGGTCAAAGCGGGCGCTGCCAGGGATCTGGTCGAGCACGACGATGAAGCCCACCTGTGGGCCAGCACTGTGCACGGCGTTGGTCAGGCAGTCATACAGGGCGTCGAGGTTCTTGCCGAAATGATCGGGAAAGAGGAAGGCGCGGGCAATGATCTCGAGCACGTCAGCCTTGGTCTGCGCCTGGGTCAGGTCGGCGTAGAGGAAGTGTTGCCCCGTGTCCTGGGCGGCCTGGGCGAGATCATCGAGCCGGTAGGCGCGGATGGCCTGAACGATGTTGCTTCGGATGTTTTGCAGCTGGATCATCGGTATCCTCGGAAATCAAAGAACAAAAGAGCGTTTGTCGCCAGTGGGCCAGTCGGCTGGCTGGCGCGGGTCAGTGGACCACCTGCCGGAAGCTGGCGTAGTGGTCCGCCGTGTAAAAACAGTGCGCAGGCGCCCGGGGCTGAGTGCCTCCGCACACCAGACGCCGGGCGCCCCTGTGGCTCACCCCCGGTGTTTCGACGGTGTATTCGCGGTAGTAGCCGCGTTTCTGGGCGGGCAGCAGGCGTTCGCGGTTGCCAAACACCGTGCCGTCCTTGTCGTGATCAAAGTCGTAAGAGCCCACAATGCGGCCCAGAATGTCCTGGCCCTCAGGCGGCAGGGCGCTGTAAGCCACCGTGGGCAGCCCGACGGGCGCTGCGTCCAGCAGGGCGTTCAGTGCTTCGGAACCGCTGCCCGAAGGCGCCTGCGCCTTAGCTGCGGTGGCCTGGGAAGCGGCTGGTGCGAAGGCGACCGTGGGGGCGCCTGTCCGGGCTTGCGCACTGCCAGTGCGGCTGGCGCCCCACTGATACCCCAAACCCAGCAGGAGGGCGGCAAAAAACACCAGCGCCAGAGTGGTGGGGAGATCCAGCCGACCCCAACCGAAGCGGCGGGAGGGCTGCTGGCGCGACAACGATGGCTTGGGCATACCCGGGTGAATTCTCATGAATTCGCCATCTTAGCCAATGCGTCCCCAAAGCTCAAGCCATGGCCCCGCCAGCCCGGCGGCGGGGCGGCCGGGCTTGACAGGCTATCGTGCGCTGTGCTGTGCCGGGGATCGGGGCGGCAGCCCCGGTCCGTCAGCGGCTGGCGTTGGCGTCGGCGACCGTCAGCGCGGTCATGTTGACGATGCGCCGCACGGTGGCGGAAGGCGTCAGGATGTGCACCGGCTTGCTGGCGCCCAGCAGGATGGGCCCGATGGCGATGCCGCCGCCCGCCGCCGATTTCAGCAGGTTGTAGCTGATGTTGGCGGCGTCGATGTTGGGCAGTACCAGCAGGTTGGCTTCGCCCAGCAGCGTGCTGTCGGAAACCACGTCCTTGCGCGTGCTGACATCAAGCGCGCAGTCGCCGTGCATTTCGCCGTCCACTTCCAGCCACGGGGCCTGCTCGCGCAGCAGATCGCGGGCAGCGCGCATTTTCAGCGCCGAGGGCATCTGGCTGCTGCCGAAGTTGGAGTGCGACAGCAGCGCCGCGCGGGGCTCGATGCCGAAGCGGCGCAGCTCTTCGGCGGCCAGCACGGTGATCTCGGCGATCTGTTCGGCCGTCGGGTCGTAGTTGACGTGCGTGTCCACCAGAAAAACCTGGCGCCCGGGCAGGATCAGCCCGTTCATGCAGGCGTAGGTGTTGACGCCCGCCCGCTTGCCGATGACCGCGTCGATGTACTGCAGGTGGTTGTTGGTCACGCCCCAGGTGCCGCAGATCAGGCCATCGACTTCGCCCTTGTGCAGCAGCATCGAGCCGACCAGCGAAAAGCGGCGGCGCATTTCGATCTTGGCCAGCTGCACCGTGACGCCCTTGCGCTGCAACATGCTGTGGTAGGTCTGCCAGTAGTCGCGGTAGCGCGGATCGTCGTCGATGTTGACGACTTCGAAGTCGCGGCCCATCTCCAGGCGCAGGCCCAGGCGGGCGATGCGGTCGTTGATGACGCGCGGGCGGCCGATCAGCCACGGGCGGGCCACGCCTTCGTCGACGACCACCTGGATGGCGCGCAGCACGCGGTAATCTTCGCCTTCGCTGAAGGCAATGGCCTTTTTGGCCGCCTTGCGCGCGATGCTGAAAATGGGCTTCATCATCGTGCCCGAGGCGTAGACGAAGCTCTGCAGGTGGTGGGCGTAGGCGGCCATGTCGGCGATGGGCCGCGTGGCCACGCCGGAATCCATGGCGGCCTGAGCCACGGCCGGGGCGATTTTCATCATCAGGCGCGCGTCAAACGGCTTGGGGATGAGGTATTCGGGGCCAAAGCTCAGGTTGATGCCCGCGTAGGCGGCGGCCACGGTGTCGTCCTGCTCGGCGCGCGCCAGCTGCGCGATGGCGTGGACAGCGGCCACTTCCATGGCGTCGTTGATGGTCGAGGCGCCGCAATCCAGCGCGCCCCGGAAGATGTACGGGAAGCACAGGACATTGTTAACCTGGTTGGGGTAATCGGTGCGACCTGTCGCCATGATGGCGTCATCGCGCACCGATTTGACGTCTTCCGGCAGGATCTCCGGGTTGGGGTTGGCCAGCGCGAAAATGATGGGCTGCTTGGCCATGGCCGCAACCATGTCGGTCTTGAGCACGCCCTTGGCCGACAGACCCAGGAAAATGTCCGCGCCGGGGATGACTTCCGCTAGCGTACGAAGCGGCGTGGGCTGGGCGAAAATGGCTTTGTCCTCGTCCATCAGCTCGGTGCGGCCCTCGTAGACCACGCCCGCCAAGTCGGTCACCCAGATGTTTTCGCGCGGCAGGCCCAGCTTGACCAGCAGGTTCAGGCAGGCCAGCGCGGCGGCGCCCGCACCGCTGGCGACCAGTTTGACCTCGGTGATCTTCTTGCCGACCACCTCCAGGCCATTGATGATGGCCGCGCCCACGACAATGGCCGTGCCGTGCTGGTCGTCGTGGAAGACGGGAATTTTCATGCGTTCGCGCAGGCGGCGCTCGACCAGGAAGCAGTCCGGCGCCTTGATGTCTTCCAGGTTGATGCCGCCAAAAGTGGGCTCCAGCGCGGCGATGATCTCGATGAGCTTTTCGGGGTCGGATTCGTTGATTTCGATGTCAAAAACGTCGATCCCGGCGAACTTCTTGAACAGGACGCCCTTGCCCTCCATGACCGGCTTGCTGGCCAGCGGGCCGATGTTGCCCAGGCCCAGAACGGCGGTGCCGTTGGTGACCACGCCGACCAGGTTGCTGCGCGCCGTGTAGCGCGCGGCGGTGGTCGGATCGGCGACGATTTCCTCGCAGGCGGCGGCGACGCCGGGCGAGTAGGCCAGGGCCAGATCGCGCTGGTTGGTCAGCTGCTTGGTGGGGGTGACGGAGATTTTCCCCGGCGTCGGAAACTCGTGGTAATCGAGTGCGGCGCGGCGCAGGTCGGCCTGGCGCTGGGCTTTTTCGTCGTCGGAAATGGGCGAGGGCAGGGGGCTGTTCATGGCGGGCGGGCGCCGCTGGGGCACCAGGTTGGGACTGCATTGATTGTAGGTGCTGCCACGGCGGCCTCCGGCGGGCAGGCGGCTGGATGGGGGTAATCCCGCGCCAGCGCCTGCGGTCTGGGCCGTGGCGGGGGCACAATACGCGCCATGCCCACCGCCGAGTTTGACCTCATCCGCCGCTGCTTCACACGACCGCCCGTGCACGGCGCGGGCGAGGTGAGCGTCGTGAGCCTCGTGAGCCTCGGTATTGGCGACGACTGCGCCGTGCTTCAGCCCACGCCGGGCCAGCAGTGGTGCGTGTCCACCGACACGCTGGTCGCGGGCGTGCATTTTTTCGAGGATGTTGATGCGGCCCGGCTGGGCCACAAGGCGCTGGCCGTGAACCTGAGCGATCTGGCGGCTTGCGGCGCCACGCCCCGGGCGTTTTTCCTCGCGCTGAGCCTGCCCCGCGCCATGGCCGCGAAAGAGGCCTGGTGCCAGTCGCTGGCGCACGGCCTGTTCGCGCTGGCCGACGCGCATGGCGCGGTGCTGGCCGGTGGCGACACCACGCGCGGCCCCTTGAGCCTGACGCTGACGGTGATGGGCGAAGTGCCCCAGGGCCAGGCCCTGCTGCGCAGCGGTGCGCGGGTGGGGGACGAGGTCTGGATCAGCGGCGATCTGGGCGGTGCTTATCTGGGTCTGCAGTCGCGGCGCGAGCCCGGCCGGTTTGCGCTTGGTCCGCTGTTTCAGGCCGCCATCGACCGACTGGAATGCCCGCAGCCGCGCGTGGCGCTGGGCCAGGCGCTGCGTGGCATCGCCCACAGCGCGATTGATCTGAGCGACGGCTTGGTGGCCGACCTGGGCCATGTGGCGCGGGCGTCAGGCCAGGCGGACGGGCCTCTGCACTTCGAGCTGGATTTTGACCGCCTGCCGGCCCACCCGGCGCTTGCGCTGCTGGATGATGTCCAGCGCCAGCAGGCCATTCTGGCGGGCGGCGATGATTACGAGCTGGCTTTCACCGCCCCGGTCGGTGCCCACGCGGCCGTGCTGGCGGCCGCGCAGGCCAGTGGCACGCCCGTGCACTGCGTGGGCCGGGTGCGTCCTGCACAACCCGCAGAGGCTGCGGTGATTGTTGTGGCCGACGGGCAGGCGCTGGCGCCGCCGACGGGCGGTTTTGTTCATTTCTGATCCGGCGCCGGATCGGGTTTTTGGCTGGAATTTCCATGTCTGCCACATCGTCTTCGACCGCTTTTGAAGCGCTGCCCGCCGTGATCCCTCAACCGGAGTCGCCCCGGGCGAACTGGGCCTGGATGCGCCAGCGTCCCGGCCGCTGGCTGGCGCTGGGCGGCGGTTCGGGGCTGAGCCCCTGGGCGCCGGGGACGGCGGGCACTCTGGCCGCCTGGCTGGCGTTTGCGCTGCTGGATGCACTGCTGGGCTGGGTGGGCATGACGGGCTGGAGCCGCGATGCCATCTGGGGGAGCGTCTTCGTGCTGGGTGCGGTGGTGGGCGTGGCGGTGTGCACCGAGGCGGCGCGTGGCCTGAACCGGGCCGATCCGTCCTGCGTGGTGTGGGACGAAATCTGGGCCTTCTGGCTGGTGCTGTGGTGGGTGACACCGGTGGCGGCCGCCGGGCCCTTCCCGGGCTGGCTGCAGCAGCTGCTGGCGTTTGGCCTGTTCCGGCTGTTTGATGCCGTCAAGCGCGGCCCGGTGGGCTGGGCGGATGGCCTTTACAAGCTGCGCCCCGGCGAGGCCATAGGCTGGCGCCAGGGCTGGGGCATCCTGTTTGATGACCTGGTGGCGGCCGCCTGCACTTTGGCGGTGCTGGCGGTGCTGGTCAGGATCGCCGGGTTCTGGGCCTAAACCCTATCAACTCCTGACCTTTTCATCCTGGTCTTCCACCAGCGTCAGGGTCACGTCGATGTTGCCGCGCGTGGCGTTGGAGTACGGGCAGACGATGTGCGCCGCGTCCACCAGCTTCTGCGCCGTGGCTTTGTCCAGACCCGGCAGGCTGATTTTCAGCTCGACCGCGATGCCAAAGCCCGTGGGGATGGGGCCGATGCCGACAGCGCCTTCCACCTGGGTGTCCGCCGGAACGGCGATTTTGTCGCGCCCGCCGACAAACTTCATGGCGCCCAGAAAGCAGGCGCTGTAACCGGCGGCGAAAAGCTGCTCGGGGTTGGTGCCGGTGGCGCCGTTGCCGCCCAGTTCTTTCGGCGTGGTCAGCTGCACGTCCAGCACCTTGTCGCTGCTGGTGGCACGGCCTTCGCGGCCGCCGGTGGCTGAGGCGTGGGCGGTGTAAATGATTTTTTCGACGCTCATGAAGTTCTCCTGTTGGGACTGTGATCTTGAATTTGCACGCTATTAAGTAGCGAACGATCTAATTATGCGCGCTGCGGCAAAACCTGGCGCTGCTGGGGTTATTGAGCGTCCAGGCGCTGACGCAGGGCGATCAACGGGTCGCGCAACGCGGCCAGGTCCTGGGGGCTGCACTGCAGCGCGGCGTGGATGCAGCCGGGCACGTCCAGCGCCTGCTGGCGCAGGCTGCGGCCGCTGTCGGTCAGGGTGACCAGCACCTGGCGCTCGTCGTGCGTGGCGCGCTGGCGGGTCAGCAGGCCGCGCACTTCCAGGCGCTTGAGCAGCGGGGTCAGGGTGGCCGTGTCCAGCATCAGGCGCTGGCAGATGTCGGAGACACGCAGCCCATCGCCCTCCCACAGCACCAGCATGACAAGGTACTGCGGGTAGGTCAGATCCAGCCCGGCAAGGGCCTGGCGGTAGACCCGGTTCATGCCCAGGTGCGCGGCGTAGAGCGCAAAACACAGCTGGCCGTCGAGGGCCAGCGGGTTGGGGGAAGCGGACGTATCCGGCGGATCGGGCCAGTTCATCGCACCATTTTAGATCGTGCGCGATGAGTCTGCAGGCGATCAGGCGGCGTGGTCGTAGCGGCCGGCCATCAGGATGGAGGCGTGCAGGCGCGAAATGCCTTCGTTGGCGGCCGGCTTGCCGTGGTTGGTCAGCAGGCCCCAGACCAGGTTGTCGTCCATGCGGAACTGGCACAGCAGCGTGTTGGTCGAGGCGATTTTCAGCATCTGCGCGGGGCTGAGCACGTCGATCATGGCAGCGGTTTCCTCGGTGACGCCCAGACGGAACAGGGCCTGTTCGCGGTCGGCCCGGATCAGGCTTTGCGCCAGCATCAGGTAAGACAGGTTGGCTTCGCGGATTTCGGCGAGGATCTGTTCTGTTTTCATGGTGAACTCCGGTGCGCGGTGAGGCGTTATAAGGTGGGGCGAGGTCAGAAGGTGATTCGCAACGGTTCCCACTCTAAAGCCCGGAAGAGGCCCAGGTTATCGGCTTACTTCCATCGCGGACGTCGGCGTTTGATGACACGCTTGTCAGAATTTATCTGACACACTTGTCAGGCAGACCGCTGTTTTCGGTGGCTTCCGGAGCGATCTGCGCGGTTTTCCGCCCTTTTTTCGTGGATTTGTGCATGACATCTGCCCCTCTTGACTCGGACGACAGACCGGGCCGCATCGTGACGTTTCCGGGCTCGCCCTACCAGCTCTGGCAGCCCTACGAGCCAGCGGGCGATCAGCCCACCGCGATCAACCAGCTCTGCGAAGGCCTGGAGGACGGCCTGAGCTTTCAGGCGCTGCTGGGCGTGACGGGCTCGGGCAAGACTTACACCATGGCCAATGTGATCGCGCGCAGCGGCCGCCCGGCCATCGTTTTTGCGCACAACAAGACGCTGGCGGCGCAGCTGTACAGCGAGTTCCGGGAGTTTTTTCCGCACAACGCGGTCGAGTATTTCGTCAGCTACTACGACTACTACCAGCCCGAAGCTTATGTGCCGCAGCGCGATCTGTTCATCGAAAAAGACAGCGCCATCAACGAGCATATCGAGCAGATGCGCCTGTCGGCGACCAAAAGTCTGCTGGAGCGCCGTGACGTGATCATCGTCGCCAGCGTCAGCGCCATTTACGGCATTGGCGACCCCAGCAGCTATCACAAAATGGTGATGACGCTGCGTGCGGGCGACGCGCTGGACCAGCGCGAGATCATCGCCCAGCTGGTCAAGATGCAGTACGCGCGCAACGACATCGATTTCGGGCGCGGTACCTTTCGCGTGCGCGGCGACACCATCGACGTGTTTCCGGCCGAAAACTCCGAGCAGGCGCTGCGCATCGAGCTGTTCGACGACGAGGTGGAAAGCCTCTCGCTGTTCGATCCGCTCACCGGCCGCATCCTGCAGGGCGTCAAGCGCTTCACCGTCTACCCCAGCAGCCACTACGTGACGCCGCGCGAGCAGGTGCTGGCGGCCATCGAGACCATCAAGGTCGAACTGCGCGAGCGCGCCGCCGAGCTTTACGCCGCCAACAAGCTGGTCGAGGCGCAGCGCATCGAGCAGCGCACCCGCTTTGATCTGGAGATGCTCCAGGAGGTCGGCCACTGCAAGGGCATCGAGAACTACACCCGCCACCTGTCCGGCGCCGCGCCGGGCGAGCCGCCGCCCACGCTGGTGGATTATCTGGCGCACGATGCGCTGATGTTCTTCGACGAAAGCCACGTGCTGATCGGCCAGTTTGGCGCCATGTACAACGGTGACCGCTCACGCAAGATCACGCTGGTCGATTACGGTTTCCGCCTGCCCAGCGCGCTGGACAACCGGCCGCTGAAATTCGCCGAGTTCGAGGGCAAGATGCGCCAGAGCATTTTCGTCAGCGCCACGCCGGCCGATTACGAGATGCAGCACGCCGGGCAGGTCGTCGAGCAGGTGGTGCGGCCCACGGGCCTGGTCGACCCCCTGCTGGAAGTGCGCCCCGCCACGCACCAGGTGGACGATGTGCTGCAGGAGATTCGCCTGCGCACCGAGCGCGAGGAGCGCGTGCTCATCACCACGCTCACCAAGCGCATGTCCGAGCAGCTGACCGAATACCTGACCGAGAACGGCGTCAAGGTGCGCTACCTGCACAGCGACATCGACACCGTGGAGCGGGTGGAGATTCTGCGCGACTTGCGCCTCGGGATTTTCGATGTGCTGGTCGGCATCAACCTGCTGCGCGAGGGGCTGGATATTCCGGAGGTTTCGCTGGTCGCGATTCTGGACGCCGACAAGGAAGGCTTTCTGCGCGCCGAGCGCAGCCTGATCCAGACCATAGGCCGCGCGGCGCGCAACGCCTCGGGCAAGGCGATTCTGTACGCCGACAAAATGACGCGCTCGATGGAAAAAGCCATCCAGGAAACCGAGCGCCGCCGCACCCGCCAGGTGGCCTACAACCTGGAACACGGCATCACGCCGCGCACGGTGAAAAAAGCGGTGCGCGACATCATCGACGGGGTGGCGTCCAGCGCCGCGACCAAGGCCATCGACACGGCGCGCAAATCGGCGCAGGCGATGGGCGCCAGCGATTGGCTGACCGAAAAGCAGGCGCTGTCGCTGAGCGAGAAAGACCTGGGCCGCCACCTGAAGCGGCTGGAGAAAGACATGCTGGAACACGCCAAAAACCTCGATTTCGAGAAAGCCGCCCGCCTGCGCGACCACCTGGCGCAGATCAAGAACTGGACGCTGGGTGGCGCCCTATGAGGCCTTTGTCGTTCACATCCGCTCTGGAACACACTTACGCGCGCGATATTCCCGGCGGCAGCGCGCCTGCTGCGCCGCAGGCCGCGCCACAGCCGCGTCTGCTGTGGTTTAACCGCGATCTGGCGCAGGAGCTGGGTTTGCCGACCGACGGTGTCAGTGACGACGATCTGGCGCAGTGCTTCAGCGGCAACGCGCTCCCCACGGGCAGCCAGCCGGTGGCGCAGGCCTACGCGGGGCACCAGTTCGGGCGCTTTTCGCCGCAGCTGGGCGATGGCCGCGCGCTGCTGCTGGGCGAGCTGCGGGCGCCGGACGGATCGCTGTGCGACCTCGCGCTGAAGGGTTCGGGGCGCACGCCTTTCTCGCGCGGCGGCGATGGCCTGGCGGCCGTCGGCCCCATGCTGCGCGAGGCGCTGATGGGCGAATCGCTCCACGCCCTGGGCGTCCCGACCACGCGTGCGCTGGCGGTGGTGGCCACGGGCGGGACCGTGCGGCGCGACACCGCTTTGCCCGGCGCTGTGCTGTGCCGCGTGGCCGCCAGCCACATCCGCGTGGGGACGTTTGAATACTTCGCGGCCCGAGAGGACACGGCGGCGCTTCAGGCGCTGCTGGCCCACACCGTGGCGCGCCACGACCCCACCCTGGCCGCGTTGCCTGCTGAGGAGCAGGCGCTGGCGCTGCTGCAGGCGGTGGTGCGCCGCCAGGCCCACCTGATCGCGCAGTGGATGGACATCGGCCTGATCCACGGCGTGATGAACACCGACAACATGACGCTCAGCGGCGAAACCATCGATTTCGGCCCCTGCGCGATGCTGGAGGCGCACGACCCGGCGGCGGTGTTCAGCTCGATCGACCTGGGCGGACGCTACGCTTACGGCAACCAGCCGCGCATCGCCGCCTGGAACCTGGCGCGCCTGGCCGAGGCCCTGTTGCCGCTGATGGTCCCGCCCAGCGCCGATCCGGCCGCCGCCATCCCCGCCGCAACCGAGGCTGTGCAGGCCTTCGCCAGCCACTACGGCGCCGCGCGTCTGGCGCTGGCGCGATCTCGCTGGGGGTTGGATGCGCCCGGCCCGGCGGACGCTGCGCTGGATGCGGGCGACAACCGCCTGCTCGACGACTGGCTGGCGCTGCTGCACGCGCACCGTGTGGATCACACTCTGGCGGGCTGGCACCTGGCGGGGGCCTGGCCGGGCGCGGGTATGGGCGCCGGTATGGGCGCCAATACGGGGGCGTCAGGCGGTCTTCATGCGCTGTTTGGCGCCGAGGCCCAGGCGCCCCTGAATGCCTGGCTGGCCCGCTGGCAGCAGCGCCTGGCGCAGGCTGGGCCAGGCACGATGCCCGCCGCCCAGGCCCGCGCCCGCCTGCGCCAGCACAGCCCCTGGATCATCGCGCGCAACCACCGCGTCGAAGAGGCGCTGGCCGCCGCGACGGCGGGCGATCTGGCGCCCTTTGATGCGCTGATGGCGGCGCTGCGCCAGCCCTTTTCCCCCGATGGCCAGGACGCGCGCCGCGCGCCTTACGCCGAAGCGGCCGCGCCGGACATCACGGCGGGTTACCAGACTTTCTGCGGAACATGATGCTTGAGCTGATTTTCATCACCCTGGCCAGCGGCCTGGCCGGATTCATCGACGCCATCGTGGGCGGGGGGGGCCTCGTGCTGGTGCCTGCGCTGTTTGCGGCCTTCCCAACGACCGAACCGGCCACGCTGCTGGGTACCAACAAATCGGCCTCGGTCTGGGGCACGGGCATGGCGGCGTGGCAGTACAGCCGCCGCGTGCCGGTGCGCTGGCGGGCGCTGGGCTGGGGCGCTGCGGCGGCGGCGCTGGCTTCGTTTGCGGGGGCCTGGGCGCTGACGCTGGTCTCGGCTGACGCGCTGCGCCGTCTGCTGCCGGTCATCCTGCTGGTGGTGTTTGTTTACACCCTGGTCAAGAAGGACCTGGGCCAGGTGCACGCACCGCGTTACAGCGGACGCCGCGAGGCTGTCCTGATTGCCCTGATCGGCGCCGCGACCGGCTTTTACGACGGCTTTTTCGGGCCGGGCACGGGCAGCTTCATGGTCTTTCTGCTGGTGCGCGTGCTGGGCTACGATTTTCTGGGTGCGGCCATGGGCGCCAAGGTGCTCAATGTGGCCACCAACCTGGCGGCGCTGCTGCTGCTGGGCGCCAAAGGGCATGTGTGGTGGCAGATGGGCCTGGTGATGGCCGTGGCCAACGTGGCGGGCAGCGTGCTGGGGTCGCGCCTGGCGCTGCGCAAAGGCGCCGGATTCGTGCGCGGCGTGTTCATCGTGGTGGTCGGCGTGCTCATCGTTAAGGCGGTGTGGGACGGCTGGCTGAAAACAGCCTGAGCGAGATCGCGGGGCATTCAGTGGCTCACCCATCTGGCGGATGGCGCTGCGGGTGGGCCTGCTGCGACAATGGCGGTCTGACCCGATTCGTGTCTGACCCTATCCCGACTGGACTTTGCCGTGAGTGCCCTTCTCAGCGACGATCTGCTGCGCCGTTTTGACATCCCCGGCCCGCGCTACACCTCTTACCCCACCGCCGACCGTTTTCACGACGCTTTTGGTGAGCCCGATCTGCTGCAGGCGCTGCGCGAGCGTGGCAGCGATGCGCAGCGTGCTGCCGCGCCGCTGTCGGTCTATGTGCACATCCCGTTCTGCGCGTCGGTGTGCTACTACTGCGCGTGCAACAAGATCATCACCCGCCACACCGAGCGCGCCGCGCCCTACCTGGCGCTGCTGCAGCGCGAGATCGGCCTGATCGCCACGCATCTGGGCGCTGGGCGGGCGGTGTCGCAGCTGCACCTGGGCGGCGGGACGCCCACTTTTTTCTCGGACGACGAGCTGCGCACCCTGATGGACAGCCTGCGCGCCGCCTTTGGCCTGGCGGCGGATGGCGAGTTCGCCATCGAAGTCGATCCGCGCACCGTCACGCCCGAGCGCCTGCAGGCGCTGTGGGACATGGGCTTCAACCGCCTGAGCTTTGGCGTCCAGGATTTCGACCCCGACGTGCAGCAGGCGGTGCACCGCATCCAGCCCGCGCAGGGCGTGTTTGATCTGATGGCGGCGGCACGGGCCATCGGCTTTCGATCGATCAACGCCGACCTGATCTACGGTCTGCCGCGCCAGACCCCGGATTCGTTCGCGCGCACGCTGGAGCAGCTGGTGCAGCTTGCGCCCGATCGCGTGGCGCTCTACGCCTACGCGCACCTGCCTGCGCGCTTCAAGCCGCAGCGACGCATCATCGACGCCGAGCTGCCCGCGCCCGGCGACAAGCTGGCGCTGCTGCGCGGCGCGCTGCACACGCTGCAGGCCGCCGGATACGAGCACATCGGTATGGATCACTTCGCCCGGCCCGACGACGCGCTGGCTCAGGCCAAGGCGCAGGGACGGCTGCACCGCAATTTCCAGGGCTACAGCACCCAGCCCGACTGCGATCTGATCGCGCTGGGCGTTTCAGCCATCGGTCGCATGGGCGACACCTACAGCCAGAACGCCAAGACCCTGGAAGAGTACGAAGCCGCCCTGGGCGCCGGACACCTGCCCGTGGTGCGCGGTCACCGCCTGAGCGCCGACGACCTGCTGCGCCGCGATCTCATCATGGCCATCATGTGCCAGGGGCGGCTGGACGCCGACGCGCTCTCGCTGCGTCTGGGCCAGCCTTTCGCCAGCGCTTTTGCGTCCGAACTGGCGCGCCTTCAGCCCCTGGCCGAGGCGGGCCTGGTCGATATCAGGGCTGGTGGCCTGCGCGTCACCGAAGCTGGATGGTACCTGGTGCGCGCCATTGCCATGGTGTTCGACACCGGTCTGAACCGCGCCACTGCGGCGGGCGGGCGCACGCAGTTCTCGAAGATCATCTAGCCTGGCGCAGCAGGCTCAGCCCTGCGCCTGGTCGTGATACCGCATCACCGCTTCGACCTCGTCGCGCGAACCCAGCACCACCGGCACGCGCTGGTGCAGCTCGGTCGGAACGATGTCCAGGATGCGCTGCGTGCCCGTGCTGGCCAGGCCCCCGGCCTGCTCGACGATGAAGCCCATGGGGTTGGCCTCGTACATCAGGCGCAGCTTGCCGGGCCGGGTGGGGTCGCGCGTGTCCCAGGGGTAGAGGAAAACGCCACCGCGCGTCAGGATGCGGTGCACGTCGGCGACCATGCTGGCCACCCAGCGCATGTTGAAATCCTTGCCGCGCGGGCCATCGGCACCGGCCAGGCAGTCGTGGATGTAGCGCCGCGTGGGCTCGTCCCAGTGCCGCATATTGCTCATGTTGATGGCGAATTCCTGCGTCGCGGGCGGAATCTGCACGTTCTCGGCGGTGAGGATCCACGAGCCCAGCTCGCGGTCCAGCGTGAACACCGAAACGCCATCGCCCACCGTCAGCACCAGCGTGGTCTGCGGCCCGTAGACGCAGTAACCCGCGGCGGCCTGGGCCTTGCCGGGCTGCAGGAAATCGGCCTCCGACACGCCGCGCGCGTGCCCGACCTTGCGCAGCACCGAGAAAATCGTGCCGATGCTGACGTTGATGTCGATGTTGGACGAGCCGTCCAGCGGATCGAACAGCAGCATGTACTCGCCCTGCGGGTAGCGGTTGGGCACGACGTGGATGGTGTCCATTTCCTCCGAGGCCATGCCCGCCAGGTGGCCGCCCCATTCGTTGGCTTCGATGAGCACCTCGTTGGCGATCACGTCCAGCTTTTTCTGCACCTCGCCCTGGATGTTGGCGCTGCCCGCCGTGCCCAGCACTTCGCCCAGCGCGCCCTTGTTGACCGAAACGGCGATGTGCTTGCAGGCGCGGGCCACGACCTCGATCAGCAGGCGCAGTTCGGCCGAGATGTGGCCGTGTTCGCGCTGCTGCTCGATCAGGTAGCGGGAGAGGCTGATGCGTTGGGCTGTGCTCATGGTGGGCGGCTGTGTGCGGGTCAGAAGAGGGAAGGGATTCAGTCGGCGCTGGACTGCGGCGCCAGCGCGCGGGCGATGACCTCGCGCACGTCGCTGGGCAGATCGGCCTGGGCAACGCGCTCCAGCGCCGCGCGGGCGGCATCCTGCCAGGGGGGGGCCAGCACGCGCCAGCGCTCCAGCATCCGCGCCAGGCGCGAAGCCACCTGCGGATTGCGCGGCGACAGCGCCAGCACCTGGTCGGCCCAGAAGGCATAACCTTCGCCGCCGGGCAGGTGCAGACCCGCCGGGTTCATGCAGTAGCTGAAGATCAGGCTGCGCGCGCGGTTGGGGTTGGCCAGGCTGAAATCGGGGTGCTGCAGCAGCTGGCGCACGCGCGCCAGCGCGACGCCCGGAGCGCCATCCACCGGCTCGGGCGTGCGCGCCTGCAGCGCGAACCACTTGTCCAGCACCAGCGCATCGCCTTTGAACAGCTCGTAAAAACGCGCCAGCGCCTGATCGAACAGCGGGTGCCCGGCGGCCTGCAGCGCCAGCAGCGCGCCCATGCGGTCGGTCATGTTGCCCGCATCCTTGAAGCGCTGGTAGATGCGTCCGGGCCAGATGGCGTCGCCGCGCCGCTGGGCTTCCACGGCGATGTGCAGCAGTGCCAGGTGGGCCAGCTCGCGCTGCCCGGCCTGCTGGGCCGTGGGCGCGTAAGCGGCGCTGATCTGGCTCGCGTCGAAAGCCGCCAGCCAGTCGTCCCAGAGCTGCTGGGCGAGCTGCGCGGTGATCGCGCTGTGCGTGCGGTGTATGGCCTGCGGATCAACCAAGCGACCGCGCTCGGACAGGGCCTGCGCCCACTGCGCCTGCGCGGGCTGGCTGAGCACCTGCGCCTTGAAGGCAGCGTCCAGAGACGGGTCGCGCAGCACGGCGCGCAGCGCATCCACCAGGCGCGGGCTGAGCGGCGGCAGCGGGCTGGTCTGCTCCAGCGCCGCCAGGCCCTGATCCAGCAGCAGGCGCTGCGCGGCCTCGCAGCGGTTGAAGGCGTCGGCGTCGTGCGCCAGCAGCAGCAGGCGGTCGTCCGCGGACAGATCATCCTGCAGCAGCACCGGCGCCGAGAAGCCGCGCAGCAGCGACGGCACGGGCGGCTGGGCGATGCCGGTCCACGTCAGCGTGGTCTGCGCCTCGGTCAGCACAACGAGTTCTTCCTGGACGGCAGGCGCATCACTGCCCGCGCGCTGCAGGGGCAGGGCGCGGCCACTGGCGTCCAGCAGGCCCAGACGCACGGGGATCAGCGCCGCCTTTTCCTGACCGTGCACGCGCACGGCGGTGGGGTTGGACTGCGTCAGCGTCAGCGTGTAGGTCTGCGCGGCGGCGTCGTGCTGGCCGCGCGCGTGCAGGCGCGGCGTGCCAGCCTGCGCGTACCAGACCTTGAACCGATCCAGCTGCTGCGCCAGCGCGCTGTCCGGGTTGGCGTCGGCGATGGCCTGGGCGAAATCGTCGCAGGTCACGGCCTGGCCGTCGTGGCGCTGGAAGTAAAGATCCATTCCCTTGCGGAAACCGTCGCGGCCGACCAGGGTCTGCATCATGCGCACGACTTCGGCGCCCTTCTCGTACACCGTCATGGTGTAGAAATTGTCGATGGCGACATAGCTGTCCGGGCGCACCGGGTGGGCCATGGGGCTGTCGTCCTCGGGGAACTGCAGGGCGCGCAGCTGGCGCACGTCGGCCAGGCGGCGCACGGCGCGCGCCGAGGCGCTGCCCGCCATGTCCATGCTGAACTCCTGGTCGCGGAAGACGGTCAGACCCTCTTTGAGCGAGAGCTGAAACCAGTCGCGGCAGGTGATGCGGTTGCCCGTCCAGTTGTGGAAGTACTCGTGCGCAACCACCGATTCGATGCCGTCGAAATCGGCATCGGTGGCCGTGGCCGGTTTGGCCAGCACGTAGCGCGTGTTGAAGATGTTCAGGCCCTTGTTCTCCATGGCGCCCATGTTGAAATCGGGCACGGCGACGATCATGAAGCGCTCGAGATCCAGCGACAGACCGAAGCGGTGCTCGTCCCAGGCGATGGACGCCATCAGCGACTGCATGGCGTGCTCGGTCTTGTCCAGATCGCCAGCGCGCACGTAAATCTGCAGCAGGTGATCGCGTCCGCTGCGGCTGCGCACCTGCTGCTCGCGGCAGACCAGATCGGCGGCGACCAGCGCAAACAGATAGCAGGGTTTGGGATGCGGGTCGTGCCAGACGGCCTCGTGGCGACCTTCGGGCAGGTCGGACTGGCTGACCAGGTTGCCGTTGGACAGCATCACCGGGAAGCGCGCGGTGTCGCCGCGCAGGGTCACGGTGAAAACCGACATCACGTCCGGCCGGTCCAGATAGAAGGTGATGCGGCGAAAGCCCTGGGCCTCGCACTGGGTGAAGAGGCCGCCGCTGGAGGCGTAAAGGCCCGACAGCTCAGTGTTTTTGTCGGGCGCGACGGTGTTGCGCAGCTCCAGCCAGAAGGGCTCGGCGGGCACGCTGTCGATGGTGAGCGTGTCGCCCTCCTGGCGGAAACTGACGCTGTCACCGTTGATCTGCACGCGCAGCAGCGTCAGGCCTTCGCCGTCCAGCACCAGAGGCTGACCGGCAGCGTGGGCCTGGGGCTCGATGCGCAGGCGGCTGGCGACGCGGGTTTTGGCCGTGTCCAGATCAAAGCTGAGGTGGGTTTCGCGGATGTGGAAGGCCGGCGGAGTGTAATCCTGGCGGCGCACCACGCCGGTGTCGGCGGGGGCGGTGGAAGCAGCAGTCATGGGCGATCCGGAAAAAAGGGATGAGGTCGGGCGCTGCCTTCAGGGGGCGGGCGGCGTGAGCGGCGCGTAGCCGCAAAAATCAGCCATCACGTGGCTGACGTTGTCGTAGGTCTCGAACGCGCTGGCGGGCAGGGTGGTGGTCAGCGCCACGGCGCGCATCCCGGCGCGGCGGGCGGCCTCCACGCCCAGCGGGGCGTCTTCAAAGACCAGGCATTGTGCCGGGTCTGCGCCCAGGCGGCGCGCCGCTTCCAGAAAGATGTCCGGATGTGGCTTGCCGCGCAGCAGCTCGCCGGCTGCGCCGCCATGGCGCGCGTCGGCCGGACAGACGATGGTCTCGACCAGCTCATCCAGCCCGAAGCGCTGCGTGGCCAGCGCGATGTTGTCCGGCATCGAGGCCGTGCACACCGCCATGCGGTGCCCGGCGGCGCGGGCGCGGCGCAGGTAATCCAGCGCCCCTTTGATGGCCTGCAGCTGCGTCAGGGCGCGCTCGCGGTAGAGCCCTTCCTTGACCTTGGCCTCGGCCGCGATGGCGGTGGCGTCCAGGCGGGGCAGCAGCTCGCCCATGACCTCGGTGTTGCTGCGCCCGGCGGTGGCCTCAAAAAAAGCCTGCCCCTCGAAAGGCAGGCCGTGGCGCGCGTGCCAGTCAGCCCAGGCCAGCTCGTGCAGCGGCATGGAATCAATCAGCGTGCCATCCATGTCAAACAGCAGGACGTCGGTGGGAGCGGGGGTGTGGGTCATGGGGATCAAAGGCTTGTGTCGGTCTGCCGGGAAAATGATGCGGCCGCGTCTGGCGGTAAAAGTGGCGGTAGGTAATCCGGCAGACGATCAGCTGCGCTCATACCGGAACCGCTTCTTCCAGCACGGTTTTGCGGAACTGGTCGGGCAGGGCGGCTGGTGTGAGGACATCGACCGGGACGCCCAGAAGGCGTTCCAGACTGACCTGAATTTTGGCCACATCCATCAGGCTGGTTTCGG
Organism: Amphibiibacter pelophylacis; assembly: GCF_037688875.1. Classification (NCBI taxonomy): domain Bacteria; kingdom Pseudomonadati; phylum Pseudomonadota; class Betaproteobacteria; order Burkholderiales; family Sphaerotilaceae; genus Amphibiibacter; species Amphibiibacter pelophylacis. Next base: position 155,284 of record NZ_JAWDIE010000006.1, read on the forward strand.
CAGTGGGCTCGATGAGGAGGTCAAGATCACTATTTTCGCCGTCCTTCCCGCGCAGGACAGAGCCGAACACCCGCGGGTTGCAGGCGCGATGCTCCAGCACGATCTGCCGGATGGCCGCGCGGTGCTGGTCAAGGGCGAATGAGGGCTTCATGGCGGTCTTTGTGACAAAGGCCTCACAGCCCCTGTTTCAGGCTCTCGGTGATGAAGGGGTCGAGGTCGCCGTCCAACACTTTTTGTGTGGCCGAGATTTCGACGTTGGTGCGCAAGTCCTTGATGCGGCTGTTGTCCAGCACGTAGGAGCGGATCTGGTGGCCCCAGCCCACGTCGGTTTTGGTGTCTTCCAGCTTCTGCTGCTCTTCCATGCGCTTGCGCATTTCGAAGTCGTAGAGCTTGGAGCGCAGCCGCCCCCAGGCCAGATCGCGGTTGCTGTGCTGGCTGCGGCTGTCCTGGCTCTGCACCACGATGCCGGTGGGCAGGTGGGTCAGGCGAACGGCCGAATCGGTCTTGTTGATGTGCTGGCCGCCCGCACCGCTGGCGCGGTAGGTGTCCACGCGCACATCGGCGGGGTTGATGTCGATCTCGATGCTGTCGTCGATTTCCGGGTAGACGAAAATCGACGCGAAGCTGGTGTGGCGCCCGCCCGAGCTGTCGAAGGGCGATTTGCGCACCAGGCGGTGCACGCCGGTTTCGGTGCGCAGGTGGCCGAAAGCGTATTCGCCCTCGATCTTGATGCTGGCGCTTTTGATGCCAGCGGTGTCGCCGGGGGTCTCGTCCTCGACGGTGACCTTGAAGCCCTTGCGCTCGCAGTATTTCAGATACTGGCGCAGCAGCATGCTGGCCCAGTCGCAGGCCTCGGTACCGCCCGCGCCGGCCTGAACGTCCAGGAAGCAGTTCAGCGGGTCGGCCGGGTTGCTGAACATGCGGCGGAATTCGAGCTCTTCCACGCGGCTGGACAGCGAGACGTTGTCGGCCTCGATGGTGGCCATGGCGTCGAAATCGTCTTCGGCGCGGCTCATTTCGAACAGCTCGCCGTTGTCTGACAGCCCCTGCGTCAGGTGGTCGATGGTCCCGACGACATCATCGAGCGATTTTTTCTCGCGGCCCAGCTCCTGGGCGCGCTTGGGGTCGTTCCAGACGTCGGGGTTTTCGAGTGTGGCGTTGACCTCGACCAGCCGCATTTTCTTGCGGTCGTAGTCAAAGATACCCCCGAAGCTGTTCGGTGCGGTGCTGCAGGTCGGCGATGTGGTTGCCAATGGCGTTGATGCGTTCGATGTCCATGGATAACAGGCCCAGCGGGTTCACGAAAAGCTCAATTTTCGCACGGCTGCGCCGATACAGCACACAGAGCAGACCCTGTCGGGGCGTTCAGCCCCGGGGATGACAGCGTGTCGGAATCTGGCTGACAGGCCCTCCAGGCCCGTCCCGACTGACAGGGCCTGCTGCACTTCGTAGAGTCAGATCAAGGCATCAGCGTCCGGTGCTGCCTGTCCCCAAGCCCCGAGATCCGGAACAAGGCAGCAGCGACTGCCCGCAGCAGGAGAAAGCCCCATGCGCACCCAAACCAGTCCCAAAAACCTGCGATTCAACCCCTTTTCGGCCCTGGTCGAGCCCGAGCGCGTGCTGGCCGCTGTGGCCAGTTCCGAGCGCCTGGCCCAGCTGGAAAGCCGCATCTGCCGTCCGCTGGACAAGCCCATCATTCCGCATGTGGCCACCGGCGTGGCGCCGGAAGACGATCTGCCTGCGCTGCGTCAGGCGAGCTGAACGGGGCGGTTTCGGGGCGTCATTCGAGTGATCAAGGTCGCCCGTCCAGCGTTTCGGGGGCCACAAACTGTGACAGGCTGGCGTCGGCCAGGGTGTCGGGCAGCGGATCGGGGTCGGGAAAGGCCTGGGTCAGAAACCCCTGGATGATGTGCTGCTCGATCTCCTGACGCTGGCTGTCGGGCATCACCAGGCGCACATGGAGGGCGTAGCAGAGGTCGGTGGCCGTCTGCAGCGTGATCTGCGGCTCGATCTGCGGGCTGTCGATGAAGTGGCGTTTTTTCTGTTTCTGCCACTGCTTGTAGGCGGGGGCGAAGTAGGGCAGCGTCTGCTCGAAAGCCAGCGCACGCACCAGCGCCAGGCTGCGCTGCGGCGGCACGCTGTAAGGCACCTGCATCTGAAAGTGATGCATCACATAAGAGCCCATGGTGTTTTCGCGCGACACCGTCTGCGTCAGCACCAGGCTGTTGGCGAAGGTCAGGATGCGGCCCGTCATCAGGTGCGTGCCCTGGCCGGGGCCGAACTCGAGCACCGTCGTGGCCAGCCAGCCGACATCAATGACGCGCCCGCGGATGGTCCCCAGCTGGATGTCGTCCCCGACCGAATAGCTGTTGGACGCACGGCGCACCAGCGTGCCCGATACGCAGAGAATGAGCTCTTTGGTGGCGATGATCAGGCCCACGCCCAGCGCCAGGACCGAGAGCAGCAGCGATTCGAGCTCGCGCGCCCAGATCAGCCCCAGGCCCAGAACCCCCAGCATGAACAGGATGTTGCGGCTGTTGACCAGCCACTGGCGGCGGTCCTCGATGCGCAGGCTTTCGTTCCAGCCCAGCAGGCGGCCGATGATCAGGCGCACCGCCACCAGAAACGCCACCAGGATGATGGAGCGCAGGATCTCCGGCCCGTGCTGGCTTTGCAGATCGTTCAGGGCCAGCTCGGCGTAGGACAGGGTTTTCTCGACGGGATTCACGGTGCGGCTTTCGGACAGTCAGCGCTATTGTGCCCTGTCCCGCCCGCCGTGCTCAGGCGGTGGCGAGCGTGGCCGGGGCCGGGTGGACGGGCTGCGGGGCGCAGGACACGCTCTGCGCCTGGTTCTGCGCCTGGTGGCTGGCGGCCATGCGCTCCAGGCCGTCGACCACGTCGCCGCTGGCGCTCTCCATGGCTTCCAGATCGGCGATGGCCTGGTCAGCCTGGCCCTGCTCCAGCAGCACCAGCGCCTGGCGGCCGTGACGGTGGACGCGGATGTGCGGCGCCTCGATGCTGCGGTAGCCGTCCAGCTGCGAATAGCACTGACGCCCGTCGCCCTCGTAATACCACTTGCCCATGCGGCAGCCGGTGTGGTCGGCCAGCTCGCGGGCGCGCTTGTCGGACACGCCAAAGAAGACCTTGTAAATCTCGAACTTGAAAATCAGGTGATCCAGCTTGGCCAGTTCGATGAAAGAGCGCATGGCGCTGTGCTCGATGGCGTGCTGCACCGCTTCGGACATGCCGGCCACCTGACCCATCTCGCGGGACATGCTGCCGCCTTCCCGGCTGAAGCGCTGCGCCTGGTCAGACAGGCCGTTGACGTGTTCGCGCAGGCCATTGGATTCGGCCTGGATGGCGCGCACCAGCGGCACGATGTTTTGGGTGGCCTGGTCGGTGTCGGCCGACAGGCGCTGCACCTCTTTGGCGACGGCGGCAAAGCCGGTGCCCTGCGTGCCCGCGCGGGCCGCTTCCACGGCGGCGTTCATGGACAGCAGGTGGGTCTGCGCGGCGATGCGCTGGATCAGCTCGACCATGTCGTTGATGCGCTGGCTCAGCGTGTGCAGCTGCTGCATGCCGTGGGCGGATTGGCCCGAGCTCTGCGCCAGCGACAGCAGCTGCTGCGACATCTCGTGGACCATGCCCTGGGCGTGCTGCGACATCTGCGCGGAGGTGCCTGCGCGGTCACGCTCTTTCTGCATGGTCTGCGCCATGGTCCCCATGCTGGCCTGCGAAGCCGTGAACGAGCGGCTGAAATGCGCCATGCAGCCGCCAATGGCGCGGTAATGGACGAGCTGCGCGCGGGCGCTGTCCAGCTCGGCGCGCAGCGCGCGGATTTCGTTGTCGCGCCCGTCGGGCTGTTCGTGGGCCGTGCGCCAGAAGCGAAGCATGTGGGGGAACTCCTGCGGCCTCACGGCCGTGCCAAAACCGTTCCACTGTATCGCCGCGACGCAGGTCATCTGGCCTGGATATCCGCCAGATAGGGCCGGTATTTCAAAGGAGCAGATGCCGCTGGCGGCGCGTGCTGCCAGGCCTGGTGTCAGGTGGGTGGAGTAAGGCCGCTCCGCCCCAGGGTGGCGGGCTTCGGGCCACTACAATCGGTGCAGATCTTTCACCCCAACCGCCTGATCGGCCATGGTGCACATTCCTTTTCCCGCTTCTGCCTCTGCTGATCCGCTCCGCCGTCAGGCGCTGCAGCGGAGTCTGCTCGTGCTGGGCAGCGCGGTGCTGGCGGGCTGTGCCTCGTCGCCCGTGCAGCGGCGCAGCGGCTCCGGGACGATCAGCGGGCGCGTGCCCGAACCGTCGCGCCTGGGCGGCAGCCTGATCACCCTGCCGGGCTCGGAGCGCGGCGCGGTGGTGCAGACCGCGCTGCAGCAGCTGGGCGTGCCTTATGTGTGGGCGGGCACCGACCCGGCGAACGGATTCGACTGCAGCGGGCTGATGGTCTACAGCTTTCGCGCCGCGCTGGGCGTTGATCTGCCGCGCCAGAGCGCCGACCTGGCCGCCGTCAGCCGCCCCATCGATCTGGCGCGCGCGCAGCCCGGCGATTTCGTGTTCTTCAACACCCTGGGGCGGCCGTTCTCGCACCTGGGGCTGTACCTGGGCAGCGGCGAGTTCATCCACGCGCCCTCCAGTGGTGGCCGCGTCAGCCGCGTCCGCCTGGACAACCGCTACTTCGCCCCGCGCTTCAACGGGGCAAGGACGGTGTTTGTGTGAGGCTGTTGGGTGGTTATTCAGCGGGCGTCACGTCACCGCCGCCGGCCTGGCCGACAGCTCGATCCCCAGGGCTTTCATCACTGCCAGCGTGGTGCGCAGGGCCGGGTTGCCTTCGGCGCTGAACTTGCCTGTGACAGAAACTCCACCAGCTCGTCCCGCCGCGCCAGGCCGTCGTCCCAGCCCAGACGGATCAGGGCGGCGATGAAACCGGGCGAGAAGAGCAGGTAGCTGGCCAGCACGCCGCTGCTGTCGGCCAGCATGCCCAGGCTGTCCAGGGCGTCGCGCAGGCCGGGTGGGAGCTGGCCCATGTGTTCGCGGGCGATTTCGTCGGGGCCGCGCGAGGGGTGGATGGCCATGACATCGACGATGCCGTGATCCAGCGTGCGCGTCGCCTCGGGCGGCAGCGAGCCGATCAGGCTGTTGATGCGGCGGATCTGGTCCATATTGCTGTGCAGCGTGTCGTGGAACACGCTGTTGAGCACATGCCCGGCGATGTGCGCCAGCGACGGGTGATCCTCGGTGCTGCAGGCCACGTCGTCGTCGGGCTGCGGGCCGGGGTTGGCGCTGATGACCAGAATGCGCCGCGCGCCCAGGTGCATGGGCGCCGACAGGGGAAAGGTGTGGCGCATGGCGCCGTCGCCGAACAGTTCGCGGCAGGGTTCGCTGGAGCCCGGGGCCATCGGCACGTCCAGCGCCACGCCAGGGAACAGAAAGGGGATGGCGCTGGACGCCATCACGTGCTCCAGCCGGATGTCGCTGGCGTGCAGCCGCCGCCCCGGGCGCTGCCACTGCGGCAGGGCGTGGCCGGGGCGCAGCTGGCAGAAGGTCCAGTGCTCGCCGCCGGTGTAGCTCGATGCGGTGATGCCCAGCGCGTCCAGCGGGCCCTCGCGCGTGGCGCGGGCCAGATCGGCCCAGTCGATGCCCTGGCGCAGGAAGTGCTGCAGCGGCGTGTTGTCCAGCAGCGCGCCCGTGCGCTGCACGCGCTGCGACAGCTGCCAGGCCAGCAGCCAGCGGTGCCAGGTGGCCCAGTGCGGCACGGGCAGGCGGTAGATGGTGTCGCCAGTCAGGCGCCGCCAGTAGCGCGCCAGTGCGGCCAGCGAGGACACGCCCCGGCTGGCGCGGCTGGCCAGAAAGGCGGCATTGATGGCCCCGGCCGAGGTGCCGAACAGCGAAAGAAAAGGGAAGTGCCCGTGCGGCCACACGGCCGCCAGCGCCGCCAGCACGCCCGCCTGGTAGGCGGTGCGCGCGCCGCCGCCGCTCAGCACCAGCGCGCAGTGGGCGCTGCCGGGCGGAGGGCGGGCGCTGGCGCTCATGCGGCGGAATCCTGACGGCGGCTAGTGCAGCCGGGCTGTGCCAGCCAGAGACTCCACCGCCGCCGCCCCGGCGCTGGCGCCAATGCGCTTGGCCAGACGCTGGGCGATGTTCTCGCGCTGCGTGTAGTTGATCAGCTCGGGCGCCTTGATGGTGTCGCGGGCCAGATCGTTCAGGCCGCCCAGGCGGTCGATCAGGCCCAGCTTGATCGCCTGTTCGCCCGTCCAGACCGCGCCGGAGAAGGTGCTGTCGTCTTCCTTCAGACGCGATCCGCGCCCGGCGCGCACGTCGGTGATGAACTGTTTGTAGATGGTGTCCAGCGCCGCCTGCATCACCGCTTTCTGGCCAGGCTGCTCGGGCGCGAAGGGATCCAGCATGTCTTTGTTGGGGCCGGAGGCCATCACACGACGCTCGATGCCCAGCTTGTCCATCAGGCCCGGAAAGCCAAAGCCGCTGGAAATCACCCCGATCGAGCCGACCAGCGAGGCGCGGCTGGCCACGATCTCGTCCGCCGAGGAGGCGATGTAGTAGGCCGCCGACGCGCCGATGTCGCCGATCACGGCGTAGACCTTGCGGTCCGGGTGCAGGCCGCGCAGGCGGCGCACCTCGTCGTAGACCAGTCCCGCCTGGACCGGGCTGCCGCCGGGCGAGTTGATGCGCAGCACCACGGCTTTGGCGTTGGGCGCGTCGAAGGCCTCATCCAGGCTCTGGATGATGTTGCTGGCACTGGCTTCGCTGTCGGCGCTGATCTCGCCGCTGATGTCGATCACGGCGGTGTGCGTGCCGTCATGCGCTTCGCCGCTGAGCGAGCGCTGCGTGAACAGCCCCCAGGCGATGGCCATGAACAGCGCCAGCCACAGCGCGCGGATGGCAATGGTCCAGCGCCGCTCGATGCGCCGCTCGCGCACCATGGCTTTGGCGAAGTCGTACATCAG